>NZ_JBHUEM010000060.1:0-96220 GCF_042680805.1 Bacillus salitolerans | reverse complement strand
TCACTTTTCCGTTCTCGAGTGTACTGAAACCTTGATATTCACGCCATATTTGATCATGTATTGTCCGAATTTCCATCTTTATACGGGAACGTTTATTAATCTCATTTCTCCTGGCACGGGTAAGATGTTGAAGCTTCTTGTATTCTCCTTTTACTAACTTTGCATTCGTAGCTTTATTACCAATTAACGCTTCAGCTATCAAATACAAATCAATATCATCCGTTTTTGTATTAGTAAGATGTTGTTTTCTCTCTTCATTTGTAGAAGATGGGTTAATAATATGAACAGAGTATCCCATATCCGTAAGGATACGAACGATATCTTCATAATAATGCCCGGTTGCTTCAATACCGATAAACACTCTTTCTGCATGACAAGCAAGTTTAGCCGCTTCAATATTATTTATTAAACTGTTCATCCCAGTCTTATTTACCATAAAAGAGAATGGTGCTATCTGTACCTCTCCATAGTAATTTAAAATCATCGCTTTTTGTAAAACCTTTGATACATCTATGGGTACAAGCAAAACTTTTTCTAAATTAGCTCCTCTAATTTCTTGTGCGAATTGACTTCTTCTTAATCCTTGTTTACTCTTAAGTAGTCTCATTGACTATGGCCTCCTTGGCGGGTTGGTAAATGATTGAGTTAACTTGGTTAAGTAGTTCAATCGTAGCATAGTCTTGGGACTTTTTTATGTGTAAAAATATTATTTCATACACCAGAAAGTATAAGTTTCTGGTGTTTGTTACTGCTAAATCAGCTCCAGCGCCCAGCCAAGATGAAATGGCGACGATCTTTGCCATTTCATCCTACTCGAGGGAAAAAGAAAAATCACTTTTTCCTTGGACAAATAACCTGTCATGAATAAAAGGCAAAACCACCCTTTTTTCATGACAGGTTATATGCTCTGCCTTAGGATAAAAAGGGCGCCCTGAGCCTTTTGTTCGCTTATGAATCAGATTTGGGTACATATTTCTCTCTTAAAAGATGAAGAAATCATGAATTTTTTCTACTCTTTTTCCTCTTCCCTCTTGTACTTAAAATAAAGGCAAGAGAAAGGGTGAAACTATGAATTCAATTCAAAAGCTATACCATCGTTATAGTGAGCCAGTTCGCATTCGATTTTTAGGGGCGTTTTTAACAAGCATAACCGGCTCGATGCTTGCTCCATTTATGATAATTTATTTGCATGAGCAACTAGATGGAAATTTATTACTCCCCATGCTCATTGTTGGATTACAACCTTTAAGTGATATTATCTTTACCTTACTTGGCGGTGGAATAACAGATCGGTATGGCAGAAAGCAAATGATGATGATCGCTTTATTCATGCAGGCTATTTCCATGGCAGGCTTTATTTTTGCCGAGTCCGTATTTTTCTTTGCACTATTATATGTACTCAATGGAATTGGAAGGTCAATCTTTATTCCAGCCCAGCGAGCACAAATTGTTGACTGTACGGAAGTGGAACGACGTTCTGAGGTCTTTTCTATCATTAGTACGATAGAATCCTTTGCTATTACCATAGGACCATTACTTGGCTTACTCGTTTATTCCTATCAACCAGACTTTATTTTTGGACTCGAAGCACTCAGTCTATTCCTTTATGCAATCATTGTTTGGTTGAAGCTTCCGGAAACTGCCCCAAAGCAAATGACGAAAGAGATTGAAACAAATTCAGCTACATCAGCTTTAACTGTCCAACAGTTTCTACGTAAACATCATTTTGTATTAGGTATAATGGTGTTCTCCATTCCTATAAGCTTTTTCTATAGTCAAGTAGAAACTAATTATAAGATTTTTGTACAGGATCTCTTCCCTAATTACTTAACGGTGTTGACGATCATTACGACCGTAAAAGCACTCATGATCACTTTTTTACAAATCGTTCTCGTAAAATGGACAGAAAAGCTACCAATGACAAAAATTGTCGCCATTTCCTATCTTTGCTTTTTTATAAGTGCCATCGGATTTGGATTTTCCACTCATTTATTCTGGTTACTCTTTACCCAATTAATATTAACTGTCGGGCAAAGCATTGGCCTTAATCATTTCCTCCGTTATGTATCTGAACTTGCCCCTGAACAACACCGTGGCTTATACTTTTCCTTGTATGGGATACACTGGGACATTTCAAGAACGGTTGGACCATTTGTTGGAGGACTGCTTTTACTCCATGGTGGGGGAGAACTGTTATTCCTACTATCCGCCATTTTCCTAATTGTGGGTGGAATTGGACAATATTTGTTTGTTTCCTACATCCATCGAAAACAAATGAAGAATCAACAGGAAAAAATAATCTTGCTCCACAATTAAAAGCCGACTTGTCGGCTTTCTTCTATACTAATCTATTATCTTTCCTTTTACACCCCTAATGTGCTTGGAACCAGAGCCGTCATTTTCAATGGTTACATCGTTTGTTACATTATTAATAGAAATATCTCCGCTCTCATCTTCCACGACAATACTTCCCTCCAGTCTAGCAATGTCAATCTCACCGCTTCCATCGACAATAGAAACGTTACCAGAATGGTCAACTATTACCAAATCCCCTGATTGGTCGTCTACTTGCAATTCTCCCGTACAGCTTTCTACTAGAATTGCACCTGAATCATCATGAATCTTTTTTATTCCAACTGTATTTAGTACTTCAATATCTCCAGATTCATCGTCAATTGTTAGTAATCCAGCTGAATTCTCCACGATGATCTCACCAGAATCATCCTTTATTTTAGATAGATTACTCGCATTTTTCACATAAATGTCCCCTGAATCATCGTCGATTTCAACATGTCCATCAATATCTGAAATACGTAGATCTCCAGATTCATCCTTAACAAATACAGATAAATGAGAAGGTACAGTTACGGTAATATCCATTGATTGCCTTGTCATAAACCCAAACGTTGGTCTAAACTTTGAAACAAGCTCAGCCTCGTTACCTTCTTGTTCAAGAGTTAACACAATGGCATCTTCTTTAACAGATTCAGAGCGTTTAATTTCGGCGACTACCGAAATCGTTGTAGCGTCCTTATCTCCTTTTATTATCAGATCACCTGAAGTTGTTTGTACGTTTAATCGTTCGACCCCACTAGTAGTAGCTAACTCTAACTCTCTACTTTCTTCGAAAACACGTGTACTGCTACAGCCTACCAGCATCGTGAAAATGCTACCTAAAAATATCCACTTTTTCATCATTAAATCTCCTTTAATCATGTCTATACTCATTATAAATTTAATGAGAAAAGTTTATTAGTGCCGTCAGTCATAACTTTTGTATGACCATCGGACAAAACTTTGAACGGATGTATGACCTCATACTTTGCTATAATAAACATAGAGGGAGGAGAGTTGAATGTTATTATTATCCATACTTGTAATCATCACCTTCACTTCCATCCTTTTAATCTTCATCTTTTCCATTATTAATGGGATTTCTTCCATGCCCACCTCTTCAATCGTAAAAGATGTACTTTTGCAACACCTCCCAGCTCATCCTAGCAACAATATCGCAGAGCTTGGCGCTGGCTTTGGTACACTGGCATTTCCTATTGCTAAAAAATATTCACCTACAACGGTCACTGCATATGAAAATTCATGGATTCCGTATTTATTTATGAGAATAAAAAATACGATTTCGTGTCATCAAAATCTACGAATTCAACGGAAGAATATATATCAAGTTGATTTATCAAGACATGATTTCCTAGTATGTTACCTTTATCCAAAGGCCATGACTCGTCTTCAGGATCAATTTCAAAAACAACTAGCGCCTGGAACGATTATTATTTCACACACGTTTGCCCTCCCTAACTGGAAGCCATACAAAATCATCACGGTTCATGACCTGTATCAAACAAAAATTTATTTCTACCTAGTATAAAGTGAAACTTCAATCAGTGGGGGTTTTCCTCATCCCCCACTGATTGTTAGCCCCGGCCGGCATGATGTGGGTCACACAGACGTTGCCACAGGATGTGGCGATCTTAGTCTGTGCTCATATTATCGGGTTCTTACTGGCGCTTATCCCCCACTTAAACTTCTCGATTCATCTAAAGTTTTGAAGTGGGGGACTTAGCGCCAGTTGGAGCGGGATAAATGGTGATTCGCCCAGTTTTACTCAATGTATGACATTCGCCCACCCAAACCATGGTCCCCACCCATATGTATATGGTGTAAGGCAAATCAAGGAGGTGCTACATTATGCACAACAACTTTGCGTTGATTGTTGTATTGTTCATCTTGTTAATTATCGTTGGATCTGCTTGGGTGTAATAAAATATCATCATAAATAGAGCCCTCTTGCTAAGAAAAGAGAGCTCTTTTTATCGGTCATCATTGTAAAAAAAC
Organism: Bacillus salitolerans; assembly: GCF_042680805.1. Classification (NCBI taxonomy): domain Bacteria; kingdom Bacillati; phylum Bacillota; class Bacilli; order Caryophanales; family Bacillaceae; genus Bacillus; species Bacillus salitolerans. The sequence continues at coordinate 91,870 of NZ_JBHUEM010000060.1, read as the reverse complement.
ACTGCCCAGTTTTGTTCAGCAATGGACAATTGCCCACCCAAAGTTCACACTCTCGCCATAGGTTATAAGTGTAAGGCAAATCAAGGAGGTGTTCTTGCATGCATAACAACTTTGCGTTGATTGTAGTTCTGTTCATTCTTCTAATCATTGTTGGTTCTGCATGGGTATAAATAGCAAAATTTAACTAACACCTGTTATCAGACGCCGGTTATTAGCTGTGTGTTTATAAGAAGGTTTCTTTTTATAGTCCATCTATCCTAATGATTTATAAGCTCTTTCATTAGCTCATATAAAAGCTCTCCTCCTTAAAGGATGAGAGCTTCTAGCTGTTCGACATTCTGCAAAGAATGTTGCCTTCTTATTTCCTAAATTCAGACCTGATACAGCTTCGAATTGTTCAGCAATACTCGATTTACCAGATAAAGAAACCTTCTTTTGACCTCTTTGTTTTATAATCTCAGCAAATCCTTCGACATCTATTTTTCCACTTGCATATGGTGTAAATGTTTCATGATACCTTAAAAGAACCGCTTGAATATTACCTTCCTCATCAAATTGTCCCCAAAGCTCCTGAAAATCAGTCTCATATCCAAATGCTTCTATATCTCCTAGAATAAATAGGTTAAAGGAAGCCTCTTTACTTAAAAATGGAAAAACAACTTCATGGTCTTGTTCGTTTAGTTTTCTAATCATATTCTTAAACCTACCTTTTCTTTTTCAACATCATAAAGGATTGGAAAAATTTCATCAATCATTTTATCAATGTACAGGTTATGGTTGCATAGGCTAGTGTGTACTTAAAAAAGGAGGGCTATAATGAGAAGAGCATATTACCCAAGTAAGCACAATACATGTACCTCATGTCATGAACAAAGAAACCTTTCAACCTACACGCCTTTTTATCCAGTTCAATCATCTAATCTGACTACCAGTACCACTCCAAATTATCCAATCAATCAACCTGTAAACAATTCAAGTGTTGGAAGATACCCTACTACTGTTCCAGGTGTAGCTGGAAACTACGGATCACCAATATACCCGCCCAACTTCGAAGGGCCTCTGCCTGGGCCTCCTAATGGGAACCATGGCTTTCCGGGATACCCGCCCAACTTCGAAGGACCTCTGCCTGGGCCTCCTAATGGGAACCATGGCTTTCCGGGATACCCGCCCAACTTCGAAGGGCCTCTGCCTGGGCCTCCTAATGGGAACCATGGCTTTCCGGGTTACCCGCCCAACTTCGAAGGGCCTCTGCCTGGGCCTCCTAATGGGAACCATGGCTTTCCGGGATACCCGCCCAACTTTGAAGGGCCTCTGCCTGGACCTCCTAATGGGAACCATGGCTTTCCGGGATACCCGCCCAACTTCGAAGGGCCTCTGCCTGGACCTCCTAATGGGAACCATGGCTTTCCGGGATACCCGCCCAACTTTGAAGGACCTCTGCCTGGACCGAGAAAAACCTAAAAGTCAGAAAAAAAGTCAACTAGGGCGATCCTTAGTTGACTTTTCATTATCCGTAAAAGGTTAAGATTAATGAACATAACAAGCCTAGAGCTGAAATAAAACCGACGATTGGACCGCCCTCCTCAAAAGCTTCAGGCATCATCGTTGAGGACACCATCGCGAAAATTCCCCCTGCTGCAAAAGCACTAATTGATGTAATTAAATGTTGTGACGAAGTATCAATTAGCGCATATCCTAATAAAGCACTAATTGCAGAAAGAAGCATAACAATTGCCCATAAAGAAATAATCTTAAGCTTTGAATATCCATCTTTTTTCATTCCGATACTACTTGATAGTCCCTCAGGGAAGTTACTTATAAAGATTGCGATTACAATTAACCAGCTCACTGTATGATTTTCTAATAAACTGACCCCGATAATCACTGATTCCGGTATAGCGTCGATAATGGTTCCCATTAGAATGGCAATACCGGCGTGGCCAGCCGGGCTTACTTTAGAGCGTTTCCTTTCATGTCCGCCTTTTTTCATGATGATGAGCTCTGCCACGATAAAGAGAGTTGCCCCAAGCAGAAAACCAATCGAAGGATATAAAATCCCTCCCTCCTTAACTGCATCACTAAGCAATTCAAATGTGGCTGCTCCGATGAGGACACCCGTTCCAAATGCCATGATAAAAGCTGATACTTTGTTTGGAATATCTTTAAAAATACCGACTAATGCCCCCAACAAGAGTGAAGAACCTGCAATTCCACCCCATAAAGCTGCCTCAAACATGAATCATACTCCCTGTCTTTACTAGATATTGTTAATGTAACCAATTAGTATCGGAAAATTACTACAAGACACTCTCTAGATATGTCGAATCGATGAATTCTATGTATATACGGAAATTATTAGCGAGTATAGGGCAAACGTAGTTGATCTTACTAGATAATTTAATATCAAATGGTGAAAATCCTGTTCCATCGCTTTTTACCTCATTTTCACCCAGAATACATTATTTGTTTCTACTACCATAATCAACAAAAAAATCCCCCATCCATGGAGGATTAATTAACATGACTATTTTACAAGAGAATTTTTAAATGCATAGATGACTGCCTGAGTTCGATCGTGCACTTCAAGTTTTCCTAAAATGTTACTAACATGGACCTTCACTGTTTTTAAAGCAATGAACAGCTCATCACTAATTTCCTGGTTGGTCTTCCCTTCTGCTATTAAAAGTAAAATTTCCATTTCACGATTCGTCAGATCCTCATGAAGAGGAGTGTTGGTCCCTTTACGCATCTTCGTCATCATCTTGCCCGTCACCTCTGGCTCAAGGACAGATTGACCATGGTAAGTCGAACGGATAGCGTTCGCAATCTCACTGGCCTTCGATGTTTTTAACATATAACTCGTTGCGCCTGCTTCAAGTGCTGGATAGACTTTTTCATCATCCAAAAAGCTTGTTACAATAATAATCTTTGCTTCAGGCCAGCTTTCCATAATTTTTTTAGTCGCTTCGATACCGTCCATCTCTTTCATAACTAGGTCCATAAGAATGATATCAGGTCGTAACTCTAATGCGAGCTCTACCCCTTCACTTCCGTCCTCTGCTTCTGCAATGACTTCTATATCAGGCTGTGCTGAAAGATAGGCAGAGACACCAATACGCACCATTTCATGGTCATCTACGAATAAAACTTTAATCATGCTTAATTAACCTCCATTTCCCATCACCGGTACTTTTACTTCTAACCTAGTACCCTTGTCTGCTAAACTAATGATCTTCATCGATCCACCGATTTCAACGGCGCGCTCATACATGTTTTGCAAGCCATATGAGCCTGTTTTAGATGTCTCAACATCAAAGCCTTTTCCATCATCCACTACCCGAAGAATAATAAATTCGTCCCGTTTAATGAGTAACACTTCTAGTTTTGAGGCTTTAGCATGTCGCAATGTATTCGAAACCGATTCCTGTAAAATTCGAAATAAATGATCTTCTACTCCCTTGTCCATTGGTTCATCTTCAATTTTCCAAGTAATTTCCATCGGTACTTTCTGTAAGAGCTCCGTTAAAAGCTCCTCTATTCCTTCTTGAAGGGACTTTCCTTTTAAAGCAACAGGGCGTAAGTGCAATAGCAGTGCTCTCATTTCGAGTTGAGATTGATGGATTGTCTCTTCCACCATTTTGAGCTGCTTTGTTTCTAGATCATCGGTTTCAGACTTTGCCTCGGTAATTGCAGACATTAGCATAGAAGCTGCAAATAATTGTTGACTCACGGAATCATGTAATTCCCTTGCAAGCCGATTTCTTTCTTGTGATACCATTTCTTGAATTCGTTTCTCTAGATCTTCTGCCTTTTCAGTTGCAAGCTTTTGCGAAAGCTTCACTTGTTCCATCATTTGTTTTTGAATCTTCCCTGCATGATTCCAAATACTCGCTAGTTCTTGATCGTGTCCAAGCTGTTCAAAATTCAGCTGTTTCCCTTGTTCAATTTGCTGTAATGTATCGGTAACTGTTTTAAGCTGACTGCGGGTAGACATACCCGATATAACACCGAACACAATCCCGCCAATGATACTTATACTCGGAGCAATTACAATAAACGGGACATCCATAATTTTCCTCCCCCAAAGGTATGACCAATCCTCAATAGGAAATGCACTAAAAAACGTTAAGGATAGGATGAGAAAAATGAATAGACATAGGACGATAGATGTAAGAATCTGCCTTTGAATAATACTCATACTCGCTTCACCTCAATATCGCCAATTAACATCGAGGTGATAATTTTAATTTTTTGTTCGGCTTCTAAATAATTTTCAGTTTGATAATGCAGCGACTGGTTAAATACTCGATCCTCATAATGGTCAAAGATCGTGGTCGAACCGGTTAGAACCGCGTGCCTGACACTCACTTCCATTTCATAAGGTACGAGAATCCTTACGTTTCCAATGAAATTACGAATAGAAATAACAGATTCACCTTTTGGTAGAACCGTATTACTTAAATCGATGGTCGTATCTCCCACACCAGTATGGATGTTCACATCATTCCACTCGTAAACATGTTCTGGCGTTTGCTTTTGACCGAAGAGGATGTTATCAAAAATAGGATTTCGTTTAATGATAGGTTCCCCAGTTATGGTTGGATTAGCTTCTTCAATAATAGGGATAAGCTTTACTGGTTTTTGTTTTGATTGAAGGTATTGAATAACAAAATAAATGATAATCGCCAATAATAAAAACTTAAATGTCATCATTGTGACAATCGTGATGAATAAACTGATTAACCCGAACCAAAATAAGATTTTCCCAAAGGTAGAAGGCAGCTTTTTTCTTCCGTAGTAAATACATAGTCCTGATAAAAATCCCGAGAACATGACTCCTCCATTAAAGAACGTAACTTCTATTAGTAGAAGACCTATCGCAATTAAGGTAATCGTACTTACATAATCTGTTTTTTTCTTATTTAACATGGGGATCCCCCCTTCTTTCATTAATATGAAGATTTGAACTATGATGTCAAAGTGGAAAAAGGCGCAGAGTACCACGCCTTAAGAATACCATGTTTTATCTATTAATTAGAATGGGTTTCTTCTTTTTTCATATCTTTTTCTAATTGAGCAATTCTAGCATCTATGGTATTACGGTAATAATCTGAAGTAACCTTTTCCTCTAGACGCTCCAAATAGTTTTCTAAATCTGAAAAACTAGAAGATGCTTTGTCTGTATAGGTTGAGCTTGAATCAATCACTTGGTTCATTCGGTGCTCGGCTCTTACCATGTTTTCGCGGCCCATTAGCTCCATTCTCTTCAATTGCATATCCTTAAGCTTATGCTTCATTTCTTCATACTTCTTTTCAAGCTCTAGTAAATGCTGAACCGCTTGTGTAAGCGAAGTGTTTAAACGAGTAGCCCTTTCTTCATATTGAAGCTGCTCTTGATAGGCGAACTCATGAAGCTGAGATTCTCCTGCTTTTAAGGCGACTTCAGCTTGAGACTTGCGCTTTTCTGCCATTTTCTGAGCATTTGTTAACTCACGATTAAACTCTTCCTTTAACACATGTTGACGTTCTAGTAATTTGCGAACCTTTTCAACCTCAACTTCACATTGGCGCAAGTATTGGTTTAATAAGGCAATAGGATTTTTCTTCTCCTTTTCATCTAACACCTCGTGTAAATCAGCTGCAATTGAATTCTTAATACGATCAAATAGACTCATCTAAAATCTCTCCTTTTTATTCATTAGTTTCTGTTTAACTTTGCCCATTCTTTTTCAAAGTTCGTGAATGGATCATTTTTTTCAACCATCACTTCATCTGTTTGCTTCAATTTTTTATAGACAATGTACAGAACATAAGCAGCAACAACTGCTACTATCGCCGGTACATTAGAAGCCGTAGCCGCGAATGCAATCAATCCGAAGATTGCCCAAAATACTTTACTTACAGTTGAATTTGTTTTCATAAACCCCTTGAATGCGTAATACATGATCGCAAGGCTAATCACCAATCCAACTAGAGGGCCTACATTCGCTAAAAGAATAATCGCTGCAACTCCACCTAAAAGTAACAATCCAAATTTTTTCATATCTTATTTCCTCCTTTCTTTCATGGTTTAATCATACCGTCGTATGATAATCTGTATAATGTACCGTAGTTATATTTTGATTTAAGACTAGAGGCTTATTTTGTTATAGGTCTGGATTGTACCTGGGCATATGATGGAACATACAAAGGTTGCCACAGATAATGCTGTAAAAGCGGTGGGGCTTGGCTCAAAGGGGAACTTGACTACTATCACCGAAGAAAGAAAGTGGCAATTACAAGCTATAAAAAGTATAGATACATGTTACTTAAAATAAAATGGACGATCCTTCAATGAGGATCGTCCATTTTTTGTTAGTTTAGGATATAAAGAGATAAGATTTTTGCTGCTTGAGCTCTACTTGCTGTGTTGTTCGGCTTGAATGTATCTCCATATCCAGAAACATATCCTAATTCCGCAGCTGCATAAACGGCTGCTGCCATTTCTACATCAAGGCCAGCTACATCATTAAATCCATTCGTTTCAACGTCTGTAAAATCAACGCCCGTTTCAAATTTAAAAGCACGCATTAACATCGTAACCATTTGTGCACGTGTTATAGACTGGTTTGGTTGGAACTCAGTCGCTGATACCCCTTTAATAATTCCTGCTTCAAATGCAGCAGCAATTTCTGCTTGAGTAGTTGCTGCTAATCCTTTTGTATCAGCAAATGGAGCAGCTCCTTCTGCAGTTAAACCTAGTGTACGAGTGATCATAGAAGCAAATTGAGCACGTGTTAATGTCTTCTCTGGAGAGAATGAAGTTTCAGTTGTGCCTTTCACTACTTCCAGGTTAAATAAATCCGTTACATATTGATTTGCCCAGTGGTTAATTGGTAGGTCAGTAAAGCGATTAGATAGCTCAGCGATTCTTCCTTCAGCTTCATAATAAACTGGACCATCAAATAACTTCACATACTCAAGTGTTGCATCCACATCGGTCGGTCCTTCAGTTTCTTTACCTTGGAACTCAGCACCGTATTTACCAAACATATAGTTGTTAACGGTTACTGTATATTCTGCCTTTTCATCAACTTTTGACCCGTCAGGTAGGAACATATCTACTACTTGTAAAGTTGAACGATCCCATGTATATGTGAATCCAGCAATTGAATTGTCTGGGCCGTATTTTTCTGAGATTTGCTTATTCAGAATTTCTCTTAATTGTGCACCAGTTACAGGGAATTTAACTAGATAGTTTCCAAATGGTTGAATATTGAATAGATCACCAAATGTAATTTCACCTGCTGGTAAGTCTTCACGGATTCCTCCGCCGTTCATTAAGGCAAAATCACTATCCATTGCAACCATCATTCCGTCAGCAATTAAGTTTCCAAGTGCATTGTCACCAAGTCCAAATGTACCGTATCCACCTAACAAATCAGCTGCAGCTTCCCCAACAACAACCGCCTGTTTTTCTTTAGCCTTTTCATCGTAGCTATCAATGATTGCTTTTACTGTTGCATCTGCTTCAACTTCTGCCTGCGTGTTGTAAACTACATCAGCAGTTTTCTTAACGATATCACCTGTTGTTGGGTCAATTTCAAGATCTACATCTGAGAAGGCTTTACCATATTCGTAAGCTTGTACTATTAATTTATTATCAACTGTTGCTACAACCTTTTGGTGGTTATGCGCTGCAAAGATTACATCAACCTCATCATCTACTTCGTTAGCAAAGTCAGCCGCATCACCTGTTGCGGAAGTACCATCTTGACTAGCTTCATTATGTGCAAGAACTATGATAGCCTTTACACCTTGTGATTTTAACTCTTCAGTATATTTATTAATTGCTTCTACTTCATCTGTTACTTCTAAGTTTTCATTTCCATTTTTAACGATAATATATGGAGTTTCTGTTGTCACAACTCCGATGAAACCAATTTTAGCTCCACCAATTTCTGTAATATGATATGGATCAGTGATTAGTTCACCTGTAGATTTATCAAACGCATTAGCCGCTAATACTGGGAAGTTCATTCCGTCATATCCAGCCTTTCCGTTTGGATGATCTCCACCTTTTAGCATTCTTTGTAATTCAGCAATACCTTCGTCAAATTCATGATTTCCTAAAACACCAAGATCAAATCCCATCGCTTCCATAATTTCAACAATTGGCTCATCTTGGAATGCAGCTGAGTTAAAAGGACTTCCACCAATCATATCTCCTACATTTACAAGCAGTGTATTTGGGTTTAATGCTTCTCTTTCCTTAATATGAGTAGCTAGATAATCCATTCGGCCGATTATTTCTTTTACACCATCAGCATTTATGTCTTCTTCATATTGCTCGCTCATCTTACCGTGAAGGTCATTAACACCTAATATTTGTACCTTAATTGTTTCTGTTTCAGCTTCTACGAAGCTCGTGCTAAATGGTGCTGCAAACGCTCCAATTACTAGAGCAGAAGCTAATGCAAGACTAACAATCCCTTTTGAAGTTTTACGAATCATGATTTTCTCCTCTCACTTTCTAAATTAATCATCCTATGTTTCCTAAAAGTAATAAAACTAGTATTGCGTTTAATATTGTAATAGATTTATATTTCTATAGTAAAGGGTAAATATGACACTAATTAGCGATATTTGTAAATTTCAAGATAATTTTTTGTAAATTCTTGCTTTCAAGTATCGTAATTGCTACTATTTCCTCGGAAATTGTCGGCACAACTAGGAAGGTCATTTAACATAAGCTAAGGAACATATTTCTATTTGATACGGGGGGAAAAACTATAAAAGTTTTCAGCAAAAGAATGGACTAGTTACTTCGAATCCAGCTCCAGCACCCAGCCACTCTAGGTCAAAAAAACTGTCATGAATAATGGGAAAACCACCCTTTTTTCATTGACAAAACATATGCCCTGCCTTATTAAAAATCAAAAAAGAACCCAGCTAGGTACTGCACTCCAGAGGTTAGATTTGCAACTCTAACTTCTGGGGTGCAGTACCGCTATGGGTTCTTTTTTTGATTATTCTACTGTTTTTAATTGTAGTGATTTTTCTTTGCAGGATTGTCTTTTTACTAGCTTATGTGGAACAATTACACGCTTCACATGACCTGATGGATTTTCGATTTGCTCGATCACATATTTAGCGGCTGTACAGCCAAGGTCGAAAATATTAATGTTTACGGAGGTTAACGGAGGCCGAGATACCTCTGAAAACATACTATTGTTAAAACTCACAACTGAAATATCATCTGGGACACTAATCCCCATTTCTGCTAACGTGTTTAACACACCTAGAGCCATGATATCATCCGTTACGACAAGAGCAGTAGGAGGATCAGTCAAGGCTAATAATTCCTTCACAGCCTCTCGTCCACCTTCTTTTAAAAACTCTTCTTGAACAATGTAGTCATCTCTGTAGACAAGATTTGAGTTACGTAATGCTTTCTCATATCCGAGAAGACGATCGATTGTCACAACTAGGTTTAAGCTTCCTCCGACAAAGGCAATTCGATCATGTCCTAAGCCTATTAAATATTCTGTAACTTCCTTTGAAGCTAAATAATTGTCATTATCGACATGTGTAATCGAGTCAGCATCTTTAAATGGCTTTCCAATAACAGTAAAAGGAAACTTATTTTCTACTAAGTAGTTGATGACTTCATCATCAATTCTAGAATATAGCAGGACGATGCCATCTACTCTTTTACCTTGTACCATTTTGACAACGCCTTCAAATATTTCATCCTCTGTCTCTCCGGTTGACATGTACAATGCATAGTCTTTCTCATGTGCCATTGTACTGATACCTCTAATGACTTCTGGAAAGAACGGGTTTTGAAAGACTTTATCTGCAGAACTTGGCATAACTAGGCCGAGTGCTTGTGTAGACTGATTAGCTAAGCTTCTTGCGATAAAGTTCGGATGATACCCGAGCTCCTTCATTGCTTCCCGAACACGTTCCTTCGTTTCTTCACTTATTCGAGGATTATCAGCAATAACTCTTGATACAGTAGAAGGGGCAACGTTTGCCAACTTTGCAACATCCTTGATTGTTACTGCCATGAACTCCCTCTCCTTCGGTCTCATTCATTACTCTTATTGTATCGAATAAGACCTTTATATGTCTGTGTTATGTTGTTTCCAATTTGAGTGATCTTGTTTTGAAGCATATACGCCTTTATATCGATGAAATTCACTAACTAAGGAAGAAATAGGACGTTTAACAAACTTTTCTTATGCCTTATTTTTCCCACGCTTTTTAGCAAAATACAGGAAAAGCCCAAACAAAATCCACACTCCAATCAGAGTTCCAATAAACCCCCAATTTAATCCTGATTTTTCATTAACAGTAAAGATATTGGCAAGTTCCCGGTCTAAAGTGATTGTGAATGACTCTCCAGATGGACGGATAATTTGATCCTGCAGAAGCCCTCTTAGTTCCTTATTTTCACCGATTTTACCAGAAGGTATAGTAGCTGTTTTTGTCTCTGTTGAATTATTGACTACCATAATCGTTGATTCATCTTCATACGAACGTATAAATACCGCCATTCCGCCATCCTCATATAGCAACTCGAAATCTCCTCGTGTTAATGAAGGAAACTTGGAACGAATGGACGCAAGCTTTGTCATATAGTCAATAATAACAGGGTCTGCTCTAAACCCCATCATTCTTCGATTGTCAGGGTCTTCCCCTCCATCAAGTGCTATTTCTGTTCCGTAATAGATAATGGGAATACCTGGGGCACCATATAGGTAAGTTAATGCTAGTTTTAATCTCGTTTCAGGGTTTTGCTTCTTTAAGAGTACCTCTCTTGTAAATCTTGGATTATCATGATTATCAATAAACGTTCCAAGCACGTAAGGGTTTTCATAAAAAGCTTCGTTTCGTTTCCAAATGGTCTCTAATCTACTAAGAGATTCATCTGGAGCACTAAAGACGCGAACCATTTCATTGAATAATGGATAATCAACAAATGAATCGATCCCTGTTTCACCGTATGAGGCTACATATCTAGGATCATCGTGCCATACTTCCCCAATCAAGAAAAAGTCACTTTTCACACTTTTTACTTCTTTGGAAAACTCTTCCCAAAACCATTTTGGTACATGTTTCACAGTATCGAGACGATATCCGTCTATATCCGTTTCGGTAATCCACCATTTTGCCATTTCAAGTAAATACTCTTGAACTTCAGGATTTTCTTGAGCTAAATCTGGTAAACCAAATAATTGGCCTGTCTCTACATCCTCTTGACTGTCCCAATTTCGAATATCTTTTCGTTCATGAAACCAATCCTGTTTGTCTGGGTCACTTAGCCAAGGATGCTGGTAACCAGTATGGTTCACTACTAAATCTAAGATTACTTTTATATCCCGATTATGAGCCTCTTGAACAAGCTGCTTGAATTCCTCAAGTGTTCCAAAATGCTCCTCGACATCATAAAAATCTTCTGTCCAATAACCGTGATATCCTTTTGGTTCGTTCTTCAAAATGGGTGTTAACCAGATGGCTGTAAAACCTAGATCCTTTATATAATCTAGTTTTTCGGTTATTCCCTTTATGTCCCCACCATGGTACGCTTTTGGATCACTTAAATCTACCTCATAGTCATTGGAGGTATCCCCGTTATGAAAACGATCAACCATTATAAAATAAATCATCTCATCTTGCCATGTTCGCTCTTCTTTTTCTACAGCCCCAACTGGTAGGGCGTAAAAAAGAAGAAACGGGACAAGCAATAATACTATCCGTTTGCTCAATCTCCGTTTCCCCCTTACGTATTATTTTTGTTCATGAGTTAGCTTGCGAACAGTCTGTCCTTCGTTCAATAACCTGAGGTTTTAAAAGGCACTACTAAAACGGCTTCATTTAAGCAATTATCCCTTTGTACCTCCAGCTGTTAATCCAGAAATTAAGTATCTTTGTAAGAACAGGAATACAACAGCAATCGGCAAGGCTATTAAAATGGAGCCTGCTGCAAATCGAGTAAAGTTGTTATTAAACTGATCATTTATAAAGTTAAATAATCCTAGTGCTAACGTAAATTTCTCTGGATCTCTTAAAACGATACGCGGTAATAAGAAATCTGTAAAAGGAGCCATAAAGTTAAATAATGCTACAACCGCTAATATTGGCTTAGCTAAAGGAAGCATAATTTTAAAGAACACTCCTAAATGACCTGCTCCATCCATTCTCGCCGCTTCATCTAACTCTTTTGGAATTGTATCAAAATACCCCTTAACTAGCCAAGCATTAAATGGAATTTGTCCCCCTATATAAATTAAAGTTAACCCGACTAAAGAATCTAAAAGTCCAATCATATTTAATAGGATGTAAAGGGCTACCATTGACATCAACGATGGGAACATTTGTAGGACTAAAAATGCGTATAGTCCATATTTCCTACCCACAAAGCGATATCTTGAGAAGGCATAGGCAACAAATGCGGTAATTAATACAGAGAAAAAGGCATTTGCAATCGCTACAAGAATACTATTCTTATACCAAGTTAAGTAATCACTGCTCGGATCTGTAAACAACCATTTATAATGCTCTAATGACCAGTTCTCAGGAATCATTGTTGCAGAGAACAAACTTGTCCCTGGATTTAAGGATAATCCAATGGTCCATAGCAGCGGATAACCGATTACAATAAACATGAAAAAGAGGAATAAATAAATAACTGTTACTTCTATTCTTGACTTTGTCTTTGGATTCATACTTAAATGTTCCCCTCCTCTTTAAAGGAACGCGTCCGTCTAAATTGGAATATGGCAAAACCAGCAACAATAAGACCGATAATAATTGAAATGGCTGCTGCCATATTGTAGTTATTTGTTTCAAACGTTAAATCAAATACCCACGAAATCAGGATATCTGTTCCTCCTGCATTTTGTCCACGAACCGCTGGACCACCTTCATTAAATAAGTAAATGATGTTAAAGTTATTAAAGTTCCCAGCATATTGCATAATCAGAAGTGGTGCCGTTGCAAATAGAACATGTGGCAGGGTGATAAACCTGAACTTTTGCCATCGCGTACCACCATCAACGTCAGCCGCTTCATACCAATCCTTTGAGATACTCGTAAGCACCCCTGTAAATAAAGCAAATACAAACGGGAAGCCAAGCCATGTCTGAATCATAATTAATGCAACCTTTGCCCAGAAAGGATCACTCAGCCAAGGAATCATCACACCAAAATGACTTAATATATCACGATTTATCGCTCCAAATCGATCGTTAAACATCGCAGAGAAAATAAGAATCGTAACAAAAGCTGGTACTGCCCAAGGTAAAATTAAAAACGTGCGAATTAGACGTTTGAATTTAATTCTTGGATCATTTACAAGTAAGGCTAAAAATAACCCTAAACCAATTTGCAAAGTAGTTGCAACAACTGTCCACACAATCGTCCAAGACATAACGGTAAAAAACGTATTTTTCCATATTGGAATCGATACTAAGCTAACAAAATTGTCAAAACCAATCCAATTCAGCAGGTTTCTCGGTGGTGAATTGTACAAATTATAATCTGTAAAAGCTAATGAAATCATGAATGTCAGTGGAAGAACGACAATGAATAACAGAAGAATTAATCCTGGAGTGACAAAGATATATGGAAAACCCGTATCCCATGCACTTCTTGCAGCTTCAATAATAGAAGGTTTTTTCTTTCCTAATTGTCGGTCAATCGCATCTTTTCTTGCGTCCTTGATATTGTATATGTATAAAGCAAGTGCAAATCCAATTAATATAACAGATACTAACCCCTGAATAAGCAAGAAAATAGAGTGGTCAATTTTCGGAATTTCTCCTAGGGTAAATAATCCCCATAGACCGATATTTAAGAAATCTAAGAAGGCAATCAAAAAGGCAGCTTCAACAATGAAGAAAACCGTTCCTTTAAGAAAACGACGATTATATAGCTGTCCTAAACCTGCAAATAGGATGGATAGGATCATAGCTATTGTGGGATTATGCCTATTTAGTTTATTTTCATTAATGTACTCAGACATAGGAAATCCTCCTAAATATAAAGTGAAACTTCAATCAAGTGTGTTTTTCCACAGATTGTTTGTTGAGGCCCACGATGTGGGTCACACAGATGTAGCCACAGGATGTGGTAATCTTAGTCTATGTTCTTATTATCTCGGGTATTTTTCCCCAATCTACGTTACATCGATAACTTATTTGCCTAAGGTTGGGTGGGACCAACTGCCCCTTAATGCAAGGTAAAGAATAATGGTGGATAGGACGAACTCCGTCATCTATCCACCTTTATTATACGTAAGAGACTTACTTTTTACGATTTCTTATTTTATTGTGCACCACTAGATGCAATCTTTTCGTTAATAATATCTACTGCCTCAGAAAGAACCTCAGCAACGTCATCTCCTTGAGCGATAAATGTTAAAGCGTTGCCCATTGGATCCCATACTTGTTGCATTTGTGGGATACTTGGCATCGGCTCACCATAAGCAATTTGCTCAGCAAACCCTTTCATTAAAGGATCATTAGTAATTTTGTCATCTGTTAACGCTGCTTGGTTAGCTGGCATTTCACCTGCTACCTCATAGTAATGCATTTGGTTTTCAGTGTTTGTAATAAACTTTAATAAATCTGTTGCCCACTGTTGGTTCTCAGAGTAAGAAGAAATCATCCAAGATTTTACTCCAACGAATGATTTTGGATGTTCACCGTTCTCAAGAGTTGGAAGTGGAGCAGTCGCAAGCTTATCGCCTAGAGCATCACGGTAAGTTGTAATATTCCAAGGTCCTGTAATAACAGTTGCTACTTTACCATCCGTGAATAAACCGTTCATTACGTCACCCGTGATTTCTTTTGGAATGTATCCATTTGTAAACCAAGATTGAATTAGTTCTCCACCTTTTACAGCACCTTCATTTCCTAATCCGATATCACTTGCATCGTAAGCTCCACCATCTTTATTGAACACATACCCACCGTATCCTGCAAAGAATGGATATACGAAATAGAAGTTTGCTGCTTCCATTAAGAAACCATATTTATCTTGAGAAGCATCCGTTTGTTCTGCAGCAATAGCCATTAGCTCTTCCATTGTTGCAGGAGCTTCTGCTACTAAGTCCTTATTGTAGTAAAGACCATATGTTTCTACTACATGAGGAACTCCATAAACCTCTCCATCAAATGTTACAGCATCTATTGCTGTTTCACTGTAATCACCAGTATTATCAAGTGTAATTGGATCTGCTAACCCTTGAGTTACGATATCACCAATACGATCGTGTGGCTGGAAGAAGATATCTGGTCCTTTTCCAGCGGGAGCATCTAATGCTAAAGCTTCGATTTGGTCTAGCATTGACATAGCGACCATCTCGACTTGTATGCCAGTTTCAGCTGTATACTTTTCAACAATTGTTTTAATTGCTTCTTTTTGCTTTTCTTCATCATTTACCCACATTACTAACTTTTCTGGCTTTGTAGCCTCATCTGTTGCAGGAGTATCAGTATCTCCAGCGTTATCATCAGTATCTCTTTGTGGACCACACGCTGCTAGCACACCAAATGCTAGAACCATGATCATGAAAATCGAAATGATTTTCTTCATTGTAATAACCCCCCATTTTCGAATAAGTATTTGCAAACGTTAAAGAAACTCGTTTGCCAATGCAATCGTTTGCACTTTTGAAAACGGTTGCACTGATTAACCTAGCTTTAATTATACAGCCTATTTCATTTTTGACAACTATTTTATCCTAATTTTTTCTATAATAAATTCCCCTTGAATGTATACGACATATACATTTTTCTTATGGATTTTTTCATCCTACTAGTCTCTTCTATTGAACATTTCTTCTCATCAAGAAAACAAATTGACTTTCATTTTCGCTTATTCTAACCTATTAATTAAGCAAACGATTGCACTTTAGGAGGATGATGGTGAGAATGCTAAAGGAAGCGGTTTATCATAGGCCCAAAAATAATTATGCCTATGCCTATGACAAAGAAACATTACATATTAGATTACGCACAAAAAAGAATGACGTTGATTCGGTTCGACTTATTTATGGAGATCCATATGACTGGAAGGAAGATGAACCAGGAAAACATAGGTGGCAAACATTCGAGATAAATATGAACAAAAGTGGATCGGATGCTTTGTTTGATTACTGGTTTTCGGCCATCAAGCCTGAATGCCGCCGTCTTCGTTATGGTTTTACATTAACGAATAGAAATGAAACTATATATTACACTGAAAAAGGCTTCTACGAAGAAAAGCCACTTGATGATACAGCCTATTATTTTTGTTTTCCTTTTTTAAATGAAGCAGATGTATTTAACGCACCAGAATGGGTAAAGGATACGGTTTGGTATCAAATATTTCCTGAGAGATTTGGGAATGGTGACCCATCGAATGATCCTCCTGGAACTTTACCATGGGGTACTACTGAACCAACAGGGAAGAACTTCTTCGGTGGTGATTTTCAAGGAGTCATTGACCATATTGATTATTTAGTCGAGCTTGGGATTACGGGCATCTATTTTACACCCATCTTCAAAGCATACTCTAATCATAAGTACGACACAATTGACTATATGGACATTGATGAACAGTTTGGCAATAAGGAGACATTTAGGCATCTTGTCGATACGTGTCACAAAAACGGGATAAAGGTAATGCTTGATGCCGTATTTAACCACAGTGGTTATTACTTTGAACCGTTTCAAGATGTATTAAAGAATGAAGAAAACTCAATGTATAAAAATTGGTTCCATATAAACGAGTTTCCTCTTAAGACAGAGCCACGTCCTAATTACGACACATTTGCTTTTGTCCCTAGTATGCCGAAGCTTAATACGGAAAACCCGCAAGTGAAGGAATATTTATTAGAGGTAGGACGTTATTGGGTTCGAGAATTTAATATCGATGGCTGGCGATTAGATGTAGCAAACGAGGTTGACCATCAGTTTTGGCGTGAATTTAGAAAGGCAGTCAAGGATATTAAACCTGATGTGTACATTCTCGGAGAAATTTGGCACGACTCCATGCCATGGTTACAAGGGGACCAGTTTGATGCAGTCATGAACTATCCATTTACGAACGCAGCCCTTCAATACTTTGCCAAGAATGAAGTGAAGTCTTCCGAGTTTGCCAATATCATCTCAAATGTATTACACATGTATCCTAACAATGTGAATGAAGTTCAATTCAACCTATTGGATAGTCACGACACTCCTAGAATTTTAACGATTTGTCATGATTCTATCGAAAAGGTGAAGTTACTTTATTTATTTCAGCTTTCCTTCCAAGGCTCTCCTTGTATTTACTATGGAGATGAAATCGGTATGACTGGTGGACAGGATCCTGGTTGCAGAAAGTGCATGGTTTGGGATAAAGACAAGCAAGACCGAGAACTCTTTACGTATGTGTCAAAGCTGATTCATTTCCGTAAAACCATTCCCGCTTTCGGAAATAAAGGACAATTCACGTTTATTGAAGCAAATGATGCCGAAAATTATATTATTTATCAAAAATCTTACCAAAATGACTATCTATATTTTGTTATTAACAATTCTGATGAAGCAAGAACAGTCTTATTGCCAAAGGAGATGTCTTCGCCTCTACAAAATCTATGGAATGGTAAAAGTATTACTTCTAGTGCAATAGACCTTGAACCGTATGGTTTTGCCATTCTGAGTAGATAAAACCAGGATTTTTACAAAAAAACAGGCTGAGCTTCTATTTTCAGCCTGTTCCTGTTTTATAATATATGAACAAGTATTCCATAATGAAAAATATGTACAAATGCATGAGCAATGATGGCATAGATTAACCCTTTTTTCCAATAAAGGTACCCACAGAATACACCAATTACACCATTTAAAACAATGGCTCTTATTACAATGGCTGTTGTTAAAGTTCCCACTAAAGCCTGGGTAGCTGGTAAGTGACCTATACCAAACATGATGGCTGCAAAAATAATCCCAAACCAATAGACCCATGCAGGGATATTATCTGCCTTTTTTCTAAATATTTTTGATACAATCCAGATGATCAATGTCATTAAGAACAGGCGAATGGCTATTTCTTCCCAAATCCCGCCGTACAGCACTCCCGCAAGCAAACCTTTGTACCATACCGTTTCGGCTACTTCACCAAATTCAGGTACAAATGGCTGGAAAACATACTTATCCATTAAAGCTAACGAAATAAATCCAATACATCCTCCAAGGATGGAGATGATGATCCATTTCCTAGACCACGTAAACGTATTACTTTTATCCACTAACGATTGAAAAAATGGGAGATGTAAGTTAACCTTTGGTGCTAATGTTAAACCCACAAGACTCATTACGAAGGTCGTGATAAAAAATTGAATACTTGATACAACCATTATTAACACAGGTGAAATTTCTGGAATCTCTACTCCTTCTGGTAAATTACTAGGTGTTATACCTTGGACCCATAGTAGCACTAAAATAGCGACAACACTGAACATCGAAAATACGAAACTTAATAATATATTTTGTTTTATACTAGCTTTCAAATGCGAAACTTCCCTTCTTCACTTGCTACAATTCTTTAGCTCCTTATATGTTATTTAACCATTCCTCTAGCATCAATCTTCCATAAATCTACCACTTTTTCTCCATCATGCACAACATATTCTTGAAATTGGTTTACAACGGTACATGCATGGTTCGGTATGATTTGGACTTTGTCAGTTAACTTTAAGGTCGTCCTTTGAGTAAAAGTCCCTACACCATGCTCTTCCGATAAACGTGCAATCGTTACCTCCGGATGACCAACGATGGATCCAAACCCCTTCACCGTTTCATTCCCATGTGCTCCTTTATCTAAACAGAGAGATTTGCTTCCAGTATCAAGCACAATTCGATCTTTATACTCTCCCACAACTGACGAGAGCAGTGATAAGGCACAGTTATCGAAGCTTGCAACCCCAAGACCGACTTGAATGGAATCAAAGAACACTGCATTCCCTGGTCTCACTTCTGTAATACCAGGTACCTTACCTGCCGTACGGTAAGTTGGTGTAGACCCCACACTTCTCACTCGAATGGGAATTCCTTCCCGTTCACAATCGTTCGCACTATCAACTACCGCTTTGCCTTCGGAAACACCGATTGCGTCAATTTCTTCTATAGAATTTGCCGCGTACGAATGTCCGGCATGAGTGAAAATCCCTCCTAGTTCAAGCTTGTTATATGACATAATTTCCTTTGCTAACTTTACTGCCTCTACTCCAGGTTCTACACCACAACGATGTAAGCCAGAATTCACTTTAATCCATACTTCTAGCTTATATGGAGAATGTTCTAACTCTTGCTGCAAATATCGCAATTGATCAGTATTATCAACGGCTATTTTCAAAGAAACCCCAATCATTAATAGTTGCACCAATTTATGAATCTTTTGATGGCTTGAAATAGGATAGGCAATCAATATATCCTTGATTCCACCAGCAGCCATCACCTCTGCCTCGCTTACTTTTGCAGTCGTGATGCCCACAGCTCCTGATTCTATTTGCATGTTGGCAATATGGATAGACTTGTGTGTTTTAATATGTGGCCTCAAGGCTAAGCCATTTTCCTCTGTAAAAGATGCAATTGTGTTTATATTTTTTTCTAGCTTTTTAATATCTAGTAATAGCGTAGGTGTATCCAATTCATGTAGTTTTGTCATCAAGTACCCTTCCTTCTCTCAGTTATGATGTGTAATGACAGGCATATTTCCATTAGCTTTTTCGCGTAGTCTGGGTAGTATTGTGATGTTTCATATTTTGTCAGCTCCAAGATCTCTTCCATCGTCCGCTCACCATTCATCCAATAAAATAAGAAATCTGAGTATCCGCTTGGAACGCTTGGTTCAATCTCTTTTAACCAATGAAGACGCTCATCTTTCGTTAATTGCTTCACCTCATCTCCAAGGCGAATAGGCCCCTTATATTTTCGAACATACACACGGTTCATCCAGTCTTCTATTTCGTCCACTTCGGAAGGATGCTGTTTGAAGCTAAGTTCATATTCAGCCATTTCTGTTACAAGTGATGTCTGTCTTGTATTAAAATCCTTCAAAACCTTCGTATGTTCTAGCAAACGAGTAAACCCGCGCAAGCGTGCATATTCTTCTAGTTGTAAGAAGGCTGCTTCCTCATATCCAATAAAGAAAGATAAAGCCTGTTTTATGGTTTCTTTTGAGAAATTTCTGTTCATTAACCATTTTTTCGAATCTATGAGGTAAGAAGATATCTCATCTGAATGATTAGAAGCGTAAGCCATCCAATCCATTTCTTCTCCATTTGCTAATCCATAACTATATAAGGCTGCTACAGTTCCTACTAGCTTCATCATGTTGGGATCTAAATGAGTTGTAGAATCAAGAGTGGTATGATAATTCTTGTCTGGCCATTGAATAAGCATAGGACAAGGTATTCCAATTGTCGGATCTGAAATGATGTAATGATCACTTCCTCCAGAAAAACGAGTTTTTTCATAATGGGTTGTGCTATACTCAGTAGTTCCAGTAAAGGTAGACGTATTTTTTGACAGATCTGAAACGAGTGAATAAACAAATCTGTCCACAAATGTAGGTGTTGAAAGTGGTGGCTGCTCGATGCATAAAGGTCCTCCACCCTTTGATTGATCAGCACCTACCATATCTAAATTCAAAGCTGCAACCGTCTTTGTGATTCGCTCCGGGTGCAAGTGAAAATAAGCACAGGTCCCCGTCATTTCAGGCATCATTAGAAAGCGAATACCAAGGTCAGGTTTTGGAAGGAGTCCTTTATTGATTAACCGTGTTAACGTTCTCATCACTTCCATTAAGGTCCCGGGCCCAGATGCATTATCCTGACCACCTGGATATGGATGACAAAGATGACTGACAATCAGAATTTCTTTATCCTGTTTACCTGGTATAAAGTATTCAATATTTTCAAATTGACCATCATATAGCTCTGACTTGACAGATGCCTGTAAAGTCACGGTTTGAGTTTTCGCTAATTGTCTAAGCTCTTCGCTAATTCTTGGTGATACGACAAAACCAAACGATTTCACCTCTTCTTGCTGGTGCCACCAATATGATGTGTATTGCCTCGCATCTGGCATATCCTTCCTTGAACGGATCGGTCTGAATTCAGCCAGATTGTCAAAGATTAGCCCTCTGCATTTATATTTTTCAACCGCTAATGCATGGACGATAAATTGATTCCCACGAACAAGTGCAATTTTCCCTTCCAGGTCAAGCCCTATATAGCTTTTTTCATCCTCTGCATTCTCAATCACAACTAACTCTGCCTTTACTCCTTCTAGTCCGGTTGAGATACTACGCTGAATAACGGATATTTCTTCTTCTTCAAACCGAGCGATTCTCCTCCGATTCGGTCCCTCTACCCAAAGCTCTGCACTTTCGCATTTCCATTCTTGAAATGAAAAATGTGAAAGAAATCGCTCACCATATTGGGCTGGATAGGAAATTAATTCTGCATCTACATGATCCCTTTTGAGCAGTTCAATAACCTCTCTGGCAGCTTGCCTGTACCCTGGAGATGCTTGTATTCGATGATACTGGGCAATCCGGTCTGCGTATCGAAAAGCTTGTCTACCTGATAACTCCTCTTCAATGAGCTTTCTCCAACTTTGAAACATACGTAAGACCTCCATCTCTTTTTCTGATTACTTCGCTATTTTAATAGGTAATTCCTTGTTTAGGACGGTTCAATTGCACTAGTTATCCGATACTGATATCACGGAGTTTGACGTATTTATTGATTTTTTATCATTTCATTCGTTTTACTGTAAATTCCTGTTAGTTTTGTATTTTTATTAAATGTTCTTGAACTTTTTTGTGATTTTCTTTATCTTTTCGGTTGTGTTGTACCGATTATCAGCAAGCCGACCTCCTCCTCTTTATCGACCCATTCATTTTTATCGCAACTTCCAACTGTTAACAGCAGCTTTCTGCTGGAATTCGTTTCTTCAGAACAAAAGGCTCAGGGCGCCCCGTTTAGCCTAAGTCAGAGCAAATGTTCTGTCATAAAAAAGGTGGTTTTCCCTTTTATTCATGACAGGATATTTGACCAAGGAAAAAGTGAGTTTTCCTTTTCCCTCGAGTAAGATGAAATGGCAAAGATCGTCGCATTTCATCTTCGCTCGGCCATGAGCTGGATGTAGCCGTAACATTGTATATACTAAACACCAGAAACTTTCTTAACGTAAAATAAAAAAGGTAAGCCGAGGCTTACCTTTTTTCATTATGCAGTAAAGGACTTATCCTTACCTTTCGGAGATGGATCATCACCTTCATACTTATATTCATCTACCCAATAGTCTGCATTTTTAATCCCTAATTTAACCGGATCAAATACTGGGTCAAGACCTTGCTTCCGTTGTGCTTCATAATCTTTAAATGTAGCAAGGGCAGGTTTTGCTAAAATTAAGATGGCAATCATATTGAGCCATACCATCAGGCCTAAACCTACATCTCCTAACGCCCATGCCATATCGGCAGATTTTACTGCTCCGTAGTACGTAGATGCTAGTAATACTACCTTTAAAATTAGCATTGGGATCTTGCTATTTCTTCCTTTTGTTAAGTACGCAATGTTTGTTTCTGCGATATAGTAGTAAGCCATAATAGTCGTGAATGCGAAGAAGAATAAGGCGATCGCAACAAATCCAGAACCAAATCCAGGTATGACAGAGTCAATCGCAGCTTGTGTGTAAGCAGGACCTGCTGCTATCCCCTTTAAGTTCTCAACAATAAAGGAACCATCTGCCGCTTGAGTATTGTACATACCTGTAAATATAATCATGAACGCTGTAGCAGAACATACTAAAAGTGTATCAATATATACAGATGCCGCTTGCACTAATCCTTGCTTAGCAGGATGCGATACTTCCGCAGCTGCAGCAGCGTGTGGACCTGTACCTTGACCTGCTTCGTTCGAGTAAATTCCACGCTTAACTCCCCAAGAAATGGCTAAACCGATGATTCCTCCAAATGCAGAATCTAATGCAAATGCACTTCTAAAAATTAGCCCTATAACAGCTGGTAGCTCCGTAATATTCATAGCAATAATGATAAGGGCTAGTAAAATATATCCTATCGCCATGAAAGGTACAACATATGCTGCAGTTTTCGCAATACGTTTAACTCCACCAAAGATAATTGCAGCTAGTAAAGCAATAATGATAATCGCCGTAATATTTGTGTTTAATCCAAACGCATTATCTACTGCAAGTGCAATAGAATTGGATTGGATACCTGGCATTAGTATACCTACTGCTAGTAAAGCCGAAATAGCAAAGATAACGGCATACCACTTAAGTCCAATGCCTTTTTCAATATAATACGCAGGACCCCCGCGGTACTCTCCGTCTTGCTTCTCTTTATAGATTTGAGCTAGCGTTGATTCAATAAAGGCACTGGATGCACCAATAAAAGCGATCGCCCACATCCAGAACACTGCACCTGGTCCACCAAAAGCAATCGCTGTTGCTGTACCAGCAATATTACCAGTACCTACACGACCTGAAAGCGCTAACGCAAGTGCTTGGAACGAAGAAACTCCCGCATCTGAGCTTTTCCCTTTGAACATAAGAACGAACATGTGCTTGATGTGTCTCACTTGCAAGAAACGAGTTAAGATTGAAAATAAAAGTCCAACAGCTAAACACCCATAAATCATTGGAGAACTCCAAAGCACACCGACTAACCAATTAATAAAGGCTTCCATCATCTTCCTCCTTATTTTCTGAATTTTTTAATACTTCAAAAAGATTATAAATTATAAATTCAAATTGGACAACAAAAATTTTCCATGTTAGGGAAAGTTACCTATTTCTTTCATGGTCCATATACTGTGAATGAACATAAAGGAGGGAACATACATGTTTCAGGAAAATGGAGCACTTGAGTACATTGCAATTGGAGACTCATTAACTGTGGGTGTGGGAATACCACTATTTGAGAGTGGATTTGTAGAAATGTACAAATATTATGCACAAAAGCACATGCAAAAACGAGTCGTGATCCATAAATATGCCCAAACGGGCGCCACTACCGGTGAAGTAATCGACATATTAAATAGCACATGTGTACAGCAATCTGTGAAGAAAGCTGATATGATTACAATCACAGCCGGTGGGAATGACATGATCGATGCAGCAAAACGGTATTTATTAGAGGAGAATAAAGAAATCCTTGTCGCTGCTTTAAAGACTAGCATTCAAAACTTACACACGATGGTTCGAACAGTAGATCAGTTTATTCAGGAATGTGAGGGCCCATTTATCGTACGAATATCAAACCTTTATAATCCTTTTCCACACGAACGATTAATGGATAAATGGATAAATGTCTATAACCATGAATTGCAAAAAATAACGTCTCATCCAACTATCAAAGTAGTAGATCTCTACTCTATATTTAAAAATAATGAAACAGAATTACTTTCAAACGATGGTATTCATCCGAACAAAAAAGGGTACGAAATGATTGCGTCTACACTCGATCAATTAAGCTATGAGCCCTTAACTAGACTTGATGATTAGACTTCGCTTAGAACGAAGAATAGAATTTTTTTAGAATTGCTTGTACCAGGTCCATGAGCAGTGTGTAATTATGTTTTATGTTAGGAAAATACCAATTATTTAACTGAAAAAGGGTTACTTTTTTGGACTTTGTAGAATTTTACTTATGAACAGAATCACAATAGAAAAAAAATACGTTCAGACCATTAAAAGCATGGTCTTTTTTATCATTTTAGAAGTTTACCAGCAACTTCATTCACTTTATCATCAACTCCTTGAAATTTATCAGCAACTTTCCGATTTTATCATCAACTTTTCATATTTATCATCAACTTTTTATGTTATCAGCAACTTTGCTAATATTATCAGCAGCTTCAAAGCATTTATCAGCAACTAACCTGATTTTATCATCAACTTTTTGGTTTACGGAAACATCTAGGTTTATGATTACCGCTCAATTGTAGAAAGACTTGTTGATCCTTTTTTTCCCAGGTGAGCTATATTCATTTATATGATTAGAGCGCACACAAGTTTTTTCAGGCAGCTCCCTACTTGAAGAATGATAATATGTTCTTTCATTTACGTGAAACATATCATCATATTGTATTAGCGAACAAAAGGCCCAGGGCTGAGTAAATTTCCTAAATAAGAAACAAGGCGCTTTTCCCCTTGTACTCATTTCGGAACATCTGAGCTGGATTCCAAGTCACTAGCCCATTCCCTAGCTGAAAACTATTATACTTCTTAATAATTCAAAGAAAACAGATACCATTTTGGTACCTGTTTTACATAACATCTTCTTCTAGCTGGCTATTATATAGGTCATAATAGAATCCGTGCTCGTTTAGTAGAGATTGATGAGAGCCTTGTTCAATAATCTCTCCGTCCTTTAATACAAGAATGACATCTGCACTTTGAATGGTATTTAGACGGTGAGCGATTACAAAACTTGTTCTTCCCTTCATTAGCCGTCCCAGCGCTTCTTGAATTTTCAGCTCGGTAATTGTATCAATACTACTTGTTGCTTCATCTAAAATTAAGATAGATGGATTTGCTAGAATCGCTCGGGCAATTGATAGAAGCTGTCGCTGACCTTGACTTATGCCTGAGCCATCCTGTTTTAGAACCGTGTCGTATGAGCTAGAAAGCTTCCGAATAAACGAATCAGCATTTGCAAGCTTAGCTGCTTCCTCCACCTCTTCATCTGTAGCATTCAACCGCCCATATCGAATATTCTCCCTGATGGTTCCTTCAAATAGATAAGAATCTTGTAAAACAAATCCCATCTGCTGACGCAAACTTTCTCTTCTAATCTTTGAAATGTCTTTGCCATCTATCGAGATTGTCCCGCTATCGACATTATAAAATCTCGATAGTAGATTGATAACAGTCGTTTTTCCAGCTCCAGTCGGACCTACTAATGCAACAGTTTCTCCGGGTGACACATGGAAGCTAAGCCCGCTTACAGTATCCTCCCCATCCTCATAGGAGAAGGATACACCCTTAAATTCTACCTCTCCCTTTACTTCAAGAATATCTTCGGCATCTGATTCATCATGCTCTTCCTTTTGTTCATCAAGAATTTCAAAAACACGCTCTGCTCCAGCCACAGCTGATAATAGTGTATTGAACTGGTTAGCCAACTCATTTAAAGGTCTTGTAAACTGTCTAGCATACTCGGCAAAAATGACAATGGTCCCAATTGTAATCATCCCATTTAAGGCAAATATACCTCCAATACCAGCAATAATCGCAAAGCTTAAATTGTTTAGAACGTTCATTAATTTAGGAATAAAACCAGAAATTGTTTGAGCCCAGAATGCGGAGCCTTTTAGACGTTCACTCTTCTCTAAAAATTCAGCAATCACCTTATCTTCCTGCGAAAACGTTTTGACAATTCGCTGACCTGAAATGGTTTCTTCAATAAAGCCGTTTAAATCACCTAGATTCCGCTGTGTTTCTTTAAACAGTCTCCCCGTTCTTTTCGTAATCCACTTTAATCCAAGGAACATAGCCGGCACAATGGTAAGTGTGATAAGCGTTAACAATGGACTTAGCCACAGCATCACCACAACAGTTCCTACTAATGTGAGGATACTAGAGAAAATTTGAATAACCGAGCTATTCAGAGTAGAGCTCACATTTTCCATATCATTTGTAACCCGACTCATTAATTCTCCGTGCTGTCTCTTATCAAAAAAGGGAATGGGTACTTTGTGAAGCTGATGGAACAATTGATTACGCATGGTATACACGGTCTCTTGCGCAATTCCAACCATCCATATATTTTGAAGCCACAAGGAGATCGAATAGAACAAGTAAACAGCTGCTAAGCTAGCTAATAAAAAAATCAGCCCGTTCTCATCACCTGTTACAATATAGTCATCAATCCCTACCCCAATTAGGAATGGTCCTAGTAAGCCTAAACCGGAGCTGATGAGTACCATGAACATAACAAGTGCAAGTAACCCTTTCCTGACTCCAAGATAGTGCCATATTCGATAAATGGTAGACTTCCAATTTTTCGCTTTTTGCTTCTTTTTGACCTCGCTTGGTAGTTCTTTATCGATTGGTAATTTCTTGTACTTAAATGGCTTAGTCAACTGATCTAGCATGATGAACCTCCTCTTTAAATTGTGATTCAAAGATTTTTTGGTAAAGTGGAGATTCCCTCAGAAGGGATTCATGGTTCCCCTTTGCAATTAATTTTCCATCCTCTAACAGGAAAATCTTGTCTGCTTCTAGGGCAGTATTAATTTTCTGTGTGATAATGAGCGTTGTACAGGAATAACGCTTCAATGCGTTTAAAAGCTTCCCTTCTGTTTTTAAATCTAAAGCACTTGTACTATCATCTAATAGTAGAATCTTCGGTTTTCTTACAAGCGCTCTTGCAATAGAGAGACGCTGTTTTTGTCCACCTGATAAATTGACACCCTTTTGACCTAAGATTGCCTCAAATTTCAAAGGTAATTTTTCTATGGTTTCATAGATTTGTGCATCTTTTGCTGCTTGAATCATTTCCTCCATTGTTGCATCCTCTTTACCCCATGCGATATTCTGCTTGACAGATCCAGTGAAAAGAAGGGCTTCTTGTGGCACGTAACCGATTTTTCTCCTCACATCCTTCATTTTCATCGAAGAAATGTCTTGGTCATCTAGTAACACTTTTCCTTTCGTTACATCATATAGGCGAGGTATTAACTGAAAAAGTGAGGTTTTACCAGAGCCAGTTGCCCCTAAAATCGCAACCGTCTCCCCCGGTTCTATTATAAAAGAAATGTCTTCAAGTACAGGCGCTTTTGTTCCTGGATACTGAAACGATACATGCTGAAACTCTATTTTCCCTGCCTCGATTCTAGCCGATTTATCAATGTCAACAGAATCTATTAAATCTATATCTGTAACTAACACCTCTTCAATTCGATTTGCCGAAGCTCTCGCCCTAGAAAATGCCATGACGATAAAAGAAAAAATCGATAGGGCCATCGTGATTCTCATTGCATAATTCACAATTGCGACTACTTCTCCTACCTTTGCATCACCAGATTGAACTTCAAAGCTACCAAACCATAAAACAGCAATAATACTAAGGTTCATCACTAATAATAAAATCGGCATCGTCGTTTCCATTAAACGAAAGGCTGAAACGGTTTTCTCCATTAGTTGTTCGTTCGTTCGATTAAACCGGTTCACTTCAAAGTTTCTTCTCATAAACGCTCGAATGAGGCGCATCGCCATTAGATTTTCCCTCATCACACTGTTAACCTTATCGAGACGTTCTTGTACAGACCTGAAAAGCCCCCATCCTTTCCCCATTACCCAGACGAGGAAAACAAATAAAATAGGGACTGTTACAACTAACATAAGGCCAAGCTTCACATCTACAATTAGTGCCATCACGACTCCACCAATGATTAAAAGCGGAGCGCGTAGCATAATTCGAAGACTCATAAATACCGTATTTTGAATTTGTGTCACATCATTTGTAAGTCTAGTAATCAAAGAAGAGGTTGGAAACAGATTAAAGTTTGCAAAAGAAAATGATTGGATTTTCTTGAACAAAGCTTCCCTTAAGTCATAACCATAGCTTTGACTAATGTGAGATGCATAAAACGAATTTGTCACTCCTGACAAAAACGCAAGTAGCGATAGACCAACCATCACGCCTCCCCACACTAATACGACAGAAAAATCCTCTTTAAGAATACCGTCATCGATTATTTTGGCCATTAATAACGGTAAAAGTAAATCCACAATGAGCTCCGTTAACATTAGAGAAAGAGCAATAACGACCGGAATTCGATATGGATTTAAATACGCAAGCACTTTTTTCATTTTTGGATCCTCCATACATGATGTTCATTCGTTTATGTAAAGTCATTCAAAATCATTTAGTAAACCGAAAATCTTGAATTTTCTATAATCTCTATTTTACATCGTTTTATCATTTTTTTAAATAAACAGGTACCTTTTATTTACTATTTCAACAAAAATTGCCTTACTCAGAAACCATCCTATAAACAAATAAAAATAAAACGATACTACATCGTAGCATCGTTATTCTAACTTCACCTTAAGTAAATGATCATCATCCTCGTCAGGTACACCCCTTCCGTCTGTATTGTTCGTAATGATATATAAGTCTTTACCAACGACCAATAGATCTCTAATCCTTCCAATATCTTCATACAGTGGGAACGATTCATTTTCACGTAAATCAAATACCCTTATTTGTTGCCCTGCTAATCCTGCAACTAGTAACCTTCCTTCTTGATAAGCTAAGCCTGAAGGTGCCCATGTGTCCTCTCCTGAATGGAAAATTGGAACTAACATCCCTTCCCTCTGTTCGTCTCCTTGTACAAGTGGCCATCCATAATTTTGCCCAGGTAAGATTCGGTTTATTTCATCATGTCCCTCTGCTCCATGTTCAGCGGAATACATCTCTCCAGCTTCAGTCCATGCAAATCCTTGAGGATTCCGATGACCAAATGAATAGATATAAGAATTCTCAAACGGATTATTTTCTGGGATTGTTCCATCTAAGTTCATCCGAATAATCTTTCCAGCTAATGAATTCAGCTGTTGTGCACTGTCTGGATTTGCTGCATCACCAACAGATGCATACAGTTTTTGATCAGGGCCGATTTCGATTCTTCCTCCATTATGAATTCTTGCACCAGGTAAGTCAGAGAGTAGAACGCTCTCTTCAATCCAAGTGGATCCTTCCTTCTTTACTTTTACAATTTGATTATTAATATTTCCATTATCCTGATACGTATAATAAATGTAGGCAAGAGCATTCTTTTGATAATCTGGATGTAAGATAAAACCTAGTAGGCCACCCTCTCCATATTCAGCGACATCCTTACTTAGCTCTAAAGACATATTCGTCTTATTTCCTTTACGATCAATATGAACAATGGTTCCACCTCGTTCACTTACAAAGTACTCCTCGCCAGTCTTTACAATATCCCATGGTACGACAAGATTTGATGCAATAATTTCAGCATTCTGAATGGGAACTTCTCGGATTGGGAGTGTGACTTCGTGAATCTCATCCGTGGAACGAGAACACCCTATTAAAAGCACAATTAAGATATAGACTAAAGTCCTTCTCATGTTTTCACCTTCTCATTAGTAATGACTATTACCAATATACCCCATATTCTATTAAAACTAATCCATTAATTTATCCCGCTCTAACTGGCGCTAATACCCCCTCTTCAAAACTTTAGAAAATTTGAGGACGGTTAAGTGGGGATTAACATGAGAATTCAAGAAGTTGTTTTGTGCTCAAATGACCTTGAATAACTATTTATCTTTTATCAAGAGGAATTAGATATGAAGTGTGTACGAATTGAACCAAACCTTATAAAGGTGCATCTTGATGAACCTTATTTTGAATTTACGCCCTCCATAGAATTAACAAAATGAGTTAGAGCCGACTTGTCCTTCGTCATGCATGAATACTTTTATAGCAGGCGGGAATAGTGAATATTATGGATTTCTCCTAGACTACTATATAAGGAGAGAGTGCGATTGAACGAGAAAGTTTTCACTCCTAAAACAACCGGGGTATTAAGTATTATGTCGATGGTGTATGTAATCGTCCTAATGGCTGGTACGATTCTTAACATCTACAAGGATGATGGTCTTGAAAATTGGTTTATGTTTCTTAAAGTAAGCTCACTTTACATTCTTGCTTGTTCGATTCTATTTTTCGCCATCAAAAGTCAACGAATCATTTTGAACAATGATGAGATTACGTTAAAACAATTAGGACTCACTAGGCACAAGATTCAATACAGGCATATAGAGCAAGTTAGGAAAGGAAAAATGAATGGTTCACCGATAATGGAAATTGAAACAAGAGTAAATGGTTGTCAAAAAGTTTCACCAATGCCGTTTCTACCATTTGAAACGGATTGGAAGGATATTATTCGGAAGCTGCAGGAAGAGTGCGGGAAAGAGGTAGTTGGAGAAATGACCATAAGACGTGCAAAAGGGGAGCTACGTACTTGGAAGGAGTGATTTCCTCTGTAAATTTTTTCCTAACTTTTAAGCGATGAAAGGATTCTCTCTGACCATGTCGAATACACTTACAATAGACATACAGAAGGGAGTGAGCCTTCATGGAAAAGAAAAAGTTTGTTGCACACTCAAATCCAGAGGACAAATTCGGTGGCTTGTTAAGCTTCGG
Source organism: Bacillus salitolerans (assembly GCF_042680805.1). Lineage (NCBI taxonomy): Bacteria > Bacillati > Bacillota > Bacilli > Caryophanales > Bacillaceae > Bacillus > Bacillus salitolerans. The sequence goes on along the minus strand of NZ_JBHUEM010000060.1, from coordinate 60,637 downwards.
TAGTAGGGATATAATTCTCCCACAGGATGCGATTATTTCCATTACACTTGGTGAGCAATTCACCACTTGGAAAACGGTTGTGAATGCCATAGTGAGCCAATTTGTCATGAAACAAATGAAGAAATCTGAAGGACTATTGTACGCAGAACTAAAGGGACATTTAACAGAAGGGTACGGACTAACCATGTCAGTATGGGACAGCAAGTCAATGGTTCCATTTAGAGACAAGGGTCCCCATAAATTTGCAATGAGGTTCTTCAGTTGGGTTTTTTACGGCGGAAAATCACAAGCCTACTTTCTTACTTATAAAGCAAATGGAAGCATTCCTTCAATCGAGGAAGCTTATACACTTGTTAAAAAATATGGAAAGCACTATAACGGAGGTAAGCTAGAACGTAGCGCAAAGAAGCCGATATTTGGTGATCACATTCCCCCTAGAGAGGAATCATCAAAAACAATAGTCCGCTTTTAACCATTCAACCAATATCTCAGCTACTGCCTTTTATCCCGCTATAAGTAGCGATAAGACCCCCACTTCAAAATTTATGAAGATTTAATTGTGGGATAAACGCCAGTTAGAACCGGATAATAGGAGCACAGACTAATATCGCCACACCCTGTGGCAACGTCTATGAGACCCACATCGTGCGAGTCTCATTTAACAATCATTTGAGGATGAAGAAAACCCCACTGATTGAAGTTTCACTTTATTTTATGACTATCAAATGATCGTTTACTAAACAAAACAAGCAGAAGCTTATAAAGCCTCTGCTTGTTTTTTAGTGTAGGTGTACCTCTTCATGACTAGATAGTTCCCTTTCAAACAGCCCTTCTATCTCTAGTTTTGGAAGAGGTTTACTAAAAATATATCCTTGTAATTGGTCACAATGGATTCTTTCTAAGATCTCTTTTTGTGAAAGTGTTTCAACACCTTCTGCAATTACTATCATACCTAAACTATGAGCAACCTCAATCAGTGCCTTAACGATGGTAATATCATCCTCATCATGCTCCATTTCCTGTATGAAGGACCGATCAATTTTTAACACATCAACAGGAAGCTTCTTCAAATAATTGAGTGACGAATACCCCGTTCCAAAATCATCAAGAGCAAGCTCCACACCAATTGTTTTTAATTGGTCTAACTTTGTAATTACTTGTTCCGGCTGTGACATTGCCACACTTTCTGTAATTTCAAGCTTTAAATATCGTGGCTCAAGCCCGCTCTCTGCTAAAGATGTCTTTACTAAATGGATAAGATTACTGTGTAAAAATTGACTCATTGAGATATTGACGGATATGTTAACCGGTTTATAGCCAGCTTCCTGCCATGACTTTGCGTCTTCGCAAGCTTTTTGCAAAATCCATTCCCCAATTCTAATAATGAGTCCAGATTCTTCTGCTACTGGAATGAAGTCAGCAGGAGAGATAAATCCTAACTCTGGATGAATCCAACGGACAAGAGTTTCTACCCCCTTTAAATTTCCAGTCAATAAATCAATTTGTGGCTGATAATACAAAAATAGTTGATCCCGTTCGATTGCATAGCGTAATTCTCTTTCTATTTCGACCTTTGATAGAACTTGTTTGATAATTTCCTCATTATAAAATTGATAATTATTCTTCCCTTTTTCCTTCGCATAGTTCATCGCCATACTTGCATTCTTAATAATGGTATGGATGTCTTTTCCATCCTCTGGGTACATGCTTATTCCTATGCTTGCAGTAAGGAAATACTCATTTTCCTTTAATGTATAAGGTAGCGAAAGCGAGTGAATCGTCTGTTTCGCTATATACTCCGGCTCTATGTGGCTTGTAATCCCAGGCATGAGAATGATAAATTCATCTCCGCTTTGTCTTGAAATGATAAACTCTTTCCCCTCACAAATGTCCTTAATCCTTCTCGATACTTCAATTAGAAGCAAATCCCCCGATTCATGTCCAAGTGTATCGTTTATGATTTTAAACCGATCTAAATCAAGAAATATAATTCCAATTTTTTGATTCATTGGCCCCTTTGCCACTATTTCCTCAAACTTAGTCATTAAATATGTACGATTATACAAGTGTGTCAGTTGATCATAGTGTGCAAGGAATTCAAGGTTTTTTTGGGCTGAAAGGACCTCATGAAACATATCCCGTAATTTTTTTTCTGTTTTTTTAAAGTTTCTAACGATATTATCAACTTCTTTGATCATCATAGTTGGCCAATTAATTTTAACATCTTGAGAAATCTTAGCTGGAAGGTTATCAGTTAAATCCGACACTTTTCTAAAAGACTGCTGTATCCAGTTACTAACTAAATAAGACAATACTAAAGCAACACCTGAGAAAAATATTGCAACTAGAAACAACTTGATAAAACGAGTGTACAATATATGGGCAAACTCTTGATTTGGCAATTTGATATATAGAGCATATGGAACTTCACCGTCTAGTCGTTTAAATTGACTATACCCAGAGTTAGCCCATACATCTGGATTCCTTACTCCACCCTCAATTGGCATCACTTTCCACTCCTGAAAATAAGACTCCGATTTTGACAATGTAATAGGTTCCATGATTTCTTGTTGTTTATCATTAGTTGCAACTACACGATTTTCTCGATCCACGATTGTGATCTGCATCTTGTCCATTTTGGTAGCCTGTATCGCCTTTAAAAAAGTGATTGGTTTAAGAACACCCACTACATAAAGGGTTGAATATATATTTTTTTCAACTGGAACTGTTAAGGTAACAACAGGCTCTGAATATGGTTCTGCTGCTAGAAAAACGTCAGAAAGATAGGGCTGTTTAGACCTTTTGGTACGCTCTGAAAAGCTATATAACGGATCAATTTTATAGTCTTTTAATTCATATAGCTGGTTTTTTAAAATAATTTGGTTGTTTTGATTACTTACATATAAAACCTTGAAATCTGGAAAGGTATCTTGCATGAGCATTAGATCGGTTGTAAGTAATTCTCCCCGTTCATGATTTTTCACTCGATTGGCAATTCCATTTATTGCTGTTAAATGGTTCTGATAATCTTGAACAATTCTAGCAGAAAGGCGCTCTGAAACTTCTTCTATTTGGTTCTGGATTGCATTTTCTGTTTCTCTAAACTCTATTTTACTTAAACTTATAAGTGAATAAACGACAGGTATTAGGAAAAATATTAATAGCAAATTTAAAATAATGGTTTGAAGAGAGACTCTTCGTTTTGATGGAAAAAGTCCAGAAAACTCTACAAGGATTATGATTATATGAGCTATTGCTACATTTAATAAAGTATTAATTCCTTGCTTTAATAAAACAAGAACCGTTGTAATCCAATCAAAATCAGTAAGAATATAATTAAATATGATATAAAACGGAACACCTATTATGAAATAGTAAGTAATGGCTCCAAAAATAAGACTTCTTTTATACTTATGATAAGCAACAGCGACAAAAACGGCTTCCATCGTATACCATAGGAACCCAAATGGAGTACCCCATAGATAGACTGTACATAAGCCAGTTAAAGTAGCCGCAATTACGGATGTTCTTATACCAAAATATTGAATCATAATATAAATAAAAATGGAGCCAAACACAATATGAATCCCTAAAAATAATTCGATTTTTACTATATTCCCTATTACAGCCAGAATAAATAATGCAAGTAAACTAGTAACTTCTATGGTGTTCCTTCTTTTTAGTGGCATATAGGAAATCCCCCGGACTGACATTATTTTACCGCTTTCGACAATTCTATTTTAATATAGAAAGATTCCCCTATTATTTGCAGACTATTAATTTTTTGTAAAGATAATTAAACTTTACATTACATTTGCTATTTACAAATTTTTCAAATATTATAAATCTATTAAATTTGGATAATAGTAGGTGAACAGGATGAAAAAGGTATTATTATTTGTCTATGATACATTTGCGGAATTCGAGATTTCAATTTTAGCAACTTGCCTTAGTAGTACAGAGTTTTCTCTCATAACATTTTCTCAAAAGGAAAAGGGAACACCGATTAAATCTGAGGGGAAATTTAACATCGTCGCAGATCGAACACTTGAAGAAGTAAATCCAATTGAATATGAAGCTCTTATTATTCCAGGAGGTACACCCTCCTATTTATTAAATGATGAGAGACTTATAAATATCGTTCGGGCTTTCTATAGGGAAAACAAACTGATTGCAGCGATTTGTGGTGGACCAGTTTTATTAGGGGTCGCAGGAATATTGGATGAAGTGAAATATACATCATCTATCACCATGTCTGATGATGAATACAAAGATTACATGAACTGGACGAATGCACAGGAGCAAGTTCTTGTTAAAGATCAAAATATTATTACATCCACGGGCTCTAATTACGTAGCATTCGCTGAAGAAGTCTTGCGCTCTCTCGGCTGTATATCAGCCGATGAAAAAGATCCACTTCTGTACTTTAGGGTACCTTCAATGGGATAATTGAGCAAAAGGCTCTGAAGCTGGATTCCAAGTCACTAGCCCATTCTTTTGCTGAAAACTTTCATACTTCCTAAAAAAATTCAAAAATCCCCTGCTAGGCTAGGCTGGCAGGGGATTTACTTTATGAAATTCTACAATGCTTTATCGTCCACACTATTTAACCACTCATCGATCACGCCTACTACAGATTGAACACAACCGTCTTCAAATGGAGAAAGTAGGTTAGCTTCCTTCACAATATCAGTAAAGGACTTTGAACCACCGATGCTACAAATGTGCAAGTAATCATTCCATGCTGCTTCTTTTTCTTCTCTTGAACGCTTCCAAAATTGAAATGCACAAATTTGAGCCAAAGTATAATCAATATAATAGAAAGCCGTATTGTATATATGGCTCTGTCTTTGCCAGAAACCACCGTTTTCTAAATACTTATTTCCATCATAGTCTCTTTGTGGGAGATATTTCCTTTCAACATTACTCCAAGCTTGCTTACGCTCTTGTGGAGTTACATCTGGATTTTCATACACAAAGTGCTGGAATTCATCTACTGCTACACCATATGGTAAAAAGAGCAGGGCATCACTTAAATGAGAGAATTTATATTTATCTGTCTCTTCTTTAAAGAAGTATTCCATCCATGGCCACGTAAAAAACTCCATACTCATAGAATGTATCTCGCAAGCCTCATATGTTGGGAAGTAGTATTCTGGTACCTCATAATTTCTGCTAGAATACACTTGGAATGCATGGCCCGCTTCATGGGTTAATACATCAATATCCCCTGATGTGCCATTAAAGTTTGAAAAAATATAAGGTGAGCCATAGTTCGCTAATATTGAGCAGTACCCTCCACTTGCTTTCCCTTTCTTCGCCTCAAGATCCATTAAGTTATTTTTAATCATATACGTGAAGAACTCATGCGTTTCTGGAGAAAGTTCTTCATACATTTTTTTCCCATTTTCGATAATCCATTCCGGACTACCTTTTGGAGTAGCATTTCCCGTTTGAAACTTAAAAGCTTCATCATAGAATTTAAGTGCATCTACCCCAATACGTTCACGTTGCCTTTCATAGAGCTTTGATGCAAGTGGGACGATGAATTGATGCACTTGATCACGGAAGGTCTTTACCATATCGGCATTATAATCCGTTCGAGCTAATCGTAAATAAGCAAGCTCAACAAAGTTAGAGAACCCTAACTTTTTAGCGATCATCGTACGAACCTTCACTAGCTTATCATAAATCTCATCAAACTTATCCTCATGCTCTTTAAAGAATCCAAATCGGGCTTCATTTGCTTCTTTACGGACATTACGATCCTTTGATTCTACATATGGTGTTAATTGGGCTAACGTTCTTTCTTCTCCATCAAATAGGATTTTCGCTGAAGCAACTAGTTTCGTATACTCTGAAGCTAATTTGTTTTCTTGCTGTAAATCTTCAACAATTTCATCAGAGAATGTTTTTAATTGAGCCTCAGCAAGTGAAAATAATTGTTTTCCCCACTTGTCTTCAAGCTGATTACGAAACTTTGAATCTACAAGTGCCTTGTAAAACTTTGTCGTCATACCTTGCATAACTGGCTGAAATTCATCCATATAATCTTGTTCAGCTTGATAAAATTCATCTGTTGTATCAATGGTATGTCGAATCGAACAGAGATTGAACATAGTATCTACATCATTTCTCAGCCTGCTTATCTCTTTCATCGCCTCATTTTGTGCCTCAAACGATTCTGCATTTGCAAAGTTAAGTAATAATGCATTAAACTGTGATTCTACTTCTTCCCTTACAGGACGTCTATATTCATAGTCTTGAAACTTCATGTTCTCTTCCCCCTTTTCCTTGTTCATTAGGTATTCTACCCATGGATAAAGTATTCCTCTTCCCTTCCAAAAACTTTATAATACAGAAACACTGGTTGCACCATATCATAGAATACGAGGGAACAAGGCTCAAGGCGCCCCGTTTAGCCTCAGGCAGAGCAAATGTTCCTAAATGAGGAAAAAGGGTGCTTTTTCCTTTTTTCTCATTTTAGGGTTATTTGACCCTCGAGTGGCTGGGTGCTGCAGCTTGGATTCCAGGTTACTTGCCCATTCACTGGCGGAAAACTTTTTTATACGTTTAATCAAAAAGAAAAGTGCAACTGTTATACAGTTACACTTTTTTCAATCCTATTCAATGAAGCTCCTGCCTCAGTTGTTGGTATCGCATCTTTTAATGGCAACGAAATGATGAACGTTGTACCCGTTTCAGAAGAATCGATTAATTCAATATCACCATTATGATTCTCAATGATTCTTTGAACAATGGTTAAACCAAGTCCAGTTCCCTCTTCCTTTGAGCTTGAAAATGGTTCAAATATTCTTTGCTTCATATAATCAGGAATACCTGGACCATCATCCTGTAGGGTAATTTTATAATAACCGTTGTTAATTTTTGAAGAAATGATAATGTTACCATTATCACCGATCGCCTCAATGCTATTTCGAATCAGATTGTGGAAGACTTGCTTCATTTGTTTGGAATCAACGAGAACCGGCTCTCTTATCAAAGAGACTGATAACGTTATGTCGCCCCCTTCAATACACTGTTGTATTAATGGTAAAAATTCCTGAACAATATCTTCCATATACCTTTCTTTTAATATGGGTGCCCCAGGCTTTGCTTGTAAAAGCATCTCTTCGATAATTAAATTAATCCTGTCTATTTCCTTCATCAATAAAGGAAATTGAAATCGTTCTTTTTCTTGTTCAGAAAGAGATTGATTCATTAAGGAGATGAACCCATGGATTACAGCCAATGGATTTCGGATTTCATGTGCAGCGCCTGCTGCAATTTCACCAACTAATGCCAACTTCTCTGATTGATGCATTCTTTCCTCTAATTCTTCTGTTTCTGTAATGTTAACAAAATGCATAATTCTACCAATGACATTTCCCTGACTATCCACTAAAAAGGATTGTGAAACTAATAATGTAAATATCCCTCGCTCAGATGTAAAAGTAACCTTTATGTTGTTACATATTTGTTTTGAAGATAGAATCCTCCAAAACGCCTTGTTTTCTTCATCCTCATCCTTTAGTAGAAGGTCCTCTATTTCAAGCAAACATTTAGCCGTACTATTTAAAGAATAAGTACCAGTTTGATCATTATACGTTATAATTCCTACCGGTAATGAATTTAAAATTTGTTCACGATACATTTTATCCATCATAATTGTATGGAACGAGTCCTTCAATCTTAACGACATTTGATTAATCGAATGAGTTAGGTATTGTAATTCTACTTGAGTTCTTTCGTTTATCGTTAAACCATAATCCCCATTTGCAATTTGATCCACTTTCTTCGTCATCGCTTCAATCGGACGAGTGATACTTGCACTTATTCGAAAAGAAAAAAAGATGGAAAGAATAATGGAAGATACGGTCAATAATAAAAGTAACCATAGTGAATGTTGTATAATCTCGGAAAATCTGTCAGCTCTTGTTGATAAAAAACCAAATGATGCTTCCTTTCTATCGACAATATCCTGCTTCAATTGTTCCAATTTCGGAAGATAGGTCGCTTCAATATACTCCTTTGCCGCTAGCTTATCATCGAATTCGACAAGTCCTTGAACATTATTCACGATTAAAAAGTCTAATAGTGCAACTTGTCTTTTTACATCTTCTAACGTTTCCGGAACCTTTCCATGAATATGCGCAAATTCGTTATCATCAGTTGATTTATATGTATCAGAGAAGTTACAACAAAGATCATTATCTATATAATTTTGGACCATGAATTTTTTTATCGTTAGTTCTTCTTCCCAATGCGATAACCAAATGAGCTCAGGTATACTCGTATCCTGGATGCTCTCGCTAACAGTGTTGATTTTCTCAATATCATGAACAAGGAACAGGGAATAACTAGTTAATATAACAGTGATCATTAGGAGGACTGTTACGATCTTACTTCGGAACGACATATTTTTTTGAATTCGATTCATTAACTTCCCCCCCTAATCTACTTTTTAAAAGGACAATTCCCCATCGTAGAACTTTTGAATTTCATGATGAATATACTGTTTCTCATCCTCTGAAAACATGGGACCAAATGGTGCTAGCTTGTACACCCCATCCTTCTCATTCAACACCACGGTGCCAGATGGAATACCTACCTTACTAAAATGGTCATTCATAATGGCTACATAAACCTGTGACACATCATTTAAAACACTTGTTAAAACGATGTCCTTTGCCATATATGATTGATCATCCAGATATCCTATGACAAAGATGTTCTTCTTTTTTGCATAATCAATGACATTGCGATTAAACCCATTTCCTTTCGAGTAGATGACGTCCACTCCTTGACTAATAAATCGGTCCATGATTTCAATCGCTTTTTCGCCATTATCACGACTTCCGACATAGTCATATAAAAGAGTAACTTCTGGCTTATAGTGCAATAACCCTAACTCAAAGCCTCCCAGCTTTTCTTCATTTGGAATAGAATCAATAACCCCAACTGTATTGGCTTTTGTCTTGAGAGCTGCAGACAATCCAGCAAAATACTCAATATTTACTTGATCAAATGTATAAACAGTTTGGTTGTCGTGTATGGCTTTTCCATGAACGGTCACAAACTGAATAGAAGGATAGTTTGGTGCCATTTCTGTAAAGACACCCGAAAATTCCCTTCCATGTCCAATAATGACACTTGAATCATTTTGAATGGCCTCTATCACCTTTTCCTTCATCAATTTTTTTGTATTCACTTCACTATAAAGGCTTACACGAACCGGGAACTGTTCTTCTATCATTAACTTTCCCTTGTAAGCTAAGCTTCCCCAGCTTTGATCCACAATGACATCTGATGTAAGAATTGATATCGTGTTTTCCTCGGCTGTACCATCAAAAATGGCTTCATTTAAAATTACCTTCGTTTTTATAGCCAGTATTATGATAAGTGTAAAAACAACAATCATCGAAACGATTAATATGAGTCTAAGCTGTTTGGACTGTTGCATATGATTCACCTTCTACCTTTGTTCTCTTCCCTTACAATCGTATACAGCTTTAATTATACAGAAGTTATGGAGTTTTTTCTTCATATAAATAAAGAATTTACTGCCAATTTCGACATTTTTTTCATTCGTCCCATATATCAAGAATAAAAATAGGCTTTATTCTACCCGAAAAAAGTTTGACAAATTTGTGAACGAAGTTAAAATTATTAGTAAGGAGATGGTACGTATGAATAATAAACAACTAAGTACAATAAAGCTAGTAACATCACTCGGATTTATTTTAGGTTTCTTAGCTGTTCTCATGGGTTTTATTGGTAACGGTATCAATCATGACTACTTTTTCGCGATCGGTCTAGGCATCATGATATCTTCCATCTTAACGTTCGGATTTTTCCTATTTATTTCTTCAATGGAAGAAGTTAGTGGTAACCGGCAACGAATATAGACCAAACAAAACACACTACTATATATTTAGGTTACACGGATAAAGAAAAATAAAAGGACCACCCATATAAACTACGTTTTATATGGGTGGTCCTTTTACTATTTATTAGTAGAAACAATGAAATTATATCCTTAATCAAAGCGTCACTGCTGTTATTGCAATAATGCTGACACATCCCACAACACTCATTGATTCTAATTCAACTTTTTTTGAACAAAAGGCTCAGGGCGTCCCGTTTAGCCTAGGACAGAGCAAATGTTCTGTCATGAAAAAAAGGGTGGTTTTCCCTTATATTCATGACAGGTTATTTGACCAAGGAAAAAATGATTTTTCTTTTTCCCTCGAGTAGGATGAAATGGCAAAAATCGTCGTCATTTCATCTTGGCTGGGTGCTAGAGCTGGATTTAGCCGTAACATTGTATAAACTAAACAACAGATCTTTCTTAACTTTTAAAAAAAACAGCCCAATTCTAAATTGGACTGTTTACAGCAAAATCTTTTTATATTTATTAGTGTGCAGCATGCCCTGATGATAAGACCCAAATGGAGCCAAGCACGATTACAATGGCACAAAATACACCATACGCTATATTAATAATTTGCGTCTTATTGTCCTCTCCTTCATTTACGTGCATGAACATGAATAGCTGTAAACCTGCTTGAATAACAGCTAAAGTACCAATAATCCACATCACAATCGTGAAGGATAAATTCGTCTTAATGGCAACCCAAGCTGCCACAAACGTTAACGCTAACGAAAGGGCAAAGCCGAAAACATGACTTATCGGAAAACGTTTCACATTTTTCTCCATTTACCCCACCAATCCTTTCAAATACACGAAAGTAAAGATAAAGATCCACACTACATCTAAAAAGTGCCAGTAAAGACCGATAATAAATGTCTTACGAGCTGTTACTGGGGTTAATCCTCGTTTTAGTAACTGAATAATAATCATCGTCGCCCAGCCTATCCCTAGGGCAACGTGCGCTCCGTGAGTCCCAAGTAATACAAAGAAACTAGATAGGAAGGCACTTGTTTGCATCGTTGCACCAAGGTGTACATAATGGTTAAATTCCATTATTTCCATATATAGAAACCCTACCCCTAAAAGGAGCGTGATGATGAGCCACGTGATAAGGCCTTTCACATTATTTCGGCGCATTTCAAATATGGCAACACCACATGTAAAGCTACTTGTTAACAGTAGAATCGTTTGAATCATCACTTCTTTGATCATGATTAAGTCTTTCGGCTCTGGCCCCCCTGCATAATTCCCTCCTAGTACTCCATATACAGCGAAGAGTGTTGCAAAAAGGACAATTTCCGCTCCTAAGAAAATCCAGAAACCAAGAATATTCATGCGGCTTTGCTCAGATTGATATTCTAAAGGTAAAGAGGTATTTAAACTAGCTGACATGATTGTGCACCTCTCCTTCACCATTTCTCCACGTACTCTCTTGCTTATTAATTTCTTTAACACTTACATAGTATCCGTCGTTGTAATCGAACGAACGAACGATTAATCCCGCAATAATTCCAATTCCGGCAATGAGTGCAGAAATGTGTGCCTCAAAGACTAAGAAGAAACCAGCTATCCCAAATACAACACACATGATAAAAGGCAACCCTGAATTACTAGGCATGTGAATCTTTTCAATCTCACTCTCTTTAAGAGTTAAACCTTCATTGTTCTTTTTCATAGACCAGAATGCATCAATAGATTTTACTTCTGGAAGCTTCGCAAAATTATAGAATTGAACGGGTGAAGCAGTTGCCCATTCAAGTGTTCTTGCATCCCATGGATCACTTGAGATGTTCCGGTCTGCATATCGAATACTCCAGTAAATGTTGTAACAGAATGCTGCAAAGCCTGCTGCTAATACAACAGAACCAATCGCTGACAACAAGAATAAATCAGAGAATCCAGCTTCCACAGAATACGTGTGAGCACGTCTTGTCGCCCCGCTCAATCCTAAGAAGAACATTGGCATAAAGGTTACATTAAAACCTATCACAAATAACCAGAAGTGCCATTTACCGATTTTTTCATTTAACATAAAACCGAACATCTTCGGCCACCAGTAGTAAAGTCCAGCAAATACAGCGAACACAACACCAGGAATTAATACATAGTGGAAGTGAGCGACTAAGAATAATGTATTGTGGTATTGATAGTCAGCTGCTCCCATTGCTAGCATAACGCCTGTTACTCCCCCAATAACGAAACATGGGATGAAGGCTAATGCCCAAAGCATTGCATTTGTCATCCTTATACGACCTTTTCGCATCGTAAACAGCCAATTAAACATCTTCACACCAGTTGGTACCGCAATAGCCATCGTTGTAATGGAGAAGAACGAGTTAACCGCTGGTCCTGAACCCATTGTATAGAAATGGTGAACCCAAACTATCATACTTAAGAAGGCAATTCCAACAATCGCATAAACCATTGATTTATATCCGTATAAAGATTTTCTTGAAAATGTTGCAATCACCTCTGAGAAAATACCGAAAGCAGGTAATGCAACAATGTATACTTCAGGATGTCCCCATAACCAGAATAGGTTCGCCCAGAGCATATCACTACCTCCACCAGATAACGTGAAGAAATGAGTACCATATAAACGGTCAAATGTCATTAACGCAAGTGCTACTGTAAAGATTGGGAACGCAGCAACGATAATAACCGACGTAATCAACGTTGTCCAAGTGAACATCGGCATTTTCATAAGTGTCATACCTTTTGTTTTCATTTTTAATATTGTTACGATAAAGTTAATACCTGTCATTAGGGTACCAATACCTGCAATCTGAAGTGCAACGGCATAATAGTTGTTCGCAATTCCTGGACTAAATTCCTTACCTGCAAGTGGGAAATAGGACGTCCAGCCAGCATCAGGTGAACCACCAATGACAAACGAAACATTGAATAACATCGCTCCGCTAAAGAATAACCAAAAGCTTAAAGCATTTAATTGCGGAAAAGCTACGTCTCTTGCTCCAATTTGCAATGGAACGATAACATTCATTAATCCAATCAAGAATGGCATCGCCATGAATAAGATCATAATAACGCCGTGTGTTGTAAAGATTTCATTATAGTGCTGTGATGATAGGAATTCCATCTCTGGTCTTGAAGTTTGATATTTCATCAAAAGACCATCCATCCCACCACGGAAAAACATGAGGATGGCAGCAATAATATACATAATCCCAATCCGTTTATGATCGACGGTAGTTAGCCATTCAGTCCATAGCCACTTCCATTTTTTCAAGTACGTTATTCCAGCAATTAAACCAATCATTGTTAAGACGATTGAAATTTGTGCTCCTAGAATTAATGGATCGCCTGTAATGAGTACATCATCCCATCTAATGCCCATGGTGCTGGTCACCCCCATCTTTGTCTTCTACATTATGTTGTTGTTCCACATGATCGTCATGTTGTTTATCATCTTGACTTGTATTATTTTTGTAATTATCTTCTTCTTCAAAGGTCTTTCCTTGATAACCGTGGTACCTATAAAGCTCAGGATTCGTATATGTTTTCGAATCTCTTTTGGCATGGTTCACCCATACGAGGTGTGTACCCGTAAATGTTAAACGTCCTAGGTGTGTTGGCTTTAACAGTTCTTCATATTTACTCTCTGTTAGTGTTGGTGCAGTTTTCTTAACATCTATAATCCATTTCTCAAAATCTTCTTGTGTTTGTGCTAACACTTCGAATTCCATATCGGTGTACCCGCGCCCATTAAAGTTTGAATTACGTCCAAAATAAGAACCCGGATTATCGGCAATTAAATACATTTGAGTTTCCATTTTACCCATTGCGTACTTCTGACCACCTAACGCCGGAACCCAGAATGATTGCATCGTACTCGCAGAAGTTAGCTTAAAATCAATTGGTGTATCTTCCGGTATATTCACATAATTAACTGTTTCTATTCCTTGATCGGGATAACTAAAAATCCATTTCCAATCAGCTGCAGTTACATGAATGGTAATCGGCTCTTTATTTTCATAACCATTTGGCACATCGTCAAGATCATATAATGTTGTAACGGTTGGTATCGTTAACGCAATGACGATTAGAATTGGTATTCCAGTCCAAATGATTTCTAAAAGCGTACTCCCGTGTTCTTCAGGTGGTTCATAATCCATATTTTCTGGCTTTTCACGATATTTCCAAACAATGTACCCGAACAGACCAAATACAACGACAACAACTAATAACATCCAAAAAAGTGACCAGTTTATAAGCTCAGTAATACTCCTTGCTACAGGGCCTTCTGGTTCAAATACAACCATATTCGTTTCACAACCAGTTAATAAGAAAAGCCCCATGAGTGCGGTAAAAAATACAAACTTGAGTTTCATATTTCTCATCTCCTTAAGAGAGTAATATTGATTTCCTTTCATTTGTGAGTAGCAGGAAAAAGTTTGTTCAATATTTCACAAAATAGTCAAATATTGTTCACTTCTTCACAAACTTTTATAAATAATATAGCTTGCTACTCCCTGTTCACAAGCTTTTTTACAATATTCGGTTCTTTTTTATCCTAGATGAATCATCCTGTAAGTGAATAATATCACACCTTCAAAAGAAAGGCTGTGACAGAAATGAGAAAAGAATGTGACAGAAAAATGGCGATTCGAAACTCCTTGTTGGAAACAATCACATCGAAAAATGTTTAGGCTTTTTCATCAATTTTGAGGCTAATCCATTGATCACTAAAACACAAAAACCACAGTTTCCTCTGAACTGTGGTTTCCATCCTACATCATTATCTTCATAAACAAAACTTTAATTTAATTTCCCTTTCATTTCTCCTCGTTTATAGTCGGGTTGATCATTATTCATTTCCAAGAAATTTTGATTTTCCCGTCTGTCTCCCTCATGAACCCCGTCAGCTTCATCTGGATCTCCATAATTCCCATCAGGTGAGAAATAATCATTGTCCATCATTTTGGCTCTTTGACGGTCAGTTTCTGTATCCATAAAATCCGTTTCGCCGTCATTATCAAAATCGTATCTTTTCTCATCATAGCGAACTGGACTATAATTTACATTATCAGTCATATTGTCTTGAAACATATTACAAGCGGTTAAAATACTAAATGAAGCGAAAAACATAACCACCATCACATATCTTACCTTCAATTGCGAGCCCTCCTTATACATCATCCTTCCTTTATACTATTTGCTTGATTTATGTTCTTAAGCATCATAATTACATACACTTTATGTAAAAATACCCAATTCTTAGTCTTATTTTCTCTAATATGCAGTAGTGAATCATTAATAGCAGTCAAATCCAATATCTTATCGGTCGAAAATACAAAATACAGGCCGAATCCAACACTTTACCGACCAAACTCTTGGCCATACCGGCTTAGTCCAAAATTCTAGCTAATATACTTTGTCTAGTCCTCATCCCGAATATCGATATCTTCTGGAATGGGCTCATTATGTAATTCTTCAACTAATTTTAAATACTTCTCCAGCTGGTTAAAATGAGTATCGAATTGGTCCTTATAAAGGATATAATCCTTTCCATCGAAAAGAGCCCTGACTCTTTTTTCTTTAATTAGTTTTAGAACATAAGCCTCTGATACTGATAATAATTCTGCTGCCTCTTTTATCGTTACGTACAAATGAAATCATCCTTTTTCCCTTCATTTTACTTGTACAACACTTTGTTAACAAGAAAACGAGCCAATCTGTTGGCTCGTTTATCTGGTCTATCGATTTCTTTCAGGGTTTCTTCCTAATTGCTCTCTAGGTTCTTCATCTGGATCAGGTTCTTCCCTATCCATATTAAATAAAGTATCAGGCTCACCTGGCTGACGTACATTTCGATTTCCTGTATCAAGATCAAAATTATCATCTATACGATTTGGTGCAAAATCATTTCTGTCATTTCCAAAAAAGTCACCATTTTGATTATCATCTAAAACCCCTCTAGTATCATTACGCTCATCATCATATCTAACTGGACTAAAGTTTGTTCCATTATCTCGATCAGTTAAGTTATTGTCATTTGCTCCACATGCTCCTAATAAACCAATTGATGTGACAACAATTGCCGTTGTTAATGCTTTTCTCATTTATCTTACCTCCTTTATTAGTAAGCAAGATTAGTATTTGTATTAACTACTTCATTACTCCGTCATATAGATGGAAACTATTCAAATACTTTACATGTTAGCGTTGCGCTCTTGATTCATGATTTAAATACATGTCACCTCGATCATCCGTTAGTCGTGGATGTCGACCATGTCCATTCCTGTTATGGTTATCACCTGCGTCATAACCACGACCTGGTGTAAAGTAATCATTTTGACCCATATCATGATCTTCATAATTTACTTGGTTGTAATTAACTCCTTCTGGTTCAATGAAATTGTTGTCATTATCATTGACACCACATGCAGCTAATAAACTTATTGAAGTAACGACTAAGGCAGTAGTATAAGCTTTTCTCATTCGTTTGACCTCCTTTTTATTAGCAAGCATTTATAAGTATTTGGTTCTTTTCCATTTTCAAATCTGCCAAAATACTTTCATATTTTCTATAAATGTCCACTCATTCAACCATTAAAATACGGGTAGGCACTATACATGACATCTTAAGTTTTTATGTATACTAATATAAATTCACACACGTAATTTGTTCGGTATGATATGATTACTAGGTATTTAACCCTATAAAATGGGTCTTATGATGGAAGTGGTGTTTGTAGTGCATAATCAGATAAATCAAAAGAAGAATGTAGATCTTTTTTGGGATCATACTAATATACAAAGCTTTTTAAATAGCCCTAATACTACCGTGTGGTATTGGGACATCGAATCAGATGCTGTCTTAATTACAAAAGGGGTAGAAGAGCTGTGTGGATATAAAAGAGAAGACTTCATCCATAACCCTACCATTTGGAAAAATAACATTGTTCACCCTGAAGACCGAGAAATAATAGTACAAAATGAAAAAATACACCTAAATGGTAAACATACTATATACGAGTACCGAATTGTTCAACCCAACGGATCCATTCGCTGGGTACGAGACCATGGTATTCCAATTACAGATAAAAACGGTAATACTGTACGAGTATACGGAGTTCTTGCAGATATTACTGAATTAAAATCAACCCAACAAGAGCTATTAGAAAAACAGGAACAAATCGAAGCGATTATTGATTCAGTTGACATTATAGTTTGGTCATATGATTACGAAACAAATAAAACTATCTATTCAGCAAGCTCCAAAAAAATTTATGGAATCGATCCGAAGGCATTTGATGAAAATCCTGGGCTATGGAGACAAGTTGTCCATCCAGACGACCTGAAGTATGTAGTCAATAAACATCAGGAACTATTAGCAGGGCATATCATTTCACTCGAATATAGAATTATTCGTCCAAATGACGGAAAAATAAGGTGGATTAATGACCGGGGTATTCCTAAGTTTAATACTCGAGGAGAAGTAATCGGTATTAATGGAGTAAAAGTAGATATCACGAAGAACAAAATGGCTGATCAAAAGATTCGGTTCATGGCTTTGCACGATACCTTAACAGGTCTACCCAACCGCAACTTATTGTATGATTATCTGCAAAACCTGTTAACTAATACCGAAGAAATGACAAATAGAAAACTTGCAGTTGCCTTTATTGATTTAGACCGATTTAAGCTAGTAAACGATAGTTTAGGACACCATTATGGCGATCTATTGTTAAATCATGCTGCATTTCGCTTAAAACAACATATATCTCAGGAGGATATGATTGCCCGCCAAGGTGGAGATGAATTTATCCTTATACTTGAAAACAAGGAAAAACATGAAATCGATAGTATTTTAAATCAAATTCTTCATTCCTTTGCCACTCCGTTTCATTTAGAAAAGGAGGAGGTATATATTTCTCCTAGTATCGGGGTCTCTTTTTACCCAAAGGACGGAACAGATGCAGATACACTTATTAAAAATGCTGACTCAGCCATGTATTATGCAAAATCAGTCGGTAAGAATAACTACAAATATTTTGAAGCATCGCATCCAGAACATGCCATTAGCTCCATAAAGCTTGATAAGCATCTTCGGAATGCCTTTAAAAACAATGAATTTGAATTATTTTACCAACCATATGTAGATAGTCATACTGGACAAATTAAAGGTATTGAAGCGTTAATTAGGTGGATGAATCCCAA
Organism: Bacillus salitolerans; assembly: GCF_042680805.1. NCBI lineage: Bacteria > Bacillati > Bacillota > Bacilli > Caryophanales > Bacillaceae > Bacillus > Bacillus salitolerans. The sequence continues at coordinate 42,519 of NZ_JBHUEM010000060.1, read as the reverse complement.
ATATGGTAACGTCTCACCTGCTACGTTTATCCCAATAGCTGAAGAAACAGGATTAATCGTACAACTCGGAGAATGGGTGTTACGAAGGGCATGCAAGGAAATTAAACAATGGCATGAAGAAGGATATCCTAAAGTAGTACTAGCAGTTAACGTATCCATTCGCCAGTTTAATGATGACCGCTTTACTACCATCGTACAATCTATATTAGAAGAATCTCGCTTAGAACCACATTTTCTAGAGCTAGAAATTACGGAGACTATCATGCAAAATACAGCCGAATCCATGCAAATAATCAGTAAGTTAAAGGAATTGGGAGTAAAGATAGCGATTGATGATTTTGGGACTGGCTACTCGTCACTGAGTGTATTGAAGGATGTATCCCTTGATAAATTAAAAATTGACCGTTCTTTTGTCGTCCAGATTGGATCTGAAAAAGCCTCCATTATATCTACTATCATTCAGCTAGGAAAAAACTTAGACTTACAAGTTGTGGCTGAAGGTGTTGAAACAAATGCCCAACATGAATTTTTAAGAGAGGCAAACTGCGATTTTATTCAAGGCTATAAAGTCAGTAAACCAGCCCCACTTCACGTATTAAAAAACTTGTATAAAAAGTCTTAGTCACACATATAGAAATCATCACTCATAATGAGTGATGATTTTTTATTTTGATAGAACTGAGTCATATACAACCCACCTTGAATCACTAATTTGGGCCGATAATCCAATAATTTTATCGAGGACTCGTTTTGCTTCCAATCCGTTAAGTGGCGTTGGTTGAAAGTTATTTCTCTCCGTAACTGAGGATATACGATATGGAATCACTTGAATGTCCTTTTGTTCAGTAATTTCACCATCTATAAAGTGGAAGGTTTGTTGAAACACAAAGGTATCTTTATCACTAGGGTTCCGGTTACCTCCGAACATGAAGTTCCCCAAGCTGTATACAATAAATTTTCCATTGTACTCCTCAATACCTTGAACAACATGCGGATGATGTCCTACCACTAAATCTGCACCACTATCAACGGTATATCTGCCAAGAGCTTTTTGAGTTTCATTAGGGACATACATTCGTTCCTCACCCCAGTGAAAGTGAACGAGAACTAGCTTTACTCCCTCGTCTCTTAGATGTTGAATATCTCTAGAAATTTGGGTTCTGAGCGCTTTCGTATCATGCCAGCCATTGTATCCAAGCGCTCCAATTTTTATATCCTTTATAGTAGTCATATAATAATCTTTGTTACCAAAGTAACCCACCTCATACTTATTGAGATGATGTATCGTATCCTCATATCCTTTTTGCAAATAATCATACGTATGGTTATTGGCCAAATTAACGGCTTCAATACTTCCGAGCGTTAATATTTCTGCATAGGATGGATCTCCCTTAAAACGAAATTTCTTGTCTGCTTTTTTAGTGGATGTAGTTAAAGTAGTCTCTAAATTAACAGATGTAAAGTCATCCTCTGAAAAAAGATCCTTTATATTCTCAACAAAAAATGCCAGTCCGTTCTTATCTGCTTCTTGATTAAATGAATTATAATACCCGAAGCTTTCATCACTTCCAATTGTAAAATCCCCAGCAACGCTTAGTTTTATAGTTTCCATAACTGGGTCAGGGACTGGTGCTGGAGGAGAAGACTTGTGAGACTTTTCCTTATGCGCCCTTTCCACATGGTTTTCAGCATAATGGTGTACCGTATTTTCCTCTTGAATGGCCGCAATTCCTACAATCGAACATGCACTTAAGAGACATAGCAAGCAAATAAACCATAGTCCATATAATACTCTCATCTCCATCATCTCCCGGCCTTTACCACGATTTTTTTACACACTATGTCATCTTATGGATGTTTTCAGTAGTAATATGCTATTTGCCCGCACAAATCCTTTCAAACGACAAAGGTTATCAAAACAATCTATTTTTCTCACACTCCTAGGCGAGAATTCGATTTATTTATTCAAATATAGTATTTTTTCGGCAATATAGACCGCATATTTTGAAAATCGCACCAAAACATGTTTTTATTAATATAAGATAGAAGGAAATAGTAAAAGTTTGATAGAAAGTGAGGTAGCGAAGAAGGTGAACTTTAAAACGATACTTTTTACTGGTTTTGGGTTAGTCATAGCCGTTATGGGAATCGTCATGATTATTATTATTAATACACTAAGTAGTCAAACCGAAAACATGCATAATCTAGTAAATGACCGCTACAATAAAATTGAAAAAGCGAACCAAATTCGATATGAAATCGGAACGATCAACATTGAATATTTAGAAAATGATGATATTCAATCAGTTGAATTAATCTATCAAAACATCAACCAGTATATCCGAGAGTTGGACTTGCTACTAGAACTCGATCAGGCTCAAACACTTCTTACAAATCTAGAAGACCAGTATTTCACTTTCCGGTCAAGGCTAGAAAACCTACTGGACAATTTAGGTAGTGGAAATAATAATGTCCACACTACACTCATACAGGCTACATCTGAGGAGCAAGCACAGTTAATCTTTGCAGTCGAGGAGCTTATTAATTTCCAAGAGGGTGTGATGAGAGAAACGATTGAGGATGCTAGAATCTCGTACAACAATGTTATCCGGAATATTATTGTAGCTATGGTGATTGGTATCCTTGTAGCCCTGATCATGGGATACTTTGTTACTCGTAATATTACTGGACGTCTAATCAAGGTTAAAAACGTCATGAAAACTTTAACAGATGATAATTATGGGTACTTAAAAGTAGATGTGATTTCAAACGATGAAATTGGAGAGATAGCAAAGGCATATAACGAACTGGCGACCACTCTAGAAAGACAAGAAAAGATAGAACAAGAATATCGAGTAAAGATAGAAGATCAAAACTGGATTAAAACGAAAATTGCGGAACTATCTGTTCTTACACAAGGTGTAAATGATTTACATGTAGCAGGCGATCGCTATATTCGGGAGACTGCCAATTCCATTGGCGCTAGTTTCGGTGTCCTATATTTACTTCAAAATGACGGAGAAAATGAATATCTTGATCGAACAGCTACCTATGCTTATGCGAATCAGTCAGATTCTGCTTTTGCCGAAGAGAAAATTTGGCTCGGTGCAGGTTTAGTTGGTCAATGTGCGAAATCAAAAGAAGTCATTTTATTAAATTCTGCCACTGATGAGTATATCAACATTACTTCTAGTTTCGGACAAATAAAAGCCAATAATATTATCATCCTCCCAATCTTGGTAGATAATGAGCCAATCGGTGTCATAGAGCTCGCCACTCTTACAGAGATATCAAGTATAGAACGGGAATTCTTACTTCAAAGCACTGAAATGATAGGGATCATCTTCAATCGTATCTTTAGGCATAAACAGGTCGAGGAATTATTGAAGGAATCACAAACGTTAAATGAGGAACTTCAGACTCAGTCTGAAGAGCTTCAATTGCAACAAGAAGAGTTACGTACGATGAATGATGAACTCGAGGCTCAGTATAAAAGTTCCGAAATGAAGACGAAGGAATTAGAGGAAATCAAAGAAAATCTAGAGCAGAAGACAAAAGAAATCGTGATGAGCTCCAAGTATAAATCCGAATTCATGGCCAATATGTCTCATGAATTACGAACTCCACTAAACAGTTTACTCATACTGGCTCAGATGTTACTAGAAAACAAAGACCAGAATTTAAACTCCAAGCAATTAGAATATGTCACGACGATTTATTCTTCAGGAACAGATTTATTGCAGCTCATTAACGATATATTAGACCTTTCAAAAATAGAGTCTGGCAAGATGGAAATCGTGGAAGGCGAAATTTATGTAGATGACCTTTTCACGTCACTTGAACGGCAATTTGGGCCTATTGCAAGAAAAAAAGGGCTAATATTTACCTATGAAACAGAAGATCATGTACCTTCCATCATCTATACGGATGAACAAAGACTAAATCAAATTTTAAAGAACCTTTTATCCAATGCTGTTAAATTTACAGAGGAAGGAAAAGTTCACCTCAGCTTAAGCCAAAAACACCAAGATGGGTTAGATTTCATTACATTTTCCGTCATTGACACAGGGATTGGCATCCCTACCTCGAAAAAACTAGATATTTTCGAAGCATTTAGACAAGCAGATGGAACAACTAGCCGAAAATACGGTGGTACTGGCCTCGGCCTTTCTATATCAAAAGAATTGGCCACACTTCTAAATGGTGACTTAACGGTCGAAAGTACAGAAGGAAAGGGTAGTACTTTTACCCTCTATATACCCTTACATGAAATGACAAAACAAGAAATCGTAAACCAAGATCAAGTGGCTTATGACTCGATTGACTCCCAAGACCATGAAATCGCTGCGACTAACGATCATCCAGGCTCATTCAATGGAAAGAAAGTATTAGTTGTTGATGATGATATGAGAAATATCTTTGCCCTAACAAGTTCCTTAGAGGCAGCAGGTATGGATGTTACATTCTCAGAAAATGGGAAGGAAGCACTTGCCAAACTACAAGAACAAAATGATTTTGACATTGTCTTAATGGATATTATGATGCCAGAAATGGATGGCTATGAAGCCATGAAGTCCATACGAAGTATGGAACAATTCGCTGATTTGCCGATCATCGCTTTAACAGCAAAAGCAATGAAAGATGACCGTCAAAAGTGTATTGATGCCGGTGCAACGGACTATATCAGTAAACCCGTAAATCTAGAACAACTATTTTCAATTATTAGGGTATGGTTATCCCACAAGTAAAAAATACAATCGGTGAGACGTTTTTTCACTGATTGTTAGATGGTTGTCTATAGGGTACATAGATGTTTGTCTGTGCGCCTTTGTCCTGCCTTTACGGGATCGGTATATCCCACCTTATGGAAGCGTAAGATGTGGGTTATAGCCCTAAACTTCAAGAGCGAACTGACATATTAAAAGTACTAAAACACTAACGATTATCAGGTGAGCGTCATGAATAAAGTCAAAGAAAGAAAAAGTGATAGTCAATCCCCTATTGAAGAATGTACAGAATTAGAAAGAATTGAAATTCATTTATTGCTTAATGGTATTTATTTGAAATACGGAGCCGATTTTCGAAACTATGCTTTTACCTCCATTAGGCGTAGAATTTGGCACCGAATTAAAGCTGAAAAACTACAAACGGTTTCATCCTTATTAGAAAAAATATTACATGATCCTGCAACGATGGATCGGCTATATGCTGATTTTTCTATTAATGTCACAGAAATGTTTCGAGATCCCTCATTTTTTATGGCATTTCGAGAAAAGATTGTTCCTCAACTAAAAGACCTTCCGTTTATACGGATATGGCATGCAGGTTGTTCAACAGGAGAAGAAGCCTACTCCATGGCCATTCTTCTTCACGAGGAAGGCTTATATAATAAAACAAGAATATACGCAACGGATATGAATGCCAATGTCATCAAGAAAGCACAAACGCGGAAGTTTCCACTTCATCGAATGCAAACCTATACGAGTAATTACTTTAACTCTGGTGGGAAAAATGCTTTTTCAGAATACTACTCAACAGACGAGCAATACGCGTGTTTTCATTCCTATTTAGCAGATAATATTACATTTGCCCAGCATAACCTTGTAACAGATGGGTCATTTAACGAATTTCACGTGATTATTTGTAGAAATGTCCTCATCTATTTTAATCGAGAGCTACAAAATAGAGTCCACCAACTCTTTTATGATAGCCTGTCACCAAATGGTTACTTAGGACTTGGAAATCGCGAAGGATTATCTTATACAGACGGTTCAGATCTCTTCAATGAAGTATTAAAGAAAGAAAGAATTTATCAAAAAAAATAAGATTTTACCAAAGGGCGAGGTGCTTATGGAGAAGCCAACAATAAATATATTAATGGTGGATGACAGACCAGAAAATCTACAAGCCCTAGAAGCTGTGTTGGAATCATCAGATTATGAATTGATTAAGGCTCATTCTGGTGAGGAAGCACTAAAATGGGTGTTAATAAGGGAGTTCGCTGTTATCCTAATGGACGTTCAAATGCCAGGCATAGATGGATTTGAAACCGCCAAATTAATACGTGCAAGAAAAAAGTCGCAGCAAATCCCAATTATCTTTATAACGGCTCTTACCCAGACTCAGGATTACGCACTGAGTGGGTATTCTGCCGGGGCGATTGATTTTTTATTTAAACCATTTAATCCCTTTATCTTAAAAAGTAAAGTAGAAGGTTTTGTGAAAATATATATAAGTCAATGGGAGCTTCAAAAAAAGAACGAACTGTTGCTAAGGCGTTCTGCTGAATTAGATAGAGCGAATTCACAGCTCAAAAAGAGCGAATCTATCGCAAGGGCCATTAGTGAAACGTCTTTGGACACCATTTGCACCGTGGATAAAAGTGGAAACATATTAAGTGTCAATCAAGCTGCTACTACGATGTTTGGCTATAAGGAAGATGAATTTGATCATCTATCTAAAATGATCCCTTTATTTCAAACACAGTCATTACAAGCTTCATCACTGAAGCTCATGTTTGAAACGACAGCTAATCGAAAGAACGGCACGAGCTTCCCCGTTGAAATTCAATTAAATCAAATTATAGAAGCAGATCAAGATCTATATGTCTGTTCAATTCGGGACATTACAGAAAGAAAAAATCAGCTTGTTCAATTAGAAAAACTCGTTGAAAAAAGAACAGAAGAACTTCGGGTCATCAATACGCATCTCCAACGGGAGATTCAAGAAAAACTTGAAATGGTAAAGTTTGCACAAATAAGTGAAGAAAAATATCGTAAGTTAGTCGATCACTCACCTCTTGCTATTGTCGTATTGGAGCTCGGTAACAATAAATGGTCGTTTATTAATGAAACTGGCATTAAAATGCTTGGTGGTACTACTTCTAATGATATCCTTTCAAAGGATTTACTTCATTTTGTCCATCCAGATGATCACGGTTTAGTAAAGGATCGACTGATGAAAATATCAAAAGGGGAAAGAGTTGGGACGGTCGAAGAAAAGTTTGTTCGATTAGATGGTGAAGTTATTGATGTAGAGGTATCCCTTATTCCATTTGATTATTTTGATAACCCTGCTGTTCATATTGTGATTAGGGATATCACTGAAATAAAGAGGACACAGGAATACATCTCTCAATCTGAGAAGCTTTCGGTCGTTGGAGAGCTAGCAGCAGGAATTGCTCATGAAATTCGCAATCCACTTACAAGTTTAAGAGGATTCACTCAATTACTGGTACATAAAGATGAAACGACGAGCAATCCGTATGTTCCTATTATGCTTTCAGAGATTGATCGTATTAATACGATTGTCGGAGAGCTCTTATTATTAGCGAAACCGAACCAGGAGGATTTCAGAACAGTAGAAATCACAGACCTTCTTCATACAGTTATTATTTTGATGAATACACAAGCAAATCTACATAATATTGAAATTAAATTTGCTTGTGAAAAACATTCAAAATCGATGATTCATGGCCTAGAAAATAAGTTGAAACAAGTCTTTATTAATCTTATCAAAAATGCCATTGAAGCCATGCCTAGTGGTGGTGAAATTGTGATCCAGCTCACCCAGTTTCATGATCACATCTCTATCGAAATCAAAGATGAAGGCTGCGGAATCCCAATGGACATACTATCGAAAGTCGGACAACCGTTCTTTACGACAAAAGAAAAGGGTACAGGCTTAGGTCTCATGGTTTGTAAAAGTATTATAGAAAGTCATCAGGGGACAATGCGAATCAAGAGCTATAAAAATAATGGAACAACAGTTATTTTAGATTTCCCCATACTTACTCAAGCTACAAATTCCGATGAACTCATACATACATAAAAAGGAGTTGAATACATTGTTCAACTCCTCTTTCTATGCTACTTATCTAAACCAGCCCTTTTCTTTAAATCTCTTGATGGCTTCAATTCGATTTGTTACCTCTAACTTATCAAGAATAACAGATATATAGTTCCGGACCGTCCCGGTTGTAATATATAACTGACTAGCAATCTCTTTCGTATTTTTTCCATCTGCCATTAGGAGCAGAACTTCATTTTCCCGGTCAGTTAATGGATTTTCCTGGTTATACGCTTCATCTACAAGCTCAGATGCATAAATACGTCTTCCTGCTATCACACTGCGAATAGAGCTTGCAAGCTCTTCACTCGGACTGTCCTTTAACATGTACCCATCTACACCAGCCTTCACAGCACGCTCAAAGTAACCTGTCCTTGCAAAAGTTGTTAATATGACAACCTTACAACCAGAACCTTTTAACTCCTCGGCAGCATCAAGGCCGCTCTTTCCTGGCATCTCAATATCCATAATACAAATATCAGGCTGATGTTGATGAACTAGTTTAACTGCATCTACCCCATTATTAGCCTTTCCTACGACCGTCATATCTTCTTCAAGGTCAATAAGAGCTGCAAGGGCGCCAAGCAGCATTTTTTGATCCTCTGCAATGACAATTCGAATCATACTTACACCTCCGCTTCAGACTGTTTATGTGTAATGGGTACTGTAATACTAATCGTTGTTCCTTCACTTGAGTCAATGTCAAGACTCCCATTTACAAACTCAAGACGCTCTCTTATTCCTTGTAATCCATTCCCTTTTAAGTCAGTTAAAGCACCAGTTATACCCACTCCATCATCAGCTACCTTTACAACAAGCTCAGTCTGAGATGGTATTATTGAAATAGTACATTTTTTTGCATGACTGTGTTTCACGACGTTCGTTACCGCTTCTTTCATGCACATACTGACAACATTTTCAGTAATTAAGGATGTATTAGACAGCTTTGTATCGCCCTTCAACTCAAATTGTATACCCGCTGCTTTTAAAATCTGATTCACGCGGAAGATCTCGTCCTCTAGTTTCGTTCCGCGCATTTTAGTAACCAGTTCTCGTACTTCCTTTAATGCAATCCGAGCAGTTTGTTGAACATCATTAATCTCAATTCTAGCTTGTTCCGGATCCTTGGTGATGAGTTTTCTGGCTAAATCACTTTTTAAACCAATAAGAGAAAGCTTTTGTCCTAATGTGTCATGCAAATCTCTTGCAATTCGCTGTCTTTCTTCAAGCTTGACAAGCTCAGAAATTCGTTTATTTGCATCTTCAAGCTGACCTTGAAGCATATCCTCTTTGTTTTTATTATACGTACTCACCGGTAAAAGGATAACAGCTAGTAAACTAAGAAACACAAAGGGAAGTTGGGTGATAATCACTCGATTGTCTGTTACAAATCCATAGTTTACCGTTGCAAAGGTCGTGATTAATAAGATGATATATAGCATAAAAAAGGCAATCCTGTTTTTAAGATTACCGATAAAAAAGGCTAAAAATAATGAAAAATAGATATATCCGAACAACAAGCTCATGGCAGTTGATATGGCGATTAAAACACTCGTCCAGAAATAAACAAGCCATCCTTTTGATACAAAGGATAGCACATAGCATATAAAGAACATGACAATCATCGCAATACCGAAGGCCGTCTCATAGGTTGAAGAAGAGTGAAAGATGAAATAAAAAGGAAGGATGTAAAAAACAACCCAAACATAGGGGCTTAGCCCTGTATTTTTCCGCAACAGCTGACTCCAATTTTTCACCTTCACCCCTCCTTTTTCACCTATTTTATCATAAAAATTGATTTATTGGTTATTTCCCTTGTAAGCTCGGTTTTCGTCTTGTCACCTTTTCTTGTAAAGTCTCTTTCTTTGATTCGTTTTGCTTTCGATAGCTTCTCAACTCTTTAAAGGTGATAAATGTTTTTTCCTTCTCATCCCATAATCGGTATTTAAGCGATTTTAAGCTTGTACCGAGCGTGATCGTTGTTGCTTTTTGAAGAGGAAGAGTTTCATTATGGGCTTTTTCTAAATGATAGTTTGGAACTCTTGGCGCCAAGTGGTGAACGTGATGAAAACCAATATTACCTGTAATCCACTGCAGCACTTTTGGAAGCTTGTAGTAAGAACTTCCTTCAACGGCAGCTTGCACGTAGCTCCACTCGTCCTCATGCTCAAAATATGAATCCTCAAATTGGTGCTGTACATAAAATAGCCAAATCCCCATTAAACCAGATAAGAAGAAAACTGGTCCTTGGATGAATACAAAAGCTTGCCAGCCAACGAGCCAGCAAAGGAAACCGTATAAGGAAACAATTGAGATGTTCGTAATATACGTATTGATTCTTTCCTTTTTCTTGGCCCCTTTACGGTTGAATCGATATTCAAGTAGAAATACGGCAATAGGTCCAATTCCAAACATCACAATAGGGTTTCGATAAATACGGTAATAAATTTTTGTCCATAATGGAGCTTCCATATACTCGTCCACTGTTAAAAGCCACATATCCCCCGTTCCTCGCTTATCAAGGTTACTGCTCGTAGCATGGTGAACAGAATGGCTATGCTTCCATTGTTGGTAAGGCACAAGCGTTAAAACACCTGTAATCGTACCAAGTATATCGTTTGCCTTTCGGCTTTTGAAAAATGATTGGTGGCAGCAATCATGGAATAGTATAAACGTTCTTACCATAAACCCTGCCGTTAAAACTAATAGAGGAAGTGTTAACCAATAAGAAATCGCTAAACTTTCATATGCCAAATACCATAAAATGATCAGTGGTCCTAACGTATTAACAATCTGAAGAATACTTTTTCTCGTATCCGTCTTTTCATATGGAGCGACCTCTTTTTTCAGCTTGGAAATATTCTTATTTGACATTGTGTTCCTCCTATACTTGATGATTAATTTGCTTTGTCTTTACACCCTTCGAGTAAACTATTCTCATGTTATTTAGTATAAGAAGTTCCTAAAAATTTTATAAGGCATATATGTCATTTTAGGGTATGACAAATGTCATATAGGACTTTAAGCGTATGTCGATTATTTTGTTATTCGCTCGTAATAGGAATGGGAACTAGATGGAATGAAATGAGGCGCACGTAGGCGGTAGTGGGGAATAATTTCAATGTATTATTTATTTTTAACTATTTTTTTCTTACTGTCTATGCACTTCACTTATATAGAAAAGCCAAGCATTAAAGCTTGGCTTCTACTTTCTCTTAACGCCTCTTGCAGCTTGTTGAATGGGGTCCCAAACACCGTTATAAGGCGGGGCATAAGCTAAATCTAAATCCAACAACTCTTCCATTGTCATCTCATGATAAAGTGCTGTTGCCAGTACATCTATACGTTTATCAACGCCATTTTCTCCAATAATTTGTGCACCTAAGAGCTTGTGTGTTTCCTCATGATAAACCATTTTGATCTTCATGATTTTGTCATTAGGATAATAGCCTGCAATGTCAGTAGCCTCTTTAAGGATGGTCTGATACGGAATGTTGAGCTTTCTCGCCTCTTTTTCTGACAGCCCTGTCCGTCCTAACGTTAAATGAAAGAACTTGATGATAGACGTTCCGACGACACCTTTGAATGATTTAGGCATATCAATCATATTTAAGCCTGCAATTTGCCCTTGCTTGTTTGCATGTGTGCCTAGCGGAATATGGTCATCTCTTTTCTTCACACGGTGGTAGTGAGTTGCACAGTCTCCAGCTGCATAAATATCTTTTACATTTGTCTCCATGTAAGCATTTACTTGTATGGCTCCGTTCACTGAAGTAACAACACCGGTGCCTTCTAAGAACGAGGTATTTGCTCTCACACCGACTGCAATTAAAACAAGATCACATTCATACACACCTTTATCTGTCTTAATCTGCTTGACACAATCACTCCCAAGGAACTCCTGAACAGACTCCCTAAATCTAAGTGTTATGTTATTACGCAAAGCTTCTTCATGAATGTTCTCCGCCATATCCGCATCAAAGATACCGGCTAATTGATCATTTCGCTCAATAATGGTTACATTCTTACCTAGTTCAGCAAAGCTCTCTGCCATCTCTAGTCCAATGTAACCTCCACCAATGACGGTAACGTTTAACACATCCTCTTGTAAGTAGGACATAATTGCCTTTGTGTCAGGAATTGTCTTAAGGGTAAAGATACCTTTTAAATCAGTCCCATTCCACTCCGGTATAAATGGGCTTACCCCTGTAGCCACTAAAAGCCGATCATAGGTGAGTTCAAAGGACCGTCCCTCATTATGATCCATTCCTATCACCTTCTTATTTTCAACATCCACCTTTTGCACTTCATGATACACTCTTGCATCAATACCATATTTTTGTCTAAACGTCTCTTGACTTCTCGCAATAAGCTTATCGGTCGATTCTATTTTCCCACTTACCACATAAGGAAGACCACACTGACCATATGAGTAAATACCACCCTTTTCAAGAGTAATCACATCATGTGTATCACTGTTTCGCACAATTTGCATCGCAGCGCTCATTCCTGCTGCATCTCCTCCAATAATGATGATCTTCATCGCATCAACTCCCTGCTATAGTATGTATCAAGATATCATAACGTATTTGCACATTCGAACGATTTCCTGCTTGACATTCAAAAGCATATTGACATATTTATGCTATAGTATACAATTCCACTACTTTCCTTACGATTTCTTCAGCCGTTGATTCGACCGGAGGCATCCATAAACTTGTGATGGGTCCGTACACTACTGGATTTAAGTCTACTTCATACCCACCATAAGGATAGGCTTCTTTAGTAGGTAAGTAGCCTAAATAACCATTTGTATACCCTCCAAATAAGACAAGCTCATTGTTAAGCTTCTCTTTAATATCAATCGCCATTTCTGAAAAAGGCTCCATCGGTATTCCAGAAAATGCGCCTTCATTAATCTGAAGGATTTGAACTTCTACATGAATCGATAACTGTTCATCTCCCTTTTGATACATATGAATAAGTGAATTTCTCCAGTTTTCCGTGTTAACTCCCCACTGTTCGGCAGCTAAAGCAGCCAACCTATTTATTCCATCCGGGCTTGGAATCTTTTTAACCTCATCGGATATGTAGTCGAATTTGTTCTTAGCTTTGATATCTCAGCGTAGTGAATACTTGGAAGAATCGTAAGAACACTACCGCTCACCTTATAAGCCATCTTTTCTATGTCGTTCATTGAACCGCGGTAAATGGGATTCACATTTCCTGCTGCGCCTTGAATTACAATAACAGAACAATCGAGAATGTGTTCAAGAATCTCTCGAATTCTTCCAGGATAATCTGCCGATAAGCAATCACTATCTCCCTTCAATACATTGGGATGAGCAGTGCAGAATACAATCAAACCTTGTAAAATTCCTGTAACTTGATGCTTGATTGCTAGTACACTAATTCTATTATCAACAATACCTTCTAAATTCGTTCCCATGACCGCTTTTCCAGTAGAAGAAATTTCCCTGCGATTTACACCCATATCACTTACAGTATGGTTCCAACCAACATTAGCTACTTGTAAGTTTTCATTTGCTAGAATAGCTGCTTGTACCACATTTTGAATAAGCATTTTTTTATAAGCCTGGACGATTACTTCTTGACCAGCTGTTGCAGGACCAGAATGTGTATGAGTAAACACTACTGTTGTTTGAGCTATTGAAATGTTTAAGCCATTCGCTATTTCATTACGAATAATGGTAGTATCCTCTATTAACATCCCTATATTATCAATACTGACAAGCACTGATTTATCTGATTTTGTTTCAAATACGAATGCCGTTGCATATAGACGATCTTTTATCCCCATCACGCCTGTTTCCCGATGATAGCCAATAAAAGCAATTCCAAGCGGAGGTGTTATATCTACTTTATAAATACCAACTTTACTCATTTATTAATCCCCTATTCTTCTTCTAAAGTAAATAATCTCCGGGTCCCCCTCATCTAGATTATCTACGTATCCACTCTGAACAAACCCATTTTGTTTAAATACCTCTTTCATTGTTTGATTAGATTGATTTGTTGAAGAGAAAATTTTAAAGGTAGGTGCATTTTCAATAAAATACGTTAATAGTGAGGTTGCATAACCCTTTCGTCTCTCTAACGGGTTCACAATAATTAGGGATATAAAGCTACTTTCAAAAAAATGTGTATTGTAAGTTAAAAATCCTGTAATAGAATTCCGCTCTTTTACAACGATACACCTTTTTTCTTCCATCGCTTTTTTTATATATCCCTTTCTGCTATCATTACCGATTACTTCTTTATCAATTTCGACTACTTTTTCTAAATCGTTTAATAATGCAATAGATACGTCTCTCATAATTTAGCCTCTCCTTAAGCCCTTGTTCTCGAAAACGACTCCAAATCCAATTGAAGTTTTCTTAATACATGACTTCTCTTCACTTCATTTGTTTCTTTCTAGTTAGTAGGATTTATGTTCTTCGGAATGCTTAAAATCGTCCAATCTTTATCCTTTATTTGTTTACCTATATAAAGAATTTGACCAAGATGATAACTAATATGAGCTACTTCGGTCTGGATTGCTTGAAAAACACTTACAGGTTGACCACGAAGGGTAATCGTGTTATGTAAGTCAGATGGCTCCAAGTTTTCAACCGTGCGAAATAATAATCCCCAGCCGCTTTCCCACATTTCTAGTAATTCTTCCAATGTTTCATGCCCAGTCTCAAATTCTAAGTCTCTATTTCGAGATGGCTTTTCTCCATCAGTCGTTAAAAAATCCACCCATCTTGAGTTCATATTTCCACTTAAATGCTTGATGATGATCGCAATACTATTGGACTCCTCGCTCGGCTTCCAATGTATCTCTTCTTCACTAAGCTGCTTCATTCCCTTTTCAGCACGCTGTTTAAAGTGTCTAAATTGCTGAATGGCTACTGTTAGATATTCTTTCTCAAAGCTATTCATTTCCATGTGCTACCCCCTGCGACCGTATTTTCAACAAAATCCTGTTCCACCTTGAAGAATACCTCTTTCAAGTTCTCTCTTCCTCCCCATTTTTTGTACCAGTTCTGGACACGTTTAATGTGCTCCTCATCGCTTCTGACCTTGCTTTCGATTGCCTCATACTCTTCAAAGCTATCATATTCCCAAATTGCAAATATCTCTACCACTCCATTTGTCTCTGGTGTCATCCATCTTCCTACTAACCGAGCCCCATATTTTAATTGAGTCGGCAGGAGAGTCTCATTAAAATCTAGAACAATACTAGGGGCAACATTATATAATTTTCTTCGATAAATCATTCGTTTGACACTCCTTCGTATACTTGTTTAGTTTGCCATTATAGCTCATTATCTATCTCAATCGCACCAGCCGTATCATAATTTTCTATTTGAAGTCCTGTTGGCAGATTCAAGGCTAGCTTCGCAAGCTCTCCTCCTAAGTACGGACCGCTTGTTAGCCCAGAAGCCCCTAAACCGTTTGCGACCAAAACACCTTTCCAGTTAGGAACATGGCCAATAATCGGTAAAAAACCAGGTGTATAAGGTCTGAAGCCTACTCTTGTTTCAACGATGTTACATGACTCAAGTCCAGGAGCCACCGCTAACGCCTTATTTAACACCTCATGCATTCCACCAGCTGTCACGCGATGATCAAAGCCAGCCTCATCCTCATGAGTAGCTCCAATCACTACACGACCGCTCTCGAACGAAAGGATGTATTGATCATTTGGGGGCATCACCACTGGCCAATTACCCGTTTCAACACGTTTCATTTCTAGATGAACAATTTGAGCCTTTTGAGGTCTTACAAGGAAACGTAATCCTAAAGGTTTAAATAGCTCATGTGACCAAGCTCCACCTGTTACAATCACCTTGTCGGCATTTAGCCGTTGTCCCTCAAGAGAAACACCTGTAATGGTATGATCGTCAAAAAGGAGGCGAGCATCTCCGCACAATATTTTTGCTCCTAGTTTCTTCGCAGCGTTTAATAACGCATTTCGGAGCTGACGTCCATTTACACGAGCTCCCCCGCTAACATGGACTGACCCATACTCACTTGCTAAGGGAGGAAACAGCTTTTTTGTTTCCAGTGACGACAAAATCTTAATTTCCCCTATCTCTGGTGCATCTTCCCGTCTTGTTCTAGCACGATCTGCCATTTTTTCGAGCTTATCCTCGTCTGTATGCAAACTGATCGCTCCTACTTGACGATATCCCGTGTCTACTTCACCAAGTTCTTTCAACTCTTTTACTAGCTCTGGATAGTAACGGGCGCCTCCTTTTACTAGCTCGTACCATGCTTTATTTCTGCGCTGCGATAGCCATGGACATACAATTCCAGCAGCCGCATCAGTTGCTTGTCCTTTATGGCTACGGTCCACTATCGTAACTTCTGCCCCAGCTCGAGCAAGATGATAAGCAGTCGATGCCCCGAGTATACCCGCTCCAACTATAAGAAAACGTTTCATGAAAACACCTATCTTCAGCTTTTTCTCTTATTGTACCTAATCCAGAAGGTGCTTCTCAATTTTTTAGGGGAAATGTTTTTGGAACTTGACTCATTTGGAACAAAAGGCTCAGGGTGCCCGTATAGCCTAAGGCAGAGCAAATTCCTAAATGAGAAAAAAGGAGATTTTCCACTTTTACTCATTTAGGGTTACCCCACTCCAACTGGCGGTAAAAAATCAAACTGCCAGTTGGAGTCCAATTGATTCAACTAACGATCAGAAAAAATCAATGATGGAAGTTTCACTGTATCTAACCTCGAGTAGGATAAAATGGTAAAGATAATCGCCATTTTAGCTTGGCTGGGCGCTGGGGCCGGATTAATAAGACATCGTAATAAGATACAATCAACAACTTATTATTTCTTATTCATCAAAAAAGCCTTGTCATCATTAGACAAGGCTTTAACTTATTATTTATCTTTAAATTCGAGTAGCTTATTTTTTAGTTCATGTTCCATGGCTGAGAGCTCAGCTTCAGCTTGTCTACGCTTATTTCTTCCTTCCTCCTGAATTCGAAGGGTCTCCTCTAAAGTGTAAATCAGACTTTCCTGTGTTTTCTTCAAGGTTTCTATATCAATAATTCCTCGCTCATTTTCCTTCGCTGCCTCAATCGTATTGGTCTTCAACATATCTGCATTTTTTAGTAATAGCTCATTTGTCGTTCTAGATACGTGCTTTTGAGCCTCGACCGCGTGACGCTGTCTTAATAAAGTTAAAGCTATAGCCACTTGGTTTTTCCAAAGGGGAATAGCAGTTAAAATAGACGACTGGATTTTTTCAACTAAGGCTTGATTCGTATGTTGGATAAGTCTTATTTGCGGTGCACTCTGAACGGTAATCTCCCTGCTCAGCTTCAAATCGTGTAGTCGTTTGTCCAACCTATCTGCAAATTGAATCATATCCTTTACTTCTTGAAACTTCATTTGATCGTTCGTAAGCTCCGCCTCTTTTTTCAGAGCCGGTATCGTCTTTTCGTGCAGCTCTTCTAACTTTATTTCCCCAGCCGAAATATAAACATTCAGTGCTTGGAAATAGTCTTTATTATGTTCATATAAAGTTTCTAGAAAAGAGATATCCGATAACAGTACACTTTTGCTTCGTTCTAGCTTTACACTGATTCGGTCAATTTGTGCACCCGTTTTTTGATATTTCGATAACACTTCTTGTACAGAATTAGATACTTTTCCGAACATCCTTTTTAAAAAGGATTGTTTTTCAAGCTTTAATTCATCTACATTGACATCATTAAATCTCTTCATCAGATCATGAATAATGTCTCCAATTTCACCAACATCCTTTTTTTGAACATGTTCGATCATAGTGTTAGAAAAAGATAAAAGCTTACCTTGTGCATTTGTTCCATATGAAATCATGGCTTCATGGTCTTTTGGATCAATCAGTTCTGCGAGTTGATAGGCTTTCTTCCGGTCCTCTTCTGGTATAACATCTATTAGTCTAACTGACTTTGGTTGTTCCTGTGCCTCAGGATTTATCTCAAGCTGCTCTTGACCAAATGGAGTAGCCAATAATTCGTCCATTAAATCAGCAGAGCGACTATTATTTTGTGTCATGCTTTCCTACCTCCTCTAAGCTTTGCGAGTTCTTTATTTGTCCAATCGAATGCTTCGCCACATCTAATTCAAAATGGAGCTGTTCAATATCGTTCGACAGCATATAATAAAGATCCTTTTCAATGGATTCAATTAATTCATCTAATGTGGTTCTTGTATCCACTAAGGCTGCCTGTACTTCTAATGTTTTTTTAGGCTGTGAAGATAAGAACACGTATTTTTCTGTCAGCTCCAACGCTGAATCTAAATGGGAATAGAAAAATCGTTCAGCTTTATAAAAGCGCTTAGGCTCTGCCTTTGATAAGCTATAAATTTTTCTGACAACCCTTAGCAGATCAATTCTTTGCTTTAAGGTCGTAATATGCCGAATAGATATAACACTTCTTTGAAGACGTGCTATTTTTTTCTTTGCTTCCTGTAAATTTTTCTTGATATAATTGAACTCTTTACGCGTCAACCCGTTCTTTTTTAAGTATCTTGAATGAAGCATCCCTGATAGTAATCCAAAAAGAATAACTCCCCCACCTACAGCGATTCCTGATGAGGCTAAGAAAGTTTGATCATAGCCAATAAAAAGAACGAGCCACGTAATAAACATAATCGGTATCGTCATCATCAATTTTACTAAAAAGACAAAAATCGAATTCATCGTTAATCGACTCCTAATCATAATCTACCCATATTATATCTACGAATGAACTATCTAGCAGGTTTCATCGTAGATTCTCAAAAACCCCTTATTTACATTTTATAGTTAGCCTCTTATTTTACCAATGGACTTGAAATGTAGGAGCATCTAGGTCTAGAGGCGTATTTTTAATAGTTAAAAAAGACGCAAAGAACAGATTATGCTCCTTGCTTCTTAGATGTTGGTGTTATTGTATAGCATTTCTGAGAAAGTCTTTTAGACGAGCCTGATATTCAGCCTCTGCAACTGTGTATCCTTCAGTATGTCCAGCACCTGGTACGATCCAAATCTCTTTATTTTCTCCAGCCGCTTCATATAGTTCATTGGCCATCTCTGTCGGAACAAGCTCATCCTTATCCCCATGAATAATAAATAGAGGCAGTGAATTCTTCTTCACTTGTTCGATGGCCGATGCCTCAGTAAAAGAATAGCCCGCTCTTAGCGTTGTTACGATGCTAGTTACCTGCATAATTGGAAATGCTGGTAAACGATATAAATACTTTAATTGGTGTGATAGCTCTTCATGAACTGATGTATATCCACTATCAGAGATGATTCCTTTCACTTCTATTGGAAGCTCTTCTCCACTTGTCATTAATACGGTAGCTGCACCCATAGAGAATCCGTGAAGGAATATGTTCTTCGCTTTTTTCTTATCAATTAAATAGTCAATCCATATTTGATAATCTTTTCGGTCGTGCCAGCCATAACCGATGTAATCCCCTTCACTTTTTCCGTGCCCTCTTGCATCAGGCTTCAAAATGTTGTAGCCAAGTTCATAGTAGTACTTCGTAATACCGGGCATTTGTGTGTTGTTCCCTTTATAGCCATGAGCAAGAATGACCGCTTTTCCATTTGAGTGTTCATTTTTTAAGAATATCGCGCTTAGCTTTAATCCGTCTTCACTGATCACTTCAGCTGAATCAAATTGCTTGCCTTCCGTCCACTTTACAAGTTCCTCAAGCTTGGCTTGTTCTTCCCTAGCTTCTTCCCCACTTGCCGGCTCAGAACCTCCGTGTAAACTGATTGGCTCATGATGCCTATTAATTGCAACACTATAGAAATAATTCCCTGCCCCAATCAGAATGACCGCTGTGATGAGCAATATACTACCAATAATCCAAAGCATACGTTTTTTCAAAACCATTCTCCTTCACTATCTACTAATCTCAACGATTTATTTCTTTTTTCTTCTAAAAAAATAGCATTTTTCAGCCATCTTCTTTCATTTCGGCTCGATTTTACTAAAAAATAGGTTTGTATAGTTAAAAATGTAACTAGTTTTTCTAGTATTCTATCTAGTTTTTCAATTTATCAGCAACTTATTGAATTTTATCAGCAACATCTTCCATTTTGTCAGCAACTATTTCACTTTATCAGCAACTTTTGGAAAATATCATCAACTTTTCAATTTATCATCAACTTATATATTTTTATCATCAACTATATATAATTTATCGGCAACTCCTTTTCTCTAATGCACTGACATGATTTCTTTCTCTTCTGCCCTGACCATATAAAATCAGCAACTACTTTCTAATCTGAACTGACCATACCTATTAGCAAACTTCAACCCACTAGCCGGTAGATCAGGAATCTCTCATTCGAGTCTTTCATCTCAGGGATCACTACTTCTTGTTTCAACTCAAACAAAGTACAATTCTCTAGATAAAATAAATACTCATCTGATACATAATATAAAATGAGCTCAACTGTCCGAGGAATTTGCTCGATTGATACAAGTATATGATTGATTGTCTTCATAAAAATTTGGATTGAAAATGGATTAAAGAAATAAAATCGATTATCTAATGGAGCAATAGGATACTCTTCAGCAAAACAATGATAAAATTGTACATCCCCATCTCTTCTCTTCTTATTTGCGAAATAACTCTCTAAGTTCACTAAAGCGTCATGGTAATAATCCTCAATCATTTCGATGCCCTTTACAGTCGCATGAAAAAAGTAATGGATGTAAAAAGCTAGCCTTCCTTTCCCGCATCCGAAATCAACAATATAATCATCACTTGTTAGCTTGTACTGTTCAAATAATAGCTCTAAAGCTCTATAAGGTGTTGGCTCGTACCTATGATAATGATATGAAGAGTAGAAGCCGTTTTGCTCACCAGCTGTTTGAATATTTAATAGTTGATCATAATCTTGTTCCTTCATCGTCTTCTCCTATTTGGTATGTCTATTTTTACGAAACACTACTCGTTCATAATATCGACAACATATTCATATGTTTATCCATAATGCTTAAAGGGAAAATTCCTACTAGAACTAGAATAGGAGGTTTTCCTATGAAGTCATTATCAAATCGTGAATTACTTGAGGTCTACAATATATCGATTAAAGAACAATTAGATAAAGATTTCATTACGTTACTTTACAAAGAGATTGAAAGAAGAGGTATATTACTCAAATTAGGAACCTCTTCCTACTACAATAAACAAAAGCCCCAAGCGACCCGCTTAGCCTAAGGCAGAGCAATGTTCTGTCATGAAAAAAGGAGGTTTTCCCTTTTATTCATGACAGGATATTTGACCTCGAGTAGGGTGGAATGGCAAAGATTGTCGCCATTTCATCTTGGCTGGATTCCAAGTCTCTTGCTGAAAACTTTTAGACTTTCTTCATAAGCTAGAAAAGAAGCTAGAAAAGAAGCTAGAAAAGAGCTACCCATAAGGTAGCTCCCAGTTTCACTTTCTCTCACAATCTAATAAACTACTCTTCATTTTAATAGGATATATAATAGTCCTTTTGAAGGGCACGAATCGATTGTAATAAATGCTTAGATTCTGAGCAAATAGAGATAAGCGGTACACCGTCTACTAAAGGTGTCTTATCATACACCTTTCTTACTTCCACTTTTTCAGCATTGTCTACTTGTTCATGATGAATCTTGATTCTTTCAGGCTCCCATAGAATAATGTTCATGATTTCTTTTACTCTCACATTTTCTGAACTTACAAGCACTTGAATCAGCTCATTATTCGTTAATTGTTGAATGTCTATGAATTGGTCTCTCGCATATTCTGATATCGCTTTTGCCAAAAGAGCATCTAACGCAAGAAGTTTGGGTGATAGAAAGCTAGTATGGTCATGATAAATCATCAGCATAATGTGTTTGCTTGTATGATAATCTGCATCTACATATTGTTGATTGAATGACATCGTTCGAATTACCTCAGAAGGATGTATTCCTTTTTTACCAAGCATATAAGCATCCCGCAGGAAGCTATCGAGATGATCGGCGCATATGTAAGGAGTTTTGTGAGATAAAGGTGTGTCTTGGTTAAGTAAATCGATGATCCGTTCTGGTAAAAAATGATGTTTTACTAAAATAGATGTGACTTCTTCACTTCTAATCTTTTCCTCTGTAATATGGTGATGATTAAAACCAAGTGTTTTTTCAACCGCATGTGAAAACGGAAGATGACCAATATCATGTAGGAGTGCAGCTATTCTTAACTCCTCATCTTTCGGAAAAAATGTGGCAATGAGAGTCCAAACGCCTATCGTATGCTCATACCTTGAATGCTTGACTGACGTAACGAATGACCCAGTCCCGTAGTGTGACAGAAACTTTAACCTTCTGACTGGACGAGTCTGTAACAATTCATATTCCCAAGGATATAATGAGATGGTTGTATCGTACAATGGTTCATGAACCTCTGCTTGATTCGAAAAAATATACATCGTTTCATAACCTCCTAAAAAGAACAAAAGGCGCAAGCGCCCCGTTTAGGCTAAGGCAGAGCAATGTTCTGTCATGAAAAAAGGGAGGTTTTCCCTTTTATTCATGACAGGGTTTTTGACCTCGAGTAGGATGAAATGGCAAAGATCGTCGCCATTTCATCTTAGCTGGGCGCTGGAGCCGGATTACTAAAGCACATTTTAATAAGATACAATCTAAACGTATTATTTCTTATTCATTAAAAAACCGGCTTCATATCTGGTAAGAGATACGAAACCGGCTCATTTCAAATGAGAGTGGTTGAACCACGGTTTATCAGTTCGCGATGACAATATTATACATTACAAGCAAATTATACAAGTTATTCTACATTTGTCAACCTAATTATCCTTCAACAGGCGCTTCCTTTTGAATAGCTTGAATATCCACACACTCTTGCTCTCTTGCTAGTCTTGGTAAAGTTGTCATATAAAATAAGCCTACACCAAACATTAAGATTGCAACCCCGTAATAAATATACTCAACAGATGTGATGAATGCTGGGAAAAGTAATGCAATGATGCCTAATGCAATGGATTGCGCTAACATCATAATTGGGTCTACCCAACCGTTTACTCTCCCCATATAGCTTGGGTTTACTAGTGAAGGAATCCAACCGGCTAAGGCAACGTTAATAGGGGCAATCATAAAGCCTGTGATGCTAACGAATACAAAATATATCCACTTCGCATCAGATACCCCCATACCGGCTGTTGTGACCGCTGTTGCCAAAATCCCCATGATCATTAAAATATGTGGTTTAAATAGCTTCCCGAAAAAGGCTGAAAGTGAACTTCCCGTAAAAATACCAATTCCAAAGAAAATGGCAAATAAGGATGCAAACCACTCATAATTATCTGGTGCTAGTTTATATTTCATCGTGAAAATGGGTAGAATCGCAAATCCACCATTGATAAAACCAAAAATAAGGAAACCCATAATCAATGTACGGAGAAGCTTGTTGTGAAGGATATATGTTCCACCCTTTTTAAAATCTTGTAGAGTCTGTTTAAACGTAAGCTCTTTTATGCTTGTTTTTCCATTTGGCATCTTGACTTCGTCAGAAATAGAGCATGCCCGAATTAAGAATGCAGACATAATAAAGCTAAGTCCGTCAATCAATAATGCACCATAAATACCGATAAGTTTGTACGTTAAGGCGCCAAGACCAACCCCGAATAACATAAACATACTAAAAATCATTTGATTTAATCCAGCCGCTGTTTGGTACTGCTCCTTTGTCAAGATTCCTTGAATGAGACCAGCTTCTGCTGGGTAGAAAAACTTCGCAATCGCACTTCTAATAAACAAAATGGCAAAGGTTAGCGGAATGATATTCACAAATATCGAAAGAAATAAAAACAGTGTTAATCCTGCCCTGATCCAATCTGAGTATTCCGCAATTTTTTGACGATCCAGTCGATCTGCGACCACCCCAACAATTAAAAATACTGCTAACGTAGGTAAAGAATACATGAGCTCCGCAAGTGTCGCCAAGTAAGGCTGACGACTAAAATGATCTAACAAATAGAAAGCGAATGCCATATTACCAATTGTTGAACCCATCTGAGAAGTAATCGTGGCCAAAAACAGCTTTAAAAACACTCTATTCTTAAAGATTTCCTTCATCTTTTTCCTCCAAAAAAATGGTGTGCGTAAACCTTCTTACAGCACACCTAAAGATTCGGTCATAATGTTATTTTAACTTCTGTCCCATCCTTGTCTTTGACTGATACAAGTTCTGTTCCTCTATATTCCTTAAATACCTTTGTTAATTCACTAATCATGTTAGCATCAATCCCATCCAGCCATTTCGCAGTCTTTGAATCTATGTGCTTTACATAATATTTTATGAGTAGTGGTGATGTTAAAAAACGAACAAGCCCATAAGGAAGATATATTCGTATTGGAAATGGAAGATCCTTTGTCACAACCTTAATTTTCATATGCTCTACTCAATCACAATACACACTTTTTCGCCGTCTGCGCTATCGATATCAACGATTGGACCTTCTACATGATTAGAGATTGCATCTAAAATTAAATTCATATCTAGACCATTTAAATGTTTTTGGATTACAGGTATGTTTTCAATTGCCCCATGCAATGACTTTACTAACTTAAGGGGCAAGTTTACATTCACTTTATCTCCGTCTTCAGAATCCACCTTAATTTTTAGACTTTTTGACATATAGCCTTTCGGTTCAAGCGCCGGGGCTACCTCTTCCTTTAACGCGGATAAAATATCGGCAGCTTCCTCGTTATTAATTTTCCCTTCCTGTAATAGCTCCAGAACCTTTGTAATTTCTCCTCTCATCTTCTCCACTCCTTCATCATTTTTATTAATATCTCGACGAGTCATACTATTTTTTGTAAAATATAGATACACACTTTTTTCTTCACTTCACTTCTTTTGGTGAAGTGCTTTTTTATTTTTTCTTTAATAGCTTGATTGCCTCCTCAGCACTTATAGAACCGCTGCTAAGCTTCTCAATAACATTTTTCTTTTCGTCTTCTTTTTCTTGTTTCACTTGGTATGGATCTCCTAATTCTGTAATGATTTCTTCTAATTTGTTCCTCACCGTTGGATAAGAAATTCCGAGTACCTTTTCGACCTCTTTAATACTACCTCTACATAATATAAAGGTCTCAATAAACTGAAGCTGTTCTTTTTTCAAAGACAGTAGAGCTGGGAATTCAAATGTATTTTCTATTGTTGTTTTACAATATCCACATGAAAGCTTCGTTACCTTTAGCCTCTCTTGACAGATTGGGCAAGTCGTTATTACCGGTATATCCACTATTTTCCACCTCCTTTTGACTTCATTATAATGACTCTCATTAAAATTATCAATACATTTATTAAAAATATTAATATTAACTTTAAATAAATTAACAATTTACATCAAATCCTCTAATTAATCGTATAACGATTAAAACTTTCACCATTTCCCTAACTGTAAATACATATATACTACCTGAAATTTTTCCTTTTAAGGGGATGACACCACTTGAATAGCCTAGAAGAATACTTCCATCCTTTTTACGAAGAAATAATTGGGCAGAAGGAAACCTTCCATTCTCCCTATGGAAAAAAAACGATTCTGTATGCAGACTGGACAGCAAGCGGGCGACTCTACGCTCCGATTGAAGAGAAAATATCCTACCAGTTCGGTCCTTTTGTTGCAAATACACATACAGAATCCAATATTACGGGAAAAATGATGACCGTTTTTTATAAGGAAGCAAGAGACATTATTAAAAGTCATGTACATGCTGATGACACATACGCCTTATTATTGGAAGGCAAAGGGATGACAGGTGCATTATGTAAGTTACAGCGAATATTAGGCTTGTCTTTCCATGAAGGAATCAAACAAACGCTGTCCTTACCTGAGAAGGAACGCCCTGTTGTGTTTATTACACATATGGAGCATCACTCTAATCAAACAAGCTGGGAGGAAACGATTGCAGATGTAGTCATTATTCCCCCAGATGACAGAGGACAGGTATGTACGTCCTCCTTAAGTCAGCGCCTTTCCGAATTCAATGATCGCCCATTAAAAATTGGTGCTTTTACAGCCTGCTCAAATGTAACTGGTATCCAAACAGATTATCATCACCTTGCAAAGATTATGCATCAGCACGGTGGCCTCTGCTTTGTTGATTTTTCTGCATCAGCTCCTTATGTGGCAATGGATGTAAAGCCGAAAAATCCTGCTGAGAAATTAGATGCAATCTTTTTCTCGCCACACAAATTTCTAGGCGGACCTAGCTCCACAGGCATCGCGATTTTTTCAAAGCATTTATATGCGAACTCAATACCAGATCACCCAGGTGGAGGTACCGTCAACTGGACGAACCCGTGGGGCGAGAAATCTTATCTCCAGGACATTGAAGCGCGAGAAGACGGAGGAACCCCTGGTTTTTTGCAAGCCATTCGAACGGCTCTAGCCATTAAACTCAAAGAAAAAATGGACATTGATAAGATAGAAAAAAGAGAAAATGAGCTCGTTCATCTGTTATTTGAAAGATTGGAAGAAAATAAGCGAGTCATCATCTTAGAAGGGCAATATAAAACGCGACTTCCTATCCTCTCTTTTTATGTTGAGGGCATTCACCACAACTTATTTGTTAAGCTTCTAAATGATGTACATGGTGTTCAAGCTCGCGGGGGATGTGCATGCGCTGGGACGTATGGACACTATCTGTTAAAGATTGGACTCTCACAATCAAAACAGATTACAGCGGAAGTCGATAAAGGTAATACCTTTATTAAACCAGGGTGGGTCCGTATTTCCTTACATCCTACGATGAAGAATCTAGAGGTTCATTATATAGCCGATAGTATTTTCGATATTATCGAAAACATTGAAACGTATCAAAGAGACTATATGTATGATGAAGAGATAGGCGAATTTAGACATAGAGTGAAAGATTCATATGTTTGGGGTGGCGATTGGTTTGAAGTATAGTTGGTGGAAACTCTTTGGAGATATTTTGCCTCCAGAGTTTCCACATATCTTACATACTATGGGATTTATAACAAGTTATTTTTTTGAACATAATGATATATAACAAAAATTAAGGGGTATGACTAGCTTATTATGATTTATTGGTGGTAAAGTTAAAGGATACTTTCTAAATTACAGAATGCGCAGGTGACACAATATGATGATTGAAGTAAAGAAATCACCACTAACTGATGGAGAATTTGATAGAGGAGTATTTGCGAAATGCGATATTAAAAAAGGAGAGCTTATTCATGAAGCTCCAGTTATAGCCTATCCTAACGAACAGCACGAGCATATTGAGAAAACGTTGTTAGCTGATTACGTATTTGAGTATGGACTCCATCACACCGCCCTTCTCTTAGGGTATGGGATGTTGTTTAATCACTCTTATGAACCGAATGCTATTTATGAAATTAACTTTGATAATCATACGTTTGACTACTATGCATATAAAGATATAAAAGCAGGCGAAGAGATCCTCATTAACTACAATGGCGAAGTAGATAATAAAGACCCGCTTTGGTTTAACAAAGAAGAAGAATAGAAAAAAGTACTCCATATATATATGGAGTACTTCTTATTATCCTTTTACCTCAAAATTTCCTTTACCCTTCCGACTACTCCGTTTTCTAACATCACTTTTATCCCATGCGGATGGTTTGAAGAATTAGTTAGCACCCGCGCTACAATTCCTTCTGTTAACTTCCCTGTTCGTTGATCCTGTTTTTGAACAACCTTAACTTTTAGCCCTACTGTTATGTTCTCTCTGTTTGTCCCAGCCATGACTTTCTACTCCTTAAAATTCAATTTTCTCAAGATAGAGCCCTTCCGCATCTGCTAAAAGCCCCGTTTGAACGCGTTCCTTTGATTCGATAATCGAAGGAATTTGATTTGCTTCTTTCTCTCCTAATCCCACCTCGATTAGTGTTCCTACTATTTTTCTTACCATATTGTAAAGAAAGCCATTTCCCTTGATTCGTATCTCAATAAAACCAGCGTTTTCTTTTATTTCAAGCGAATAAATTTCACGTACCATCGACTTCTTTTTCGACTTGGCGTTCGAATATGCGGTAAAATCATGCTCCCCAAGGAAGAACTGTGCAGCTTTTTTCATCTTTTCAATCTGGAGTCTTTCCTCTACATGCATACTATATTTTCTCATAAAAGGATTTGGATATGGATGATTCCAAAGCTTGTATAGGTAGGTTTTATCTTTTGTATTGTACCTTGCATGGAAGCGGTCATGTACCATTTCTACATTCGTCACACTGATATCCTGTGGTAAATACCGATTGAGGTAATCCATGACTTCCTTTTCAGAGAAGCTCTCACTCACTTTGAAATTCGCCACTTGCTCCAACGCATGTACACCTGCATCCGTTCGACTTGACCCAATGATTTCAATGGGCCTACCTATCATCTCAGAAAGAACATTTTCAATCTTTCCTTGAATTGTATTTTCTCCACTTCCTAGACGCTGCCAGCCTTTATAGCGTCCACCGTCGTACTGTATCGTTAGTTTATAGTTATTCATCATGTAATCTCCCTTGATTTTCTTTTCTGCTTACTTATTAACAGATTTCCCAATCTCCGTAACTTTAAAAAACCTGTTTAAGCGTAATGTAAAAGAATCATTGCGGCTTTTGCTAGCGAAACCACCCTTTGTTCAAGAATTATACACTTATGTTATAGAATTTGCATATTTACAAGGAAGGAGCGTATTCACAGAGCTCCGTTTTTTCTAAAACAAAAGCACACACATTTGATACTTTTTTCCATATCCAAGCATTCTAACAAATTTGATATAACCAAGTCAGGGAATCAATCGAATTAATCACTGCATTTCAAGATGCAAAATTTATGCTAACGAGCAATTAATTAACGAAGCTTGTTTCATTTACGAATGAAGGAGAATAAAAAAACGCAGAGGTTTAACTACCTCTACGTTTTTTCTAACAAATGAGCATTACCTTGTTTTTTGCTGTATCTTTTTCCCGCAAATAGTTAAGTGAGTTTTTGTTTTTTCTCAGTCCAAATTTGAGTTAATGCACTCTCAATAGTAGGATAAATAAAGTGAAACCCTTCCTGTTGCAGACGCTCTGGAACAACCCATCGACTCTTTAGAATTAACTCTGTTTCAGTCCTTATAAGGATTGCTCCTACTTCAAGGAGCCATTTGGGGGAAGGTAGTCCGACTCTTACCCCCATTACTTTACGCAATTGTGACATTAATTCACGGTTTGTAATGGGGTTCGGTGAGGCACAATTAAAAACCCCACTTAAGGATTTATTGTTTTGGATAAAAAGCACAGAGCGAAAAAGATCCTCGATATGAATCCAGCTGAATTTCTGGTTCCCTGGACCTTGTGCTCCACCTAATCCATATTTTACTAAATTTATAAAAGGTGTCATCACACCACCAGATTCACCTAATACAATTGAAATTCTGAGAGCTACCTGTCTTGTTTCTGGTAAATCAAATTGAAAAAAGGAACGTTCCCATGCTTTTGCCACCTCAACAGAGAAACCAGTTCCTATCTCGCCATTTTCCTCTGTCATCGGTCTATCTTCAGCATGCCTGTATATAGTAGCTGTACTTGAGTTTATCCATAATGACGGTGGGTTTTTACAAGCTTTCAAGGCTTTCCCTAGTATTTCTGTTGTTTCCGTTCTTGAGGTTACTATTTCTTTTTTATTTCGTTCATTATAACGACAATCAACTGATCTACCTGCTAGGTTGATTAACAGCTCAGAATGTTCTAAGGCTTCGATAATCCCTTTCGTATCGTCCCATACATAATCACACGAATTCCTTGAGACCACGACCACCTCGTATCCTAAATCACGGAATTTCTTCTGAAAGTACTTCCCAATAAACCCTGTTCCTCCAGCCAACACAATCTTTTTTTGCATGTTTGTATCAACTCATTTCAAGTTTTTTACATTCATAATAAGAGTATCATATTCTCTTCATAAAAAGACAAGAAGGATTTCCCAAGTGAACAGTAAAGTGAAACTTCAATCAGTGGGGGTTTTCCTAAATCCCCCACTGATTGTTAGCCCCGCTTACACTGTAGTCTCACAGACGTTGCCACAGGAGGTGGCGACTTTAGTCTGTGTTCCTATACAGGGTTCTTACTGGCGCATATCCCACTTAAACTTTTCGATCATCTAATGTTTTGAAGTGGGGGTCTTAACGCGAGTTGGAACGGGGTAAATACTATTCCTTTAATGACGATTAATGGTTTCTTGTTTTTTTGGAAAAACCGTGTAACTAAAGCTCCATAGAAAATCAATACATAGTACGATTAGCCAAAACTGCATAAAACTCAAAAGTTCGTTTATATTAGCAGGATTGTCAACAACCCAAATCATACCTAAGAGTAATCCATTACCTATGAGCCACCCTAATACATGACGATACCAGCCTTTTCTCTCAGCTCTGGCATGCTCTCTAGGGCTCTTTTCAACTGTTTGAATAGGAACCTGCAAAAATCTATGAGCAAAGCGCTGATCCGCCCATTTAATCATTCGATGTCCAAATGCAATCGTCATCCCTATATAATAGGCTGCCAGTCCATGAACAAAAGTAGCCTCACTTCCATTTTTCAGATCAATCACTGTCACGACAATGAGTAAAAGATCAATTATAGGTGTTCCCCATAAAATAAATGCTCCAGCTTTCGGTTTTCTCAGTAAATATCTAGTCATTAATCCTGCGATCACAAATATCCAAAAACCAATCTCACAAGCAATAATTAACCAACCAATCATATCATCACCCTTTCCGTGACCTTTGACATTATGTAGCATTTATCCCGTTCCAACTGGCGCTAAGACCCCCACTTCAAAACTTTAGATGAATCGAGAAGTTTAAGTGGGGGATAAGCGCCAGTAAGAACCCGATTGGTTCAACTAACAATCAGTGGGGGATGAGGAAACTCCCCACTGATTGAAGTTTCACTTTATCATGACATTATTTACATTTGAAGGTTCCACTGGGATCATAATCTCAATGGTTGTTCCTACATTCTCTTTACTATAAACATTTAGCGAGCCTTGATGATTTTCTTCGATAATATTTTTGCTAATCATAAAACCAAGGCCAGTTCCTTTTTCCTTCGTTGTATAGAACGGTTCACCTAATCGTGAGAGGATATGTTCTGGAATGCCACAGCCTTGGTCAATAAAATAGATATGAAGATTTTCAGCTTCTCTTTTCGTCTCAATCCTTAATTGTCCTCCATTTGGCATGGCTTCAATTGCATTTTTCACCACGTTAATAAACACTTGTTTTAGCTGATTCCCTTCACAAGATATCAACATCTCATCTGCCTCGTAAGTTGTAATTATTTCAATATTATTCATATTTGCTTGAGCAATTAATAGTGAGATAACTTGATCTAAAATAACGTAAACATTCTCTCTTTTCAACTTCAACACTTGAGGCTTAGCTAGTAGTAAAAGTTCACTAAGTATTGATTCGATTCTTTCAAATTCAGAAGATATGATCGAAAAATATTCTTTTTTATAAACACCTGATTCAATAAGCTGCATAAACCCTTTTATAGATGTCATCGGGTTTCGGATCTCGTGGGCAATACTTGCCGCTAATTGACCTGCAATAGATAGTTTTTCAGAATGAACCATTAGCTCTTCTGCTCTCTTTTTCTCCGTAATATCTCTTAAAATAACTGCCCATCCCATACCGTACTCATCTCTTACAGGAAATGTCGTTAATAAAACATGAAGTGGAGTACCGTCTTTCCTAATCCTTATCGTTTCCATACCCTTTACACCTTTATTTAACCGAATCGATTTCCTATTTCTCTCTAATTCGTGCCTTCGATTCGCTGGTACAAACGGCAAATCGTTTACGAGTGTTCCAAGTAATTCAGACGAACTCCACCCAAATGTTTTTTCAAGTGCCTTGTTTACCCGAACTAGTTTTTCTTCATTATTAAATATCATAATTGGATCCATATTATTGTCGATAAAGGACTCAAGCTGGGACAGCACCGCTCGTTCACGCGTAATATCTCTTACAATCCCCGCTACTGCATAGACTTCTTCATTGCTGTCACGAATTGGGGACATTGTAATACTAACCGTAATGTATTTCTGATCTTTTCGTTGTTTGATTGTTACGTACTCATTAATATAATTTCCTTTTATCGTTTCATTAAGTAGAAATTCAGCATCCTTCATTGTAAAATCTGGTGTAACAGGCAATCGTTTGCCCTTCACCTCACGTTCTGAATAGCCAAATATTTTCTCAAACGCACTGTTGGCATGCGTAACTCTTCCTTCTAAATCAAAAATGGCAATCCCTTCTGAACTATGATTATAGAAAGACTCTAATCTATTAAATGTTTCCTTGAACAGTTCATGTCTATCATGTTCTAATTTATCATTATCATTTGAAAACACAACCACAATGCCGTATTTACACGGAAAAACCATTACCTCAATCACTTTTTTAGAGCATACCGTTTTTGTTCCAAAAAATTGTGGACGTTGTTCTTCAAATGCTTTGAAGTATAGATTATATACCTTTGTATCCTTAAACTTAGGCAGAATATCCCAAATACAATGTCCAAGGAGCGCCTCCCTCGTCCTGTCAAGAATTTGTGCTGCTTTCTTATTAATATATTCAAATTCCCAGCGGTCATTTAAAAAATAGCACCCCTCAGATATGGCTTCAAGGATTCGCATTAAATCAACTTTATCATTTAAATAATTGAGGAAATTCACATTTTTCATTGACAGGTTCCTTTCTTTCAAGAATGGATTATATCAAATTTTACCACATATGGTAGAATGGTACAGTTATATCATGGTAAAAATTACAAAACATTAAAAAATCAACTTTTCTTGATTAACCTGTTGCATTTTGTAATTGTTGGTAGTACAATACAATTAATCAATAAAGATTGATAAAGGTGGTTTCGAATGACGAATAACAACATGATACCTCTTACGGATGTTTCATTAGAAAAAACTTTTGCTCATTATGAAGGTAGGTTCAAAGCCCTTTCTGATCAAAAACGTTTACAAATTTTAAATCTTCTTTGTAATGGGCCAATTAGTGTCAATGATCTTTGCTGCAAAATTGATATGCCCCAATCTAAGTTATCCTATCATCTCAAGGTTTTATTAGATGCAAATCTCATTAAAAAAGAAACAAAAGGTACTTGGAGCTACTACGAAATTAATGAAAAAGAAGTTAACCACATACTATCACCTGAATTATGCTGTTTATTTCGACCTAGCTGCTGTTAGGTCCTTCAACTATATTATTCATCAATTTTTTTTGATTATTAAATCAACTATTTTTGATTAAAAGGAGAGAGGATAATGTTTTTTCATCAACAGGAATTAATGATTGTAAAAGTAAAGCAGGAAGAAGTCGAGAAGCATGCAAAGAATGCATGGAAGTTTTTTAATCATCAAGGTAATCATCAGCCTCATAATTTAAAATCGCCTAAGCGTAAACAAGAGTACTGCACATGTCTATGTGAATCGTAGGAGGAAGAAATATGATGGATGTCCTTAAAAGCTTTACCTGGATTGCACTTGAATTAACGGTTTTATTTGTTGTCATTTCTTTTTTAATCAGTCTACTGCAAGGCTATATTCCGTATGAAAAGCTTGAAAAAAAGCTATCAGGGCACAATCAATTTGTCGCCAGTCTAGCTGCAATACTCTTTGCCTTTATCACTCCTTTTTGCTCATGCTCTACCATTCCGGTTGTCGTTAATATGTTAAAAAATAAGATTCCTTTCCCAATTGTCATGATATTCTTATTTGCATCTCCTGTACTAGACCCAACAATCTTGACAATCATGGGTGTCGTCATGGGCTGGAAGGTTACGATGATCTATACCGTTATCACTGCTGTCCTCTCAGTTATAATTGGTTTTACATTAGACAAATTAGGTTTTCAAAAATATGTTAAAAACGTCGTAATGACTGGATTTAATTCCACTACTAAAAAGTTTGATTGGAAGTTTGCCTGGCAAGAAACATGGAGTCTTATGAAGAATGTATATCCTTATTTGTTAATTGGTGCAGCAATAGGCGCCATTATTCACGGACTTGTCCCGACTGAATTTATCGCGAACTGGTTTGGGCATGATGCATGGTGGTTAATTCCAATTGCTGCCATTATAGGAATCCCACTATATATAAGACTCTCTAGTATGATCCCAATTTCTCAAATACTGATTTTAAAAGGTATGGCCCTTGGCCCTGTTATGGCCATGATGATTAGTTCTGCTGGAGCAAGCTTGCCAGAAGTCATCCTTTTAAAGTCCATATTCCGAAAACAGTTAGTTCTAGCGTTTATTCTATCAGTCATTACAATGTCCACTATATCTGGTTTTATCTTTTATTTAGTGTAGAAGCTGTGATGTTTCATAGAAGTTGATGATGAAATAATAAGTGATGATAAAAATGTCATGGTTGCTAATAAATTATTGAAAGTTGCTGATAAGCCAAGAAATGTTGATAATAAAATAAAAAGTTGATGATAAATTCTAATAGTTGCTGATAAAAATGTCATGGTTGCTGATAAATCAATGTGAGTCGCCGATTAATATGAGAAAGTTGATGATAAATCTCTTGATCTTGAAAAATAACGAACTGTAATGGTTCAATTCATTAAAAACTCATCTTGATAAAGAAACGAATAGTCAAAATGTAGGAATAACGAATACAATTTCATGAAAAAACCCTTAGTACACTCGTAAATAAGAAAAGCTCACTATTCACGCTAAATTTTTACAGACTTACACAGCGCCACGGAAAATTGCTTGGTGCTGTTTACTAATATATCTGTATTACTGCCTCGGAAGTAGCATAATTATAACTCCAACAATACAAATGCTCGCACCTATCCAATCATAGATGTCCGGGGCCTTTTTATCGATCCCCCATCCCCATAGGAGAGATAATACAATAAAAACACCACCATATGCAGCATACACCCTACCAAATGTAGGAAATGTTTGAAAGGTTGCAATCACTCCGTAAAGTGCTAAACTAAGCCCCCCCATTATTCCGAAATAGGCAGGCCTTCCTTCACGTAGCCACAACCAAATGAAGTATCCACCGCCTATCTCAGCTAAGCCTGCTACTAAAAACAATATTATTGCACTCATTAACATACCACCACCATCATTTACATTCTATCAAAACTTCTTTTTTTCTACATCCTGTACTTTTGGGACAATAGTTTTAGTTCCATCCTCTGCTAAAGCATCTTCTCTCGATGAGATTACTGAAACAGTTCTAAAACAAAACACGTCGTCCATACGACACTTGGAGACTGACATGCATCTTTTGCATCTTTCAATTGTTGCTCACATAGCTCAATACTCTATTTCATCTTGGCTGGGCACTGGAGCTGGATTCCAAGTCACTAGCCCATTTTCTTGCTGAAAACTTTTATACTTTCGTAATAATTAAATCAAAAACCGAGACACTACAATTTTTTAGTGTCTCGGTTATCTTTCATGATTATTAGTTCCCCATATCAAGGACAATTTTCCATTCCCCGTTATCCTTCTTTTCCCAAATAGACGTATAATAACCGAAGGTTTCAACCTTCTGTCCCTCATCATTGTGGATCGTTTTTGTATATCGTCCATACGTAAAGCCCATCTCTCCATCCTTTGATATCTTGGCAGATAGAGGTTCCCATCTCAAAGAATAGCCATTTTGTGAGAAAACATGCTTCATGGTTTGGTAGATTAACTCCTTCCCAATAATCGGGTCTGTACCTGGAAGCATGACACCATTTATGTCAAAATACGATGCCCATCCTTCAGCACCTTTTTCAGCTGTAACACTATCAAACTGCCTATCTAGATCCATAAGATTTTCTACATTCATAATGACAATCTCCTTTATAATCAAAATCGTTTAATCTATATAATTCGAAACCTGTCATCATATTCCCTTCTTTTTAAGGCAGTTCGTCAAATAACAAGGCATTCATCTTCTCGAGAAATGCCTTTTCGAAAAATGTTTATTGATTTCGGTCAGATAGATACCCATTGCTTCACACATAAACTGTGCTAGACCTTCCCCAAACTTATCAATATTTTGGGTAAATCTCTAATCATCCACGTACATTTGCCCAAGGCCTTTAAATGCATCAATAGAATAATGGTGGCCAAATTTACTATTTAGAAAATTGTACCACTCTTCAATCGCTTCTTGTGCTTCATCCGATTCAGGTGATCTGAATCGAAGATTTGCCAGCTTTCGATAGATGTCATTCATCTTTTCTCCCATTGCCTGTTGTTCAGTCTTTGACATCTTACCAAATGAAGCATTTGATTCATCGTAATGGTGTAGTGTGCGCACACAAACTTCCTTTACCTTCATACTCATTTCAATGCCTCCCCCTTACTCAATACTTTAAAGTATCACGTTGCGTGAGAGTCAACAAAAAAAATAGAGGGACGCAGAAGAATTATCCTCCTGTCCCTCCTTTCTATCTAATTAAATAAAAGCTCTCTTGCCTTGGTGTTAAGTATTGAGCTCCATCCTCATAAACGGCAATCGGCTGTTCTAAATAAATAAAGGTTTCATG
Source organism: Bacillus salitolerans (assembly GCF_042680805.1). NCBI lineage: Bacteria > Bacillati > Bacillota > Bacilli > Caryophanales > Bacillaceae > Bacillus > Bacillus salitolerans. The sequence goes on along the minus strand of NZ_JBHUEM010000060.1, from coordinate 6,070 downwards.
CCCCCACTCCGGAATAAAGGTCTTTATATTAAATTCAAGTGCGTAGGCAGAATCACTTACAATCTCTAACTCTCCTCTAAATGGGATTTTAGTTTGTTGATCATATAACCCAATAAGAGGTCCTGCTTCGTGGCAGTGAGGACCGACTGGGTGGGAATACAGCATCGCTTGAATGGATTGCTTTCTTGCATCGTTTATACTTTCTTCAAAGACTTCATTCCCAGTTTTACCAGGCGTCATCTTTTTCATTACAATATCTTGAAACGCTAAGCCTATTCGAAATGCTGCTTCTAATCCTTCAGGCGGGTTGGACTCCCCTTTTCTTAGGACATAAGCTAGCTGTTGTGTATCCGTTGACAAATGTAAGTATTCAATCCCGAAGTCCAAATGAACAATATCTCCAGGCATAATAATTTCTCCAGAAATTCGGTCTATAGCTGACCCTTTTCTCTGTATATCAACCGTTGGATAAAAGGAGGTCTTTATGCCAAGGTCAAGCACATGTTGCCGTATCCACTCTACCACATCTGTCGTTGTTGTCACACCAGGTAAAATAACCTCATTCGAAAGAGCCTTTTTGGCTAGATTGTTTGTTAAATCTGACAAAAAAGGATAGATCAGCATCTCCTGTTTACTTCTTTTTAAAAACCAATGAATGACTAGTTGCTCTGCTGATACAAATTTACTGACCCAAACTGTACCTAGCTCTTCACATAATAGCTCATATAAACTATGGGTTAGCCCGTCTGAAACAGCAATATGTCTCGATTGATTAATACCAATCCTACTCGGATTCTTTTCCTCCATTAGCATTTTCAGCCTTTCCCACTGTGTTTCCTCTCCACGCTTCCATATAAACTGATACAAACCTGTAAGAGCTGGGTGAGGTGATCCAATACAATACCGGTCAACTCTGTTCAATTCTATGTCCAACACGAACACGAATATAGATAATCTTCTTGAACTGTCATGTTCACTTGGTGTCAATGTTTCAATAACAGGATCTTCATTATATTCCTTACTAATGACGATCCAAAGTGGAATATTAGCCTTTATCATTGCTTCTTTTAAAATATAATCAAGTCTATCTTTTAGCCAGCTATCAAATAATGCTTCTCGACTCTTAATAGGTAGAATATTTTGCGAACGATCTTGCTCATGTACATGTAACATTAATTTCACACTCCATTAGGTTATTCTCATGTCCATTTAATTAGGCATTTTTACTTTATTTCCTTCTACAAAGAACAAAAGGCGCATGCGCCCCGTTTAGCGTCAGGCAGAGCAAATGTTTCTAAATGAGAGAAGTGTGCTTTTCCCCTTATACTTTTACTCAGTTAGGGTTATTTGACCTTGATTGGCTGGAGGCTGGAGAAACTTTTATAATTTTTTAATAATAGAAAAAGGAACCAGTATTTCCTGGTTCCATTAGTTGATAATTTGTCTTAAACCCATTTTGTATGAAACGTACCTTCTTTATCGATACGCTTATACGTATGTGCTCCAAAATAATCACGCTGTGCCTGAAGTAAATTAGCAGGTAGTGTAGCGGTACGATAGCTATCATAATAGGACAAGGCTGCTGAGAATGTTGGAACTGGAATTCCTTGTTCTACGGCTAGAGCGATTGTTTTACGTAGGCCACCTTGATAAGCGTGAACAATTTCCTTAAAATACGGATCTAATAATAAATTTGGCAGGTTTTCATCTCGGTCAAATGCTTCTTTAATATTTTGTAAAAATGCCGCCCTAATAATACATCCACCTCTCCATAGCATAGAGATGCTACCATAATCAAGATTCCAGTCATATTCGGCTGAAGCGGCTTTTAACTGAGTAAATCCTTGTGCATACGAACAAATTTTACTCATGTAGAGGGCTTGGCGAACTGCTTCAATAAGCTGTTCTTTACTAAGGTGAATTTCAGGCTTCTCTGAAGGGCCTTCCAGTAGACCGCTCGCTAACATTCTTTCTTCCTTAAGAGCTGAAATGAACCTAGCAAATACTGATTCTGTAATAATTGGAAGCGGAACACCTAGGTCAAGAGCACTTGTACTTGTCCATTTCCCTGTCCCTTTTTGACCAGCTGTATCTAAAATAAAATCAACGAGAGGCTTTCCGGTTTCTTCATCTTTCTTTGTGAAAATATCCGCCGTGATTTCAATTAAATAGCTATCAAGCTCACCTTTGTTCCACTCTGAAAAAATTTCGTGAAACTCTTCCGCTGATAAATCAAGTGTTTGTTTTAAGAAGAAGTACGCTTCACAAATTAATTGCATATCTCCATATTCAATTCCGTTATGTACCATTTTCACATAATGTCCAGCCCCATCTGGACCAATGTATGAACAACAAGGCTCTCCGTTCACTTTTGCTGAAATATCTTCAAGTAAATGATGAACTTTTTCATACGCTTCCTTTTGTCCACCAGGCATAATCGAAGGGCCCTTTAACGCGCCCTCTTCACCGCCCGATACTCCAGCTCCAATAAAGTTAATGCCACGTTCAGCTAATAACCGATTTCTTCGTCTCGTATCTTCAAAAAACGTATTTCCACCATCAATCAAAATGTCACCTTTATCTAAAAAAGGAAGTAACGAATCAATCGCTTTATCAGTGATTTCACCCGCATTTACCATTAAGAGTATTTTTCGTGGTGACTCTAATGATTGAATGAACTGTTCAACATTATTCGTACCGACTAAATTTTTTCCTTCATGTTCCTCTACAATGCGCTTGATCGTATGCTCTGATATATCATATATGGCAACAGAGTAACCTTTGCTTTCGAAATTTAGCGCAAGGCTCTTCCCCATTACACCAACACCTACAACCCCAATTTGCTGCTTTGACATGTGGTAAACCCCTTTCCAACTTTGTACTCTGCAGACTATTTTAAATGAAAAACAAAAATATGTGAACTTATCCCACTGCAAATACTAAGATCTATCTTTATTTTATCCTGTTTTATTAAGATAAACCGTAATGACTATTTATCCCCTCTATCCTTCTTGGTTAGTTAGAGGAATATGTAAATAGAAATCCGTATTCTGGTATTAAGTTTGTTTTAGATGATAAAGCAGGCATTACCAAACCCCTCATCCAGCCATGTCGGATGTGGGGTTGCATATTTCTACTGAACCGTCGTTGCCTCTTCTTTGTTATCGTTTTGTTGCTCTATATATTTTTTTAAGTCTTCAAGGTGATTGCCGTCTTCCTTTTTGATAATCGATGCAATGACTGGCTTAAATAAAACATTCATAAATCCTTTCGTATGTATGACACCTTCAAACTGAACAATGGTTCCCGAATCTTTTGGATGAAAGGTGTAATGATATTCTACAAACAATCCATTATTTTCACTTTTAACTGAATACTTTTGATTTGGTATAAACTCTGTCACTACAATGAGAGCCTCCGCCTTTCGCCCTCTTATCTCTCTTACTTCCTTTAGTTTTGTTCCTTTCGAAATAGGTCCCTCAGATAGTAGCTGTACATCTACAACATGTTCCAAAATAGCAGCTGAATTTCGCAAATCAGATGCAATTTCAAATACTTTCTCCAAAGGAGCATTAATCCATACTTCACGCTTAAAGGCCATATTATCCCCATCCCTGTTATATTTTTTCCTTCCTTTCATTGTAATATAATCCTCATTGCAAGTTCATTTGTTTATTTTCTTTTTTTCAGGAAAAAATAGTAGCTAGTCGAGTTCTTTTATATAGTGGATTGAAATGAACGAATAGTAAGGAGTGGTGTAGATAAATGGCAATGAATGAGGAAGTTCCAAATGACAAGGGTATTGATAATAGTCTAAGTTTGATGAAAGATGGTTATCTCTTTATTAAAAATCGAGTTCAAAAATATCACAGTGATCTATTTTATGCGCATCTGTTAGGGGAACAAGTCATTTGTATGAGTGGAGAGGAAGCGGCGAAATTATTCTATGACCAAGACCTTTTTCAGCGTAAGGGAGCTGCACCGAAAAGGATTCAAAAAACTCTCTTCGGGGTGAACGCTATCCAATCAATGGATGGTGAAGCACACCATCATCGAAAGCATTTATTTATGTCTCTTATGACGGAAGAACATCAAAAACGACTGGCCCAGCTCGTGAGGGATCAGTGGGATTCCTCTCCAAACAAGTGGAATTCTTCAAAGGAAATTGTATTATTTGAAGAGGCGAAAACATTATTATGCAAAGTTGCCTGCCAATGGGCGGGAGTACCCGTTCAAGAATCAGAGGTTAAGGAACGAGCCGATGACTTTTATGCGATGGTGGATGCCTTTGGGGCTATAGGACCTCGTCATTGGAAAGGACGCTATGCTAGAGCAAAAATTGAGGACTGGATCGAGAAAACTATTAAGAATGTACGAGCCCAAACATTGCACAGCGAACAAGACTCAGCTCTTTTTAAAATAGCCTTTTACGAAGGTATGTCAGGCGAAAAACTTGATTCAAAAATGGCAGCCATTGAGCTAATTAATGTGTTACGCCCAATAGTTGCAATCGCTAATTTCATCACTTTTTCAGCACTTGCTTTATTTGAACACCCAGAATGCATTCATAAGCTTCGTGCAGGTGATGACAATTATACCGAAAGATTTACACAAGAAGTACGACGTTACTATCCTTTTGCTCCGTTTCTAGGGGCTCGTGTTAGAAAGGATTTCACTTGGAAAAAGTATACATTTAAAGAAGGAATGCTTGTTATTCTTGATCTGTATGGTACAAATCATGATCCAAGATTATGGGAAAATCCGGAAATCTTTATGCCAGATCGTTTTAAAGTATGGAAAGGTAGTCTCTACGATTTCATTCCTCAAGGTGGGGGTAAACAGGAGGCTGGTCACAGATGTCCTGGTGAGGGTATTACGATAGAGGTTATGAAAGCAAGTATAGATTTTCTTGTGAATCGTATTACTTATGAAGTCCCAGATCAAGACGTAAGCTACAGTGTAATAAAAATGCCTTCTTCTGTAAAAAGTGGATTTAGAATAAAGAATATTAATAGAAGATCCATTACATAATTAAGCATAGACGCTGGACTACTACAGTGGTTTTTGTTATGCGTATTCGTAATTTCTACTAGTTGAAAATAATATTATGAAGTTTACACATACTACAACAAAGTAGGGATTTACTATTAGCAGATCCATAAAGGGAAAGGATGAATGAAATGAGTGATAGAGATGAGCTTTATACAGACTTTGCAAATGTAGAAACCCAACGTACATTCTTAACTGCAGAGGAATTCCCTGAAGGTCCTTTTGGATCTCCTATTGGAGTAACAGATCCTGTAAAAAACAAAGAAACCCCTTGGAAACACGGACAACAGTACTATAGTAATTTTGCTTATGAAGATCGGAACTTCCATGAGGATCTTCCAAGACAGTTTCCAGGTGCTCACCCTACTCATGATGAAAAAAGTAAAGAAACAGAAGAACCCTACAATGATGCAAGTAATAGTAGAAATAACTAAGCAACACTTTCCCCTCCATAACCTAAATCTAGGGGATTAGGGGTATAAGATCTATAATGCTCGTGGAGCCCCGCACGACAAGCAAATGCTCCTTGAAGAGAAAAATTGCGCTGCTTTTCAAGGAGCATTTTACTACAGGAAGCTTTGTGCTAGAGCCGGAGCCGGATTACAAAATAGATAGGATCAAAACATAGCACTGTAACGTTTTACTTACCCCTTATATTTAACTGAGAATGAGTTACTTTTTTACGATGTAGAAGAATTTTGATAAGAATAGAGTCACTCTAGAGGAAAATTGCTTTCATACCATAAAAAACATGATGCATTTTTACCATTTGGGGAAGTCTTCCAGCAACTTCATTCATTTTATCAGCAACTCTTTTATATTTATCGGCAACTTCCTGAGTTTATCAGCAACTTTTCGTATTTATCATCAACTTTTTGAGTTAACAGCAACTTTACTAACATTATCAACAACTTAAAGATAGAGTCTATATAATTGTGTAAAAAGAAAAGGGGTCATACGAATCCCATGTTACAATGTTTTCGACCAAGAAAATTTTGTACAGGAGGATTTGTTATGACCC
>NZ_JBHUEM010000059.1:0-5834 GCF_042680805.1 Bacillus salitolerans | reverse complement strand
AGTAACCAGTCACACACCTGGGCAGAAGACATATCTGGGTGTTCACGAAGCCATGACAAGATTAAATCTTTAAACTTATCAAGTTTTTTACTTCTATCCTTTAACGACTCAACCCACTCTGCCATCTCCGAAGGAGACCTCTTAAGATTACGATAAACTGTTGACCTTGATATCCCGAGCTTTTCAGCTACTTTTGTTTTACTAAATCCTTGTTTAATTAACTGTTGTATCTCCATATACATTTGCCACTTATCCACCTTTGATATAACCTCCATTGTTGTATGTACTATGATGACTCTGACATCATACAATGAAAGGTTATTATTTTTATCTGGTATATTTGGGTAATAAGTGTTTCATCCTATCTAGCAGAAACTGTCTACTTTAGTTTAGCAGTCACATATGACTATTAATCTAAATAATATTGAATTCGTTCAACCAGGAAACATCAATTATGAAAAAGATAAACGGAGTAAAGGTTCACTTAGCTTTACTTTAAATGGGTTTGAAGAACCAAATTATGAGATCCAATTGAAAAATCCTTCAGCACATCAAGATTTTATTGGAAGAACAGTTATGATTAAGAACATATATATAACTGTTGATCAAAAGGAATTATTCCTACGTAAACTAAATGAATATAAAGCACTTTATGAGAATGAGAAAAATCACCTATAAGGGTGATTTTTTTTTATTTCTATACAACAAGCTAATATGCAGATGCTTAAAAGTAATCAAAAATAGACAATTTTCAGAAAATATATTGACATTTTTTAATATTCAAGTTATGTTGGGTATACAATATAACATATTTATAGCGTGTCGATAAAATACCGTTATACATTATCTTCTTGAATAGCGTAATAAAACAAAATATGTAAGCGTTTTATTTAAGAGTAGGAGGGTAAAGATGATTTTACATGAAATTGAAACAGCTGCTAGGGAAGAAATTGAAAAGCTACAACTAAAAAGGCTGAAAGAAACTGTTGCAAAAGTTTATGAAAAGGTTCCTTTTTATAAGGAACAATTTGATGCGTTAAATGTAAAGGTAGAGGATATTCAATCAGTAAGAGATCTCATCAAACTTCCTTTTACAGTCAAAAAAAACCTGAGAGACCATTACCCTTTTGGCCTTTTTGCCGTCGATCAAAAAGAGCTTGTTCGAATTCATGCATCGTCTGGAACAAGTGGTAAACCAACTGTTGTAGGTTACACTAAGAATGATGTTCAAATGTGGTCCAATATAGTTGCTCGAGCAATCGCTATTGCTGGTGGAAACCCAGGAGAGGTTTTACATAATGCGTATGGGTATGGGTTGTTCACAGGTGGTCTTGGTCTTCATTATGGAAGTGAGCAATTAGGTATGGCAACAGTTCCTATTTCAGGTGGAAACACAGAAAGGCAAATTACATTAATACAAGATTTCAAACCTACAGTCATTTGTGGTACTCCATCATATGTTTTAAATATCGCTGAAACAATGTTAGAGATGGGGATAGACCCAAGTCAAACCTCTTTAAAATATGGCATATTTGGGGCAGAACCATGGTCAGAGGAAATGCGCCGAACGTTAGAGCAGTTGCTAGATATTAAAGCAGTTGATATTTACGGATTAAGCGAAGTCATAGGTCCAGGTGTATCAATCGAATGCCACGAAGCACAATCTGGGCTACATATAGCTGAAGACCACTTCTTAGTTGAAGTCATCGATCCTAAAACCTTAATGCCTGTTCCAGAGGGAGAAGAAGGAGAGCTAGTTTTTACAAGTTTAACAAAAGAGGCATTTCCGATTATTCGTTATCGAACAGGAGATATTGCTTCTGTAACGAAAGAAAAGTGTGCCTGTGGTCGAACCACGATGAGAATGTCCCGTGTTAAAGGTCGTATTGATGACATGATTATCATTCGAGGCGTAAATGTATTCCCATCTGAAATTGAGCATTATCTACTATCCATAAATGAAATCGTGCCACATTATCAGTTGCATCTCACAAAAAAAGGAAGTTTGTTAAATGTGGAGCTTCATGTAGAGATAAATGAAGTCTTTTATCAAAATATTAATTGTGATTTATCTCATGAGAGTGTAGGTAGACTAGCCAAAAATATTCAAACCATCATGAAAAATAATTGCTTAGTTTCAATGGGGGTGAAGGTGAACCCGCCAAAATCTATTCCTAGGTCACAAGGGAAAGCAGTAAGAATTGTTGATCATACGAAGGAATCGAGACTAAAAGTCTAGCATGAAAATCATATTTTAGTAGCTTTTTTATATATTACGAATATAATAATAACGTGAATAAAACGACATATTATTATTGAGGAGGATTTAAATGGCGATTACAAAATCTTATGATCTTATGACAGAAGAGGAAAAACATGAACAATTTTTACAAAGGATAGCTGCTGGAGAGAAAATTGAGGCAGATGATTGGATGCCCGATGAATATAGAATGACTCTTATTAAATTAATTTCAATGCACGGTATTAGTGAGATTATGGGGGCATTACCTGAAAAAGAATGGGTTCCAAAAGCACCCTCGTTACGTAGAAAGCTTGGGATAATGGCCAAGGTCCAAGATGAGATGGGGCATGGGCAATTGCTTCTTCGTGTTGCAGAGGATCTAATGAAACCATTAGGTAAAACTCGTGAAGAAATTATGCAAGATCTATTTAGTGGAGATTTAAAGTTTCATAATGTTTTCCATATGCCAGCGCCAACGTGGGCAGATGCTGGCATAATTGGGTGGTTAGTAGATGGAGCCGCCATTATTTCACAGACGAACATGTTAGATGCATCCTATGGACCATATGCACGTGCCCTAAAAAGAATATGTGCAGAAGAAGTTTTCCATGCGCAGCATGGAGAGGCAATTATCATGGCTTTAGCAGAAGGTACATCGGAACAGAAGGCGATGCTTCAAGAAGCCCTAAATGGTTGGTGGGAAGCATTGTTAATGTTCTTTGGACCAGCATCGGCAGAAACGACGGGAACATCAAAGCAAGATGTTACGATGAAATATGGAATCAGAACGAAAAATAATGAAGAGCTACGCCAAGATTTCTTTACAAAATATGTTCCTAGAATTTTATCTATCGGTTTAAAACTACCAGATGAAACCATGCACTATGACGAAGAGGCTGGAAAATGGAGTTATAAGCAACCGAATTGGAATAATTTTAAGGATATTGTTCGTAATAATGGACCTAAATCAAAAGAACGTCTTCGTTTACGTGAATTGTCGTATACAAATAATGCATGGGTACGAGAAGCCTTAAGTGTTAAAGAAGAAGCAATATAAAAGAGTGTCTTGTGAAGGGAGAGATAGATAATGAGTAAGGGGTTTTATCAAGAGTTTGAAGTATTTAGTAGACGTTCAGATACTTCTCCGATGCAACATCAATTTAGCTTATTAGCACCTAACCATGAATTAGCTTTAATTATGGCACAAGAGAATTTCATGAGAAGAGAACCTGTTTCGGATATATGGGTCGTGAAAAGGTCAGATGTTAGAATGATGACACAAGAAGAAAAACAGGCTCTTCCACGTTTAGATAATAAAGATTATCGTGAAACCAAGGGTTATGGTTATTTGAAAAAGAAATGGCGCCATTATGAACAAGAGTTCTTTGATGAAGCTGAAATTCTGTCATGGAAGGGGAAGATTAAGCGATGAATCTAGAAGATTTAAAACAGAATCAAGAAAATAAAGAAATAGTAGCAGAATTATTATATCAACTTGCCGATGATGATTTTCTAGTTGCGTATCGTGGTTCAGAATGGTTAGGTCTTGCTCCCCATATAGAGGAAGATGTAGCATTTTCATCTATTAGTCAGGATACAATGGGGCATGCAGCCATGTATTATCAGTTATTGGAAGACATGGGAGAAGGATCAGCAGATTCACTCGCTCATGGACGAAAGGCGGCTGAACGAAGAAATGCTGTGCTGCTAGAAGAAGTGAATGGACCAGGGAACTATTTAATAGAACCAAATTATGATTGGGCTTTTGCAGTTGTACGTCATTATTTTTATTCCCAAGCTAAAAAAATCAGAATTGATTCATTAAAAACGTCTTCTTACGAACCATTAGCCGAAGTGGCTGTAAAAGTAAATATGGAGCTATATTACCACTTAATGCACTGGAAGACATGGTTTGTTCAACTTACAAGTGTAAAGGGTGAAGCCCGGAGTCGTATGAAGCTTGCCATTGATAAGGTGTTCGACGACTTTGAAGGAGTATTAACATTAGGTCCAAATGGTTCAAAAATGTCTGAATTAGGTTTAATTGAAGATGAAAAAATATTAAAACAACGATGGATATCAGCAATAAAACCTGTATTTGACTCGTTAGATTTAACACTTCCAATTGAGTTTGGGATGAAGAATGGTAATGGGCGTATTGGAGAGCATACGGAAGATTTAAAGGCTGCGATCGATACACTATCTGAAGTGTATTCTCTTAATCCAGCTGTCCCATGGTAATGAAAGATTTATAGATTATGAAGGGAGGTATATTACATGACCTCACTAAACAAGACGAAAGAATATGCTATTAAAGAAGTACTTGAAACAGTAAAGGATCCGGAAATTGATTCCGTTAGTATACTCGATCTAGGAATGGTTGAGAAAATAATGGTGGATGATGCTAACGTTTCCATTGAGCTTCTTCCAACATTTATGGGCTGCCCTGCTCTTGAAATTATTAAAAAGAATGTAGAGAAAGCTGTTCAGACAATAGATGGATTGATGAATGTTGAGGTGAAGTTTAAGAATAATCCACCTTGGACATCAGAACGAATTACAGATGAAGGTAGGGAAAGATTAAAGGAATTTGGAATAGCGCCACCCCCTAAGCAATTTGGTCCAAACGGGGAATGGCATGTTGATTGTCCTTACTGTGATTCAACTTATACAACAGTTGATAATATTTTTGGTCCAACAGCCTGCCGTAGTATCTTGTACTGTAAAAACTGTAAAAATCCGTTTGAAGCAATGAAGCCAATTTCAACTTTAATGTAAATGACTTGATGATCAGAGCTCTTGCAGGTGGTTAGCTTCTTGCAAGAGTTAAAAAAATATGAAGGTGGTAACAAAATGGTAAAACTAATTGCACTTTATAAGCATCCTGAAGACAAAGCTGCTTTTGACGAGCATTATTTTAATACACATATGCCAATTACATCGAAAATACCAGGTCTGCAAAAATCTGTTGTGACTAAGGTAGTAGGTTCACCTATGGGAGGGGAAGGCAAATATTACTTAATGTGTGAAATGTTTTACGATAGCCACGATGCTCTAAAAGAAGCAATGAAAACTGATGAGGCAAGAGCATCTGGTAAAGATTTGATGAAATTTGCTGGGGAACTTGTGACGTTAATGATCGGAGAAGAAGTAGCAGAATAAGTAAATTTATAAAGGGAGTGTCTAATATGTCAACTGTAAAAGAACAACAATTTGAAGCACTAGAAATGAAGCGTGATAGATACGATCTTATTATTAATGGTGAGCGAACTGCAAGTTCAACAGGGGTTACATTTACAACCTTCAATCCTGCAACTGGTGAAGCAATCGCAGAGGTGGCAAAAGCTTCGAAGGAAGATACAGAACGAGCGGTTCAAGCGGCAAGACATGCATTTGATCACGGTAAATGGAAGCTATTTCCTGTAAATAAGCGATCTAGAACGTTAAATAAAATTGCTTCTATTATGAGAGCTCGCTTCAACGAACTTGTTGAATTGGAGATTTTAGATACTGGGAAATCTTTAGCTGCAGCACAAGGTCAAGTCATGCAAGCGATTGAAGACTTTGAATTTTATGCAGGAGCGATTGTCGG
>NZ_JBHUEM010000058.1:520-628 GCF_042680805.1 Bacillus salitolerans | reverse complement strand
CCCAAGCGACTGTTTAGCAAAAACACAGGTCTCTGCGAAGCCGCAAGGCGAAGTATAGGGGCTGACACCTGCCCGGTGCTGGAAGGTTAAGAGGAGAGGTTAGCTCAG
>NZ_JBHUEM010000058.1:0-510 GCF_042680805.1 Bacillus salitolerans | reverse complement strand
TGCGAAGCCGCAAGGCGAAGTATAGGGGCTGACACCTGCCCGGTGCTGGAAGGTTAAGAGGAGAGGTTAGCTCAGAGCGAAGCTTTGAATTGAAGCCCCAGTAACGGCGGCCGTAACTATAACGGTCCTAAGGTAGCGAAATTCCTTGTCAGGTAAGTTCTGACCCGCACGAAAGGTGTAACGATTTGGGCACTGTCTCAACGAGAGACCCGGTGAAATTATAGTACCTGTGAAGATGCAGGTTACCCGCGACAGGACGGAAAGACCCCGTGGAGCTTTACTGTAGCCTGATATTGAATTTTGGTACAGCTTGTACAGGATAGGTAGGAGCCTTGGAAACCGGAGCGCCAGCTTCGGTGGAGGCGTCGGTGGGATACTACCCTGGCTGTATTGAAATTCTAACCCGCAGCCGTGACCCGGCTGGGAGACAGTGTCAGGTGGGCAGTTTGACTGGGGCGGTCGCCTCCCAAAATGTAACGGAGGCGCCCAAAGGTTCCCTCAGAATGGTTG
>NZ_JBHUEM010000057.1:54823-55271 GCF_042680805.1 Bacillus salitolerans | reverse complement strand
CAATTTTGGTACCATCAATAAAAATGGCCTCTTGATCAATAAGTTTTTCTTCGACTAATTGACAACGGAACTGCACAAAACATTGGCGAATAAGCTCTTTCATAACAGGATGAACACGGAAACGATTAATCGTGCGGTAGCTGGGCTCATACCCTTGGGCTAACCACATCATACGGATACTATCTTTCGTCAAGTCTTCTATTTTGCGACCAGAGAAAGCCGACTGTGTATAACCACATAAAATGATTTTTAACATCATGCGTGGATGATAGGAGGGACAACCGGTGTAATGGACAAAGGAACGAAAAGCTTCATCGGGAATACTTTCTACTAAATGGTGAATAGAAAAAGCAATATCCTTTTCTTGTAATTTAACGGCTAAATCTAGAGGCAGAACTAATTGATTCGTGTTATAATTTTTAAACATAAGGATCCTTCTTTCTGATTG
>NZ_JBHUEM010000057.1:46905-54776 GCF_042680805.1 Bacillus salitolerans | reverse complement strand
TGGTCCTTATTTTTATCCAAAAATAATCAAAGCCGGTGAAATTTTACTCTCGTAAAATTTCACCGGCTTTTTCTATTGAGGTGGGTTTTGTCCCAGCCTCATTTTATTGAATGAGGAAGGAAAAGGAATTGGCCTTATGGAAGTAAAGAGGCAGAAGAGTGGAACAACTGATTGTCATTAAATCATAAATTAACCGAATGCGAAGTATTTTATCTGTCAATTAATAGAGATGGCCAGAGGAGATATGTTAAATGATAGGAATATATATTTTATGCTTAATATTTATGTCCTTTATGGTGGCGTTTATTTTTATTCGTAAGCATTTCAAAAAAGCGGGATATAATCATGGGCTAAAAAGAGATGTTATGATTGTACTTGGTTATCCCGCAAAAAAGGATGGAGGCATGTCTTCAATTTTGCGAGAACGGGTCAATAGAGCAGCAGTTCTCTATCACGCTGGAATTGCCGAAGTAGTTATTTGTTCGGGTGCATCTGTCGCTAATAATCATGTTGAGGCAGATGTCATGGCACGAGCCTTAGTGGAGTTAGGAGTGGATCGTAGCCAAATCATACGAGAAACGAAAGCAAGGGGCACTTATGAAAATTTGGTAAAATCCCGAGAAATCATGCACGAGAGAGGATTGAAAAAAGCAGTTATAGTCACCTCACCTTGGCACTTGCGAAAAGCCAGTTCATATGCGTTTCGGTTAGGAATTGACCATACCTTGGAAAATTCTAAAGTGCCAAAAGAATTCATCATAGGAGTAGGAATCATTTACATTTACGTATACATACAGATGTTCATAATTTATTTACGTTTTTATAAAGGATGAAAATGTCTCTGTTTTATTCATGAAAAGATATAGCAGTATGGGGGTTTCTTTAACTAAACAAGCTAATATTTTGTAAATATTTCCCAATAAAATATTTTACCGTGATATACTAAAATAAGAATGCCAAATAACCTTCCATTAACTAAGCATTGGAAGGTTTTGTATTATTTAGTTAAAAATCTTAATTAGGCTATATCTTGGAAAGTAGTTCTGATTTTTAATAAAGCATAAATCCAATGTAAGAGAGTTGAGGAGATTTTCATGGAACATATTAAGCTTTTTCTTTCAAACGATAGGCTATCATTAAGAGAATTTACTAAAGACGATTGGATAGATGTTCATAAATACGCATCACAAGATATTGTTTGTAAATATCAACCTTGGGAACCTAATACAGAAGAGGAATCACAAGGTTTTGTTTATCAGGTAATTAAAGACGCTACCCAACAACCAAGGACAAGGTTTGTTTTTGCAATTGTTTATGAAGATAAAATGATTGGAGCAGGGGAGTTGAACATAAGAGATCTAACTAATAAGATTGGAGAGGTCGCTTACATTGTTAATCCTGATTATTGGGGAAACGGGATTGCAACTGATGTCGCTAAACTCTTGATTGGTTTTGGATTTAAAGAACTTAAACTTCATCGTATATTTGCAACTTGTGATCCTAGAAATATTGGCTCATCAAAAGTATTAGAAAAAGTTGGAATGATTAAGGAAGGTAGAATTCGTGAAGATTTGCTAATAAGGGATGGTTGGCGGGATTCTTTACTATATGGTGTTTTAGAACACGAATGGAAAAAGTAATATAACAAGCTTTATTAAGCTACCATGAAAATAAACGTCTCCAAGTGTAAAAAATTTACAATACCAAAGAATCCCCATCTCCATTCGTTTTACAAACGGAGTGAGCTATAAATAGCAATTGGATTGACTAGTTGACTGGATTAAAACCAGTATAGACAGATCTATATATTTTCATTCTCTGTGGTGAAGTTCTTGTATTTTGCACTTCATGGATGGCTAACTGGTGCGTTAGTGGAAGAAGGGAATAAGACTTGTTCATATAGAAATTAGCATTGTTGGTGAGTAAAAGAAGGGAAAAAAATGAACTATAAAGTTATTATAAACATTCCAATATCTAATAATGAAGTACCAGAATTAAGAGAACATGTTGGTTGGGGTAGACGAGATGAAGACTACCCAACTTTGTTTGAACGTTGTAATTTCTGGGCTGGGGTTAGAGATAAAAATAATAAACTGATTGCCTTTGGGTATGTTTGTGGAATGGGTTTAGAACATGGATATATGGAAGATATAATCGTACATCCTCAGTACCAAGGACGGGGAATTGGAGTTGAGTTGGTAAAGGAATTATTGCGAGAGTCTGAACGATTTGGATTAAGAATTGTAACAGTATCATACGAGGAAAACAAAACTAACTTTTATAAAGCATGTGGCTTTACATGTGGTTCAGGAGGATTATGGCAATCATCGAAGTAAAAATTCTTACTGACTACCATGAAAATAAACGTCTCCAAGTGTAAAAAATTCACAATACCAAAGAATCCCCATCTCCATTCGTTTTACAAACGGAGTGAGCTATAATTAATAGCAATTAGATTGACTAGTTGACTGGATTAAAACCAGTATAGACAGATCTATATATTTTCATTCTCTGTGGTGAAGTTCTGGTATTTTGCACTTCATGGATGGCTAAACCAGCTAATAGTTTGTCAACATTTTTCAATAAAAAGATTAATAACACCATGATATACTAAAATTGAACATACCAAATAACCTTCCTCTTTACTCTAATTGGAAGGTTTTGTTGTATTTAGTTAGATATAGTTTTTAAGCTATATCTTGGAAAGTAGATCTGTTTTTTAGTAAGGCGTAAATCCAATGTAAGAGTTTATTTACACAGGCTATAACTGCTACTCTGAAGGGTTTTCCTTCTTCACGTTTCTTATCGTAAAACTCTCTTAATCTTTATTACGTGCTATTATCTCATCAGTCGTTTTCTTCTTACGTGAATCACGAATACCACTTTGAACAGCCATATATAAGGCATGACGAAGCCTACAAGAACCTCTTTTGGTAATTCGATTGACTGATGCAGTAAACTTACCTGAAGAGTAAACACTAGGATCTACTCCAGCGAATGCAACGAGCTTTTTGGCATCATTGAACCGACCTATCTCTCCAACATCGGATAAAATCGTGGCGGCGATTTTCTCTCCGATTCCAGGGATAGACTGAAGTATATGATACTCTTCAATTTCTTTAGCGAGGGCATTTATTTCAGCTGCAATCTTAGATAGATGCTCTTGATATTGAAGAACCATATTAACTAATAGCTCAAGATTAAAGATATGGCTCTGGTACAGGTTGTTTTGAAACGGGTTACGAAGGGCTGCATCTCTTAATTTCTCTGCCCTTTCTTTTGCCCAGGCATCAGAACGACTTATACATAATGAACCAATCTTTTCGGTCAACTCTCTTTCACTTACACTTAGTACAGCCTGAGAGGTTGGGAAGGCTATTAATGTAAGTAATGAAACCTTTGAGTATAAACTACCAAATACACCTCTATACTCAGGGAAGACCTGATCTAATAATGAGTGAAGTTGTAGTTTAGTTTTTGCTGATACTTCAGCGATACTCTCTTGCTGTCTAGTAAGATTACGAAGGTTTAGGAGTTGAATACCTCGCTTTTTATAAGGCTCTAACTCTTCTTTATAAAACAATTCACAAAGGTGATAGGCATCTACTGCATCTGTCTTTACCTTGCGTAGACTTGAACTTTTTGCTCTATGTGAAATAAGAGGATTGACGACAATATAAACATAATTTTGCTCCTCAAGAAACTGAATAACAGGAATATGGTAATGTCCAGTTGATTCTAAAACGACCGAAGGTTGATAACCACTAGCTGAACTCTCAACCTCTTTAAGAAACTCTAATAAACTACCTAATCCTTCAGTAATATGTTTGATACTAAAACTCTTACGATAAGGTCTTCCTTTATCTAAAAATGCTTGAACCTGACTTTCACCTTTCGACACATCCAGACCAACGACTGGATTCATACAATATCTCCTCCTAGAAATACATCAATTGTCGGTAACCCCTAAAGCTTCTTGTAATGTCATAGGTTCGCTTGTTAAACGGGATCTCTTTGTCCCAACCAGCCTGAAACATGTTTATACAAGTAGGGGGTGAACAGTTTAGCTAACGGGATTGATTCCCACGGGTGCGACGTTCTACCCCGACTACCGTTATAATATGACCATATAAAAATAGGTCAACCAGAAAATTCTGGCTAACCTTATATTACGAACGGGTGCAAATGTACAATAAGAGAATGCGATCAGCTACTTTGGCTGGTCGTTTATTATTTGTGTAGAATTTGAGCAAAATAGTTTAAGAAAATAAAAGCATTAAGTGAGTGAAGTATTTTGAACTATAATTGTTTGGTGGTGGAATTTTGTCTGAAATAAAACTTGCTTCAAGAAAAAGTAGAATATTGGCATATCTAATAGACCATTTCGTTCTTTCTCTTTTCTTAGTTATACCATTTACTATTCTCATGGCAAATGAAGATATAGAAAGTGATTTTTTATTTGCTCTGTTTCCAATTTGGATGATTATTTTTTTCATTTTTTATTGTCTGAAGGATTCTTTTAAAGGCATTAGTTTAGGTAAATGGGTTATTGGGATAGGAGTAAGAGATGAAAATGATAGATCCGATATTCCATCCATTCCTAGGTTATTCTTAAGAAATTTATTATTGGTTATTTGGCCAATTGAATTTATAGTCCTAGCAATAAATAAAAATAAACAAAGACTCGGAGATAAAGTGGCTAACACAATTGTTATTAAAGTAAGAGAAATGGGCGTATGGAAGAAAATAGTTGTTGTCCTTTTGGCTATTGTTATTTCATTCGTGTTATTTCTGTCAGCAATCGTTTTATCAATGAAAAACAGTGAAGCATATGAAGCAGCCATTACTTTTATTGAGAGTAATGAAAACATTGTTGGTGAAACAGGTGGAATTGAAGGATATGGCTTTTTGCCTTCAGGAAGCATACAAACTAGTAACGGCTATGGAGAATCAGTTTTTACAATTGAAGTAAAAGGCAAAGAAAAGGATATTTATGTGGAAGTATATTTAACTAAAGTTCCAAACCAAAATTGGAAAGTAGAAGAAGTACATTACGAATAACTTAAAAGAGAGCGAATGAATTTGTTCTCTTTTTTAAATGGGGATTGCTGAAATGGAGCAATACAAATTTAGCAGGTCGTAAATAAATCTTATTGTGCTCCCTCAGTTAGATTCAATTATCTCTCGAATGCTCACTAATTCGCAGGATTTCAATTCACTTGCTAGAGTAAAAAGGTGGATTGAAGGATCATAGACCCAATTTGGCTACATGAAGGCATACTTAAATAAAGGAGGCAGTGTTTACTCCAATAATTTCCATATAATGTACGCATTCTCCACGCCACCCTTGGAGGTTTTCGCTCCCATGTCTCAACGGGTCAAATGCCCTCTCATTCCTTCGTCATACCTATCCAAGTGGTAGAGGCCGGTCTTTCTAACGGGACGGGTCTGAGCCCTTTTGCACAATAAATCCGGTACTCCGTACTATTTTTGAGATCCTACGAATAAGTCAATATTCGAATACTGTTACTTTAATAGACTAAGTTTTTATTTGCTTTATAAAAGAATGTAGTTCGTTATTTTATGCAGCTAATGGTGTTAAAGGCTGTACTTTAATAGGACTATAAGATTCATTTTTTCGGGCCATTCCGACTAATATTCTTGCGAATTCATCACAAGACTCATTGTGGCTAAATATAAGAAACGCCGTAATCTAGATCTCCCACGTTTAGAGAGGACAATTTGTCCTTTCCATTTACCTGAACTAGCCTCTACTAAATGTAGCCCAGCATGACGTAATAATGAATTTCCATGAGAAAAACCACTTAGATCTCCTGCTTCTCCTAAAATGCCGGCAAGTGCAATTTCACTAATTCCTTTAATGGCGAGCAGCTTTCTGGCGTAAGGAATTTGTTTAAGAACTTCTGTACCTTCCTTTTCCACTCGCTCTAATTGGGCTGTGGCAAGATCAAATTCCTCAATTAGCTGTTCCAGGTGTAATTTATAAGCATCCAATGCTTGTTTGGTACCTACAGAATGTTGAGCTAACTTAACTAGTAAATGTGCCTTTTTAAATCCAGAGTGTCGTTTCATTAGTGTTTTCCAAGCATTAACGACATCATGAGCATTCATAGAACGTAGTTCAAGTGGTGTTGGGAAAAGTCGAAGGGTAGCGATGGCACCTTTACCTTTTACATCTTTGAAAACTTGACGAAGTTCAGGGAAAACAACATCAACCCAACGGTTAATTTGATTAATAGCACTAACTAGTCTCTTAACGATTATGTCACGATTAGACGTTAATACTCGTAGCTTTTCAAACGGCTCTGAAGTAGGACGTATGAAGGAATAGTAACCATTCTTCACCATATCCGCTATTACTAAAGCGTCTTTTTTATCGCTTTTAGATTGTGTTATCTCGGTTTTCTTTATTCTTTTTAACAAGGTGGGGGTTAACAGTAACGGACTCTATATTTTGACTATAGAGCCATTTTGATAGATTTATCCAATAATGGCCCGTTGGTTCCATACCAACTATTGTAGTTTCAAATCCTTTTAACTTTTTCAATTGATTGATCCAGTGTAGTAGTCTATCAAAGCCTTCTTCATTGTTTTCAAATGAGAGAGGGTCACCTACAATAATTCCGCGGAAGTTAACAGCACGAGCAACGTGAACTTCTTGGGCTATATCTAAACCAACAACGAGATGTTGAGCAGAAATTCTTTCTATTAGTTGATTTTGTTTGTCTTGCATTTTAAACTTCATATAAGAGCTTCCTCCTTAGATTTTAAGTTTTAGAGTGGTGTCTATACTTAAATCTTACTGAGGAGCTCTGTTTTTTTCAAAACCGAAATTTAACCATCTACAGGAATTCTAAAGGGGGCATTTCTGCACCAGAGCAGGAATGCCTTTTGACTAACGAAGCAGAATAATTCAATAAGGATATTGGATTTTTATGGTAAAATATTTGATGAGGGGTGGGATTTTGTTTAAAGAAGTAAGGAACTTTATTAGTCGTTTATCGAGAAGAACTAAATTAAGTATATTGGGCGTAATCATTAGTTTTTGCAGTATTTTTATTGTGAATTTTTCCGTTATTGCTTTTTGTATCTTTTATTTACTTGGAGTATTTTTAATCCTAATTAGTGCTTTCATTGGTATAGAGAAATTTAATAAAAATGCAGTAGGAGAGATAATATCAAGAATTGCATTATTGCATTGGCTCTGATTATGATAGGAATATTTTCACCTATGGGTATTATTGAAAATTCATTTTTTTCTAATATACAAATTGTTGGTTTTGTATTGATGATTGTTGGAATACCATTAAAAAGTCCATCCAAAGAGAAAAAGAATTAATGCTTTTTCACTAAAGGGGTGCTCTACAACAATAACGGATACTCACTTATCTTTCGAAGTCAATATTTGAGATTAAACCGTCCTTGACGGTTTCTTTATTAGGATTTATTAACACCCATATTAACTTTTTAATTCAAATATACTTAACAATAAATAATATAATGAAGTGAAATAAATGCAATTGTTTATATCATCATTTCAGAAAAACAATACTAAGGTTTACTAGACTAAAAGGAGTGACTGACGTGGGTTTAAGTCCGTTTAAAACAGTTATTTCTGGACCTTACAACTATAAAGTAAAACATAGGTTTTCTAATAAATACGTTGATAATTCTGGACATTTAGAAGGGGACAAGTGCTTCGCAAAGGTAGCAAAGTTTTGGAAAGAAGAAGAAGCAATCTACTTTGTTAAAAACATTTTAAAGGGACAGATTGCTGGATATCAAGAATTTGATGAAATGAGTCCAGTATATATAATAACTAAACATACTAACTTTACCATACAAATTCC
>NZ_JBHUEM010000057.1:0-46895 GCF_042680805.1 Bacillus salitolerans | reverse complement strand
GAAGTGGTCCTTATTTTTATCCAAAAATAATCAAAGCCGGTGAAATTTTACTCTCGTAAAATTTCACCGGCTTTTTCTATTGAGGTGGGTTTTGTCCCAGCCTCGTTCCTATTGAATTAATAAACAGGTTAATTAAAATAAAGTATGTAAAATCAAGGAGTGGAGTATTCTTTGGAAAAGAGAATTAGGGTATCAACCGGATCTTCGTGGGAACCAATTGTTGGTTATAGCAGAGCAATCCGTATTGGAAATCGGGTTGAAGTTGCTGGAACAACAGCAATTGATGGTGAAAGAGTGCTGGGAGGAGATGATCCTTACCAACAAACCATCCACGCCTTATCTATAATTAAAACATCATTAGAAAAAGTTGGTGCTCAGCTTTCAGATGTAGTTCGAACACGCATGTTTGTAACAGATATTTCAAGATGGGAGGAAATTGGGAAGGCACACGGAGAATTTTTTAAAGATATCCGTCCCGTAGCAACAATGGTTGAAGTTAGAGCCCTTATTGACCCAAGACTTATTATTGAAATAGAAGCTGAGGCTATTATAAGTGAGTAAGTAACTGTGTTTAAACGAATGACAACTGGGACGGAGCTTGGTAAAGTATTTTCAATCTTTTTAAATTTAGGATGCTTATTTACAATAAGGATAAGCAATGAGCAGTTGTATTCGTCAACCAAAAAGTTGACCACCCTAAATTATAAAAATCCCCCAACTTTAAGTGGTAAAGTTTTAATGAGCGAAGTTGGGGGTGGTGTTCTATTGTGTTTTTGACTTGATTGATCCTTTGAACCTAAAGCTATCACCATTCATTACAAGAATATGGGATCGGTGGGGTAAGGCGGTCTACTAATGCAGCCGTCATTTGTTCATCACCAAAAACTTGGGTCCAATTAGAAAATTCCAAGTTACTAGTTATTGTTGGTGAGACTATATATAATGGTACGTTAGTTGAATATTAATTATGGTAAAATTAAGAGTAGAATGGAGGAACAAATGGATAATCACAAGTTTAATGAATTTATTAAAATTGCAAAAAAACTAAATGATATTGAAATTATTCCATTGTTAATGGGTTCGGTTGGTTTAGAAGTCGTTACAGGCAAGGGTTGGGATCCACAAGACTTAGATATTCATGTACCTGGTGATAAAAGAGGGTGGGAAGTACCGCCAGAATTAAATATACATAACTGGAATGATATAGTGAACATAATGAATTCTCTGGAATATAGCTTGATTGATTTGCATGAACATGAGTTTTCTAAAGAGGGATTATCAGTTGAGTTTGGTATTATCGACACTTTACCAAGTTTCGCAGGAGTACAATTAGAGGATTTAGAAATACATAAACTGGGAGAGATAAAGTATTATTTATTAAATCCTGAACAATATTTAAGTGTTTACGAATATTCATATAAGGATAGTTATCGAGCAGATAACAATAATAATAAAGATATGAAAAAAATAGATTTCTTAAAAAGTATGATATTTGGTAAATGAAAATCTTACTAAATCTAATTGAGTTAACGGGTGCGTGTCTGGAAGAAGCAGATACGCACTTTTCCAATTTGAAGAAGAATAGTGAAGAAGGGATAGGTAAAGACTTTCTTGTGGGAGGCGAAATGATGATAGTGAAATATATCCTGTTCCTACACAAGTTAAAGTAAATGGCATCTTCTCCTTTGATTATATTGATGACGATATTGGACAAATGTTGAACAAAAGGGAACTGCCATTGCTGATCCCTTTGTTTTTAAGGTAAGAAAGCATAAGTTTCTGGTGTTTAGTTTAAACATGTTACTGCTAAATCTAGCTCCAGCGCCCAGCCAAGATGAAATGGCGATGTTTTTTGCCATTTCATCCTACTCGAGGTCAAATGTTCTATCATGAATAAAAGGGAAAAACCCTTTATTTCATGACAGAACATTTGCTTGCTTTAGGCTAAACGGTGCGCTCTGAGCCTTTTGTTCTATTGTTGTTAAATTATGAAGAAGACTTATGTTACCATCAAGTGAGTATAATAATATCCTAAATAATTGCATTATTTACATCTAGAGTGAATTATCATGGAGGTCTTTATGAAGTATTTAATGATAGGAATAATAGTATCTGTATTAAGTTCATTAGTTTCATTTATTCTTTGGGGAGTAGATAGAGCATATATAATGCCTGGTGCTGTAGGGTTCCTATTAATCGGATTTTCAGTGGTATTTTCAGGAACGATGGTTAGTGGAGATCGAATGAGAGCAAACTTTGCAACTGAGACTGAAGTTGATAGAAAAACACGGAATAAAATAACCTCTCGTTTAGCAATGCTTGGGTTACCTAACCTTTTGGTAGCAGTCTTACTATATTTTTTTATTCATTAGTAAATCTTAGAAAAAACTCCTATATCATGAACGGATGTACTTTTTTTAATAAGCGAAATAAGGGATCAGCAGCTGCTGGTCTCATATTTTTTTAGAGGGAGGAGGACCTGCTTCCATTGCTAATGATTGTCGAGCGATTGCTCAAAAGCAAAGGAGGGAGTTGTTTGGGATTTATAGAAATAATAATTTGCCTATCCATCTATTAAATTCGGAAAAAGGAGTGATAAGGAGTGGAAGCAAGCATACAAAGCTCTGCCTTAGGCTCCTCCTGATTAATCTTGCCGGTAACGCCTAATACCTTCTTGTAGTATCATCGCTTCGTTTGTTAAACCGGATCAGAGTCCCAACCAGCCTCAAATATGTTTAAAGTTTTCCAACTATTGTCAACATTAAAACTTTAGCAGAACCTTCATAATAGAAGGTTTTTTTCTGAAGGTTTCCTCACAACACTCACATATATTGGTACGAATTGGAAAATACTATACAATATTCGTATGTGAATGGAGTGTTTTCTCCAATGAGAAAAGAAGAAAGTAAGAGTGTTACAATACAGGAATTGAAACTAAAAGATATCAAGGTGACGTTAACATACATAAAGACCATTATTAATTCAGATAAGATTCAAACCCTACTGGTAAAGCCATTTTTTGAGCTAAAGGACATTAGTGATTATCGAAGCTATCTTAAATCTCTGATGGGAATCAAAACAGTTTCTTCTGAGGAAGAAAAGGATCTCCAGTTAGCAAAAGGCGATGTAGCTATTCAATTATGTGGGGAAATCTATTTGCTACCTGTACAGCAGACTCGGGTGGATTCCGTCAATGAAGCAACTGTAGAGACAACAATCCAAGGTCCTCGGTTTGCATTTACAGAAAATCTAATTGCAAATTTAAATATTTTACGTAGTCGGTACCAAAACCCCCATTTAACAGTTGAGGTTCAAACTCTAGGTGAAATGAGCAACATGGATGCAGCAGTTATCTATGATAAGACTGTTGTAAATTCAGCAGTTTTGGACATTGTGATGAAGAAGCTTGAAGAAATAGATGAGCCCATAGTGGAAACGACAGAAAAACTCCAAAATATCTTTACTGATGGGAGAAGAACGTTGTTTCCAGTTTCAATTACGACAGAGCGTCCTGATCGAGTGGTTTATAACATTGCCCAAGGTAAAGTAGTTATTTTTATTAATGGCTCTCCCTTTGCTCTTATTGCACCTGCAGTCTTTTGGGACTTCCTAACAAGTATGGATGATTTATACCAGACTTACTGGGTTTCACAATTCTTCCGTTCACTTCGTTTCTTGGGTTTACTTATAGGCCTTGTTTTACCGGCATTATACGTCGGGATTGTGTCGTATAATCCTGAACTACTGCGTTCCCAACTGGCAATATCAATCACGGCTAGTAGGCAGGGCGTACCATACCCTAGTTTCATTGAAGTGTTGTTTATGCTAATCATGATGGAACTTCTTGTTGAAGCGAGTATTAGGCTACCCAAAGCGATAAGTTCGACTGCAACAACTGTTGGTGGATTAATCTTAGGCCAAGCCGCAACGGAGGCTTCACTTGTTAGTAACATCATGATTATTATCGTGGCAGCAGTGGCCATTTCAAACTTCTCTATTCCTCTCAACCAAATGAGCTATGCGATACGTATTATCAAGTATGTACTACTGATTTTTGGAACTCTTTATGGATTAATTGGGCTTGCTGTTGGATTAGTTACACTCACGTTCTATTTGACAAGCATATCCAGTTACGGGGAGCCCTATTTTAAAATTCCTATTCAGAGAAAGCCTAATGAACTAAAGGGGGTCACTTTTCAGAATGGGGAATAGATATTATTATTATATAATTGCCGGAACGATGACTGCCAATATTGTTGCATTTGTTCCACGGATCCTAATTAATAGTCGAATGGAAGGGATGGTTGTAGCGATTCTAATCGGCTCTTTCATCGGGATGGGGTTGATTTATAGCTATACAACGCTGATGAGCAAATTTCCCGGAAAAAGCTATGCGGATATTCTTTATGAATATACTCCAAGATGGTTTGCTGTTTTTTTCACCCTTTTCACAGCTTCTGCTTGGTTTACTTCAGGCTTTATTTTCTTAATGGGGTTTACGTTTATCGCTAAACGATTTATTAATCCTGAAGCATCTTTAACCTCAATTGTATTACTATTTCTTTTACCACTATTGTATGGGTGTGTCATGGATTCTAAACGATTGTTATATGCTACTGAAATGATGCTGGTTTTAATTTTCCCTATCCTAATTATTATTTTTATAAAGGCATATACAAGTGGCAACCTCCATTGGACTACAATGAAAATTCCTATTGTAAATGCGGGGCATATACCGGCATACTTTACAATTGCAGCTGCTGGCTATACGTATGATGGTGTAATGAATTTAGCTCAGTTCAATAAGGTCTTCACGAAAAAAATAAAGATTAAACGTGGGATATATATCACCATGGGCATAATAGGGATCTTAAACTTAGTGACAGCCTCATTTATTCCAATTGGTATTAATGGTATCGATGGAGTGGCCAGTATCAATTATCCGTGGATTCTAACGTCAGATTCATTCCGAATTGAATTGGGATTCTTTGAACGAATTTTTTTTCCATTTTTACTTCTTTTTATGGCAGTTGCGATTCTTGTTATTTTGCATCACTGGCATGTTAGCTATAAATTCCTTAATTATGCCCTGCAATTTCCGAATTTCACATATAAGGGCAAGGAGGTTGTTCCCTATTTGATTTTAACTGCCTTTCTTGCTATTACTCTCTTGGGCGTTCAACGAATTGATGAAATCTTTCTATTTATTTTAGAAAAATGGTGGTTTGTCATTGTTCAACCTTTAGTGATTTGCCATGCCATTGTTTTGTATTTCATGTATCGGAGGGCCAAGAAATGTGGAAGTCTATCCTAATTAGCCTTGTATTCGTCATACTTTTAAGCGGGTGTGCATTTAAAGACATTGATAAACGGTTGTTTGTTCTCGGGTTTGGTATTGATAAAAGTGAGAATGATAAGGAGCCTTATTTAATTTCATTACGGGTGTCAATGCCGAGTTCAAAGGGGGCCGGAAGGGCTGAAGAAAAGTATGTTGTCTTGCAGGAAACGGGTGAATCTATATCAGATGCCATTCAAAAAATCAAAAATCAAGTAGATAAAGAACTAGATTATGGACATACGAAAATCATCTTACTTGGAAGCGACATTGTACCAGGGCGTGCAGGATATATTTCTAGTTGGTTTTCAAGGCAGCATGATATACAACAGATTACATTTGTTGCAGTTGCAGATGGTAAGGCAAAAGACGTCTTCCAAACTAAGCCTAAAACAGAAACACAGCCATCGTATGAGCTTGTCATTGCATTTGAGAGAACGGGGACTGAGGATCCACATATTATCACGAAATATTTATTTGAATACAGAAGAGAATACTATGATGATGGAGTTGACCCTGTACTTCCAGTAGTGAAAGTTAAAGAGAAGCAATATTTGGTCGAAACAGCTGCAATTGTTGATAATGAAGGGAATTTGTTAAAGCTTTCTAGAGAAGAAACACAATTAGTAAATGTAATTAATAGTCCGAAAAATCAAATGTACATTAAGGTTAAATCAAAAGAGAACTTTTTGTCGGTTAGAACTGACAAAAATAATATTAAGATCACCTTACAAACGGATAAGGAGCCCCTTGTCATTAAAATGGAAATGGATATAGGCGGCGTTGTGGAAGAAAGCTTCGAAAAGATAAGTGAAGATGAGCGGAAAATAGCAGAAGAAATGCTTGAAGAGAAACTGAAAGAACAAGTTGAAGACCTGCTGAAAAAAGTTCAAGAGGAGAAGGTTGATCCATTCGGTTTTGGGATACGTTACCGATCCATGCAATGGAATGATTCAAACAGTGCCAAAAGATGGGAGGATATATATCCTCGTGTTCAATTTGAAGTAAAAACAAACGTTAATATTAGGAGCATAGGAACGTTAAAGTGAGCCTTTCTTGAAAGAAGTGATAAGGGAAAATATATTCGTACATTCGAATATCATGTTAAGTTAACTTCTGCTGAAATGTCGTATTTATGAAGTAGTTATCTTTGGATAGTATGTTCATATGTAAGTTAAAGTATTTAACTATTGGATACGAGAGTGCAATAATAGTGGTGCTGATTCATGAAGAAATATGCCACCTTTTGTTGAAGTAAAGAGCAGGATAATGAATGGGAAATTTTTCTCTGTAATGGAATTATCTACCTGATAGTAGAATCCTAAGTGTTATAATTATATGAAGAGATTTGAGAATGGGGTAAGGCACGGGGAATGGTTCGAAACAAGCTGATGGTACTTAGAATTGCTCTAAAGAATGAACAAGCTAAGTAAGATGACAGTATATTTATTGATGATAGAATCGAAAATGTTGAAGGTGCAGAACGTTTGAATAAGAGGATTCACTTAGATAGAAAAAGAATGAATCTATTAGAGTTACATGAATACACAAGCTTATTGACTGTTCAAAAGAATATGCACAAGCACAAATCACAAATTAATGGTAATTTAATACTTAAGGTTCAGCTGCCATTGTGGGTAGCTTTTTATTTTGTAACGAAGCATAAGAGTTTCAATAACCTTTATGTTCTGTTGTAAGTTAATAATTTCAAATAACGACATTGGAGTTGAATGAGGAAATGGTTCAATTAGAACAAGTTTTTAAATATTACGACATGGAAGATAATAATCTCACAGCTTCAAAGATGTATCGATTCTGTCATCAGTGCGGAAATAAATTAGTGCAAAGTGTTTCCAGTAAGCTTAACTTTGTTCAATGTTTGCATTGTAATAATAAAGTTTATAGTAATCCTTTACCAACAGTAGTTGTTCTTATTGAATATGAAGATAAAGTCTTACTCGGAAAGAGAAACGGTCAATATGGAAAAGGAAAATGGTGTATACCAGGTGGTTATCTTGAATATAATGAAGATTTCATAACTGCTGGTTACAGAGAGATAAAGGAAGAGACTGGGCTCGATAAAGATAATATTGAAATTGTGTCTATATTAAATGTTGTTTCTAATTTTATTTCACCCGAACGACATGTGTTATCAGTCGTATTACGAGCAAAATTTATCTCAGGGAACCCTTCCCCAAATGATGATTTAGATGAACTACAATGGTACTCATTAAAAGAAACATTACCTGAATTGTTTTTGCTAGCTGAAAAAAACCTTATTGAATATTACGCGTCTTCCAAATCCAATGGAATATTTATTTCCAAATAGAGAATATATTATTTGTTTGTCAAACATTTTTATCATGTTATGGTTACGATATAAATCTATCCCTGCATACAAATCCGCTCAATAAAACAATATTGGATGGCGGACACGCTTATGCTTGGATGGTCACAAACAGGTCATTTTCATATACAATGGAAATATTCTGTAATCGATTAAAGAGAATAGAGAGGATTATCAAGAATGGTAAATGGGATTATTCATGGTATTATTCTTGCCTTTGGACTCATCCTTCCATTAGGTGTCCAAAACGTATTTGTTTTTAATCAAGGTGCCACCCAGCCACGCTTCAAAAGAGCCTTGCCTGTTGTCATTACAGCATCTCTTTGTGATACCTTGCTTATCACTTTAGCTGTATTGGGGGTCTCTGTTTTAGTCCTAGGGAATGCTGGGATAAAAGTAGCTCTATTAAGTATTGGAATTTTATTTATGATTTATATGGGGTATGTAACGTGGAGAAGTAAGCCTAGCCAGCAATCAATAGACGGAGTAGCAATGACTCCTAAAAAACAAATCGGCTTTGCTGCCTCTGTAAGTTTGTTAAACCCTCATGCTATCTTGGATACGGTTGGTGTAATAGGGACAAGTTCACTATCTTATACTGCCGAAGAAAAACTAGCGTTCACATTAGCGTGTATTCTTGTGTCGTGGTTATGGTTTTTTTCCTTAGCATTTATCGGCAATAAAATAGGCAAGCTTGATAAAACTGGAAATATCATTTTCATGTTGAATAAAGTATCTGCTATTATTATGTGGGGAACCGCCATTTACTTACTGGCAACGTTATTTTTGTAGGGAGGATTATGCTTGAATAAACAACAAATGATAGAAATTTTTACGAAGGAACAAAGGATAGAGCCAGTTCATTCCGGTTGGAGACGTGAGGAATCTGAATTTGTCGTACGTCATGTCGCTTTGTTTGAGGATCATGGATTTATTTCGTTCTCTCAATTAATGGAAGACAACGCAGAGAGAGTAATAGAGGAAGAACTTCGTTATTTTAATAATATTGGGCAACCGTTTGAATGGAAACTGTATGATTACGATCAACCAGCACGGTTAAAGCAGATTCTCGAACAAAAGGGATTTTCGGTTGAAGAACCAGAAGCATTGCTTATTTTAGATATTGAATCTCAAGAGTCACTATTAAACGATAGTATTCCAAATACAATAAAGCCAATTACAGATAATAAGGGAGTAGACGAACTAATCCAACTTGAAAACGATGTGTGGAATACTTCTCACGATAGTCTTGGTGAAAGATTGAAACGGGATTTAATTGAGGATCCTGAACATTTACACATATACGGAGCTTATGAGGACGGAAAGCTAGTTAGTGCCGCTTGGATGTATTTACATAAAGGAACCTCGTTTGGCAGTCTTTGGGGAGGAACGACGCTTCCAAATTATCGTAAAAAGGGTTATTATACGTCATTGCTTGCCATTCGAGCAGGGCAAGCATGGAGTAAAGGTTATAAGCTATTAACCGTAGATGCTAGTCCGATGAGCTCCCCAATCCTTCAAAAAAGAGGGTTTGAATTAGTCGCTTATTCATACCCGTGTATGTCCCCAAAAAGATAATCGAAAATAAATAAGAATAAACAAGCTTCTTTTAGTTTGTTTATTTTTTTGTCTGAATATATTGACATTTCAACATCATCCATTGTATAAAGTAGTTATTATTATAACTACTAAGGAGAGATTGAGTGGAAAATTTAGTAGTCGAACTCCAAAAGATTGGATTTTCACAATATGAAAGTAAGGCATATATTGCACTTCTCAAGCATTCACCTGTTACTGGTTATGAAGTGAGTAAAAGGTCCGGTGTTCCCCGGTCTATGATTTATGAAGTGTTAGGGAAATTGATTGACAGGGGGGCTGTCTACATTGTTCCATCAGATCCTGTTAAATACTCCCCAGTACCGGCTAAGGAAATGGTGTGCCGAATTAGAGAAAGTATGGAGCATACCTTTAGTTATTTAGAAGACCGGTTAAATACGATTGAGCAAGCTCCTGAATTAAACGTCATCCTGCATATAAGTGGTGAGGATGCAGTTATGAAAGAGATGTTGGATGTTATTGGAAGAGCTGAGAAGGAGTTATGGATTTCTGTATGGGAGCCTCAAGTTGAGCAGGTGAAAACAGCTGTAGACAATATTAGAAATCCTGATTTAAGTATCTTTTCGATCATCTTTGGAGCAGAGGAACAAAAAATCGGGCATTCGTTTCACCATAACTATATGCCTCCTCAAGTTGTGCAAGAAAGAATTGGAGGCTGTTTGACAATAGTTGCTCGTGATGGTGAGGAAGTGGTCATTGCGAATTTCCATGATAAGAATGAGCCAAGTGCTGTTAAGACGAAAGATCCAGCCCTCGTTCTAGTAGCTATCGAATATATACGTCATGATATTATGATTGAGGAGATCACGAGAGAATATGGCCCAGAAAAAGTAAATGCATTATGGAGAAGCCGATCAGATTTATTTCAAATTGTGACTGGTAGGAATTTCACTAAAGTGTAAGCGATTCGAACTTGCTTATATGCTTTGCTTTGTAAATATTCAATTCTACCTATCTATAGAAATAGAGTGGGACAATTGAGTATTTTTTCTATCATTTATCCCGCTCCAACTGGCGCTAAGACCCCCACTTCAAAACATTAGATGAATCGAGAAGTTTAAGTGGGGGATAAGCGCCAGTAAGAACCCGATAATATGAACACAGACTAAGATCCCCACATCCTGTGGCAACGTCTGTGTGACCCACATCATGCGGGCCGGGGCTAACAATCAGTGGGGGATGAGGAAAACCCCCACTGATTGAAAGTTTCACTTTATTTGATAGTAGTTATTTATTTAACTACTATTGAGGAGGATGTAATATGCAGAAGAAACAACATTGGAAGAAGGGCTTTTTGGATGCATTACCGATTGGTTTAAGTTTACTCGTATTTGGTGCAATCTTTGGTTTAATGTCGATTCAAGCTGACCTATCTGCTTGGCAAAGTATGGCCATGTCTTTAATAGTATTTGCTGGATCTGCACAATTTGCGACATTATCCATGTTAACTGATGGAGTTAATTTTTGGATGATTGTATTAACGACATTTCTTATAAACTCAAGGCACTTCTTAATGGGGTTATCTATGTCACCATATTATAAAGGGTTTTCCACGACCTACACGAATGTGATGGCGTTCTTTTTAATTGACGAACAATATGCCATAAAACTCAATCATTTTAGAAACCACTTACCGAATAAATATTATATTATTGCTGTGAGCTTAACCCTATATTTAACATGGTTTATTGGGACTTCGATTGGAACAGTGGCAGGAAGCTGGATACCAGATCCAGAGAAACTGGGGTTAGGATTCAGCTTTACCGCTATGTTTCTTGCATTAGTATATTTTCAGCTCACTTCACTGAAAAAGGTCATCGTTTTCATTGTCTGCGGGGGATTAGCTATTCTTCTTACATTACTCTTACCTAATGGTTTAAACTTATTAATTACTGGTATTGTTGCCTTCTTAATAGGATTCGTTTCAAAAGAAGATAAAGAACAACCGAGAGAAGCGTTAGCAATAACTGAAGAAAAAGGAGCGTAAATAAATTGGGTGTTACAGAAACCTTATTATTGTTTTTTTTAATGTCCGTCGTTACGTATATAACTCGTAGAACTTTACTTCGCGTTCCTAGCGATTTTTTTTCCAGTCGAATGAAAAATGGTTTGTCCTTTATTCCTATTGGTATTTTAGCAGGGCTTATCTTTCCTTCATTATTCTTACAAAACAAAGAATTTGTCATCAATCCAATCTACCTAGTGGCAAGTATTCTATGCCTACTATTAATGAAACTAAGCAAAAATGTATTTTTAAGCTTTGGAGTCAGTGTAGCTGGTGTTGTCCTGATTAATCTATTGGTTAACTAAGAGGGCATTAAGAGAATAGTTGTTTTGTACATGCATTGAATATATCGAAAAGTCACATCACAAAAAAGGGAATCCTAGTGGGACTATTCCATTAGGATTCAGAATTTGTTAGTTTTCCTTAAGGATTTCACCTGCAGCCGCTACACTCACTGCTCCCAGGTTTCCATCCTTCCGTTTTCGTAATGCAACTTGATTGTTTTCCATTTCTTTATCACCAACTACCATCATAAATGGGATCTTCTGCATTTCGGCTTCTCTAATCTTAAGTCCTATCTTTTCTACTCTATCATCAATCTCTGATCTGTATCCCATTTGTTCCAACTGTGACTTGACTTGGTGGGCGTATTGTAAGTGTGCATCAGAAATAGGCAAAATTTTCACTTGAACGGGTGAGAGCCAAAGTGGGAATTCCCCAGCATAATGCTCAATTAATATTGCCATAAATCGCTCGATTGACCCATAAATGGCACGGTGGATCATAATTGGACGTTTAGGTTTGTTATCTTCGCCAATATAACTACAGTCAAATTTTTCTGGCATTTGAAAATCAAGTTGAACTGTTCCGCATTGCCAACTGCGATTTAATGAATCGAGAATATGGAAATCAATTTTTGGTCCGTAAAAGGCACCGTCACCCGGATTTACTTGATAATCAAGTCCCTTTTTATTTAAAACTGACTCTAAGGCATTCTCTGCTACATCCCACAATTCAGCTGCACCCATAAAATCGTCAGGTCTTGTTGAAAGTTCAATTTTGTAGCTAAAGCCAAATTTCGAATAGAATTTATTGATTAAGTCCAACACTTTACTTAACTCTTCTTCGATTTGATCTTCACTTACAAATAAATGAGCATCATCTTGAGTGAATGAGCGTACACGTAATAGTCCACTTAATGATCCAGAAAGTTCATGTCTATGAACTAGCCCTAACTCACCATAGCGGATTGGAAGCTCACGATAACTTCTGCGTTTACTATTGAATATAAGAACGGCACCTGGGCAATTCATTGGTTTAATCGCATAGCGTTGGTCATCTACATCCGAAAAGTACATATTTTCGTGGTAATGATCCGAATGTCCGGATTTTTCCCAAAGCTCTTGTTTCATCATGATTGGAGTTTTTATTTCTTGATAACCAGCTTTTTGATGTTCACTTCTCCAAAAATTCTCAAGCTCATTCCTTACTATCATCCCTTTTGGTAAGAAAAATGGCATTCCTGGTGCTTCCTCCATCGATACAAACAATTCTAGCTCTTGACCTAATTTCCTGTGATTTCTCTTTGCTGCTTCTAATTCAATTGACATGTTACATTCCTCCTAAGTTTTTTTGTAAAAAAAAACGCACTCATCCCAAGTAAGGGACGAGTGCGGTCGTGGTGCCACCCTAATTCCGTAAAGTAAAACTGCTTTACGCTCAAAAAGATAACGGATTACCCGATTATGGATACTAAGAAATTCCCCATAATAGCTCAAAGGTGGTAAATCTTAACCTTTTCTTCAGGGCTTTCAGCCATAGGCCCTGTTCTCTGTCAAGAAAGTGAAGTAAGATTCATGTCCTTATCATTGCAAAAAAATATAAATGTGAAAATAAAAAACGCACTCATCCCTAGGAAAGGGACGAGTGCGGTCGTGGTGCCACCCTAATTCCGTAAAGCAACGTGCTTTACGCTCAAAAAGATAACGGATTACCCGATTATGGATACTAAAATGTTCCCCATAATAGCTCAAAGGTGGTAAATCTTGACTTTTTCTTCAGGGCTTTCAGCCGGGGCCCCGTTCTCTGTCAAGAAAGTGAAGTAAGATTCATGTCCTTATCATTGCCCAAAAGTATAAATGTGAAAATAAAAAACGCACCCATCCCAAGCAAGGGACGAGTGCGGTCGTGTTTCCACCCTAATTCCGTAAAGCTAAAATGCTCTACGCTCAAAAAGATAACGGATTACCCGATTATGGATACTAAAATATTCCCCATAATAGCTCAAAGGTGGTAATTCAAACTTATTTCTTCAGGGCTTTCAGCCATAGGCCCTGTCTCTGGTAAAGAAATAACAGCTTGAATCATGTCCTTATCGACGCTTATAAAACGTTTATAAAAATTATTAATTTGGATTATATGTCAATCGATACTTCATGTCAATAGGGAAATTACTTAAAACTCCCCTAATATTTATCTACCGTCGCTCCAAGAACAGCCCCTTTAATGAAAGGTAAACCGTTTAATACCTGTAATTCATCCTTAGTTCCAGTTACAACTATGCCAATGATCAATCCATCTTCTTTATTTTCTTGGATCGCATCATATAAAACATCTTTTACATAAAAAGTGAAAAAATTATTATATTTACTATCCTTCAGTCTTTTCACATCCTCAACAAAGTCTTCTTCTGTTCTTTTGGATTCTTTGAATGTGCTATCAAAATAAGCATCAAACCCATATACCGTTTGAGCAAGATCAGGCCTGTTCTCACCATCTTTAAACAAATCTAATTGTGATTGTGAATAGCTATTTACTCGGTACCAGGTTACATCCACACTATCAGGTATCATGGTATTTATCTCATCTATTGTATAGCCTTGGTCTAATGATAGGGCCATTTCGATGTATTTATCTTCACTGACTTGATTAAGTAAATCAAAATCAACTAGGTAATGGTCATAGTTCAGGTAAGGATGATAAAAGAGCATCACCCTTTCCCCGCTTTCATAGTGAAAGAAACGGTCTACTTGTGGCGGTCCAATCTTTTCATTGATTTGTGCACTTCCACGGTCAGAAGCTGTCGGATTAGCCTTTCCGAATATGTTAAATTCCACTGTTTCATTTCCCCACGGGATAACACGATCTTCAATAACTTTAAATTTTTCGCTACTAAAGGTTCCTCCTAAAAATCCATAATCAAAACTGCTACTGCCTAAAAACACGTTGGGTCCAGAGATCCTTTCATGATATTCAAGATCCCCAAATGCTTTGTAGTGTTGATGATTGACTAATGTTGAATTCAATACAATACCGGCGAATAATAGTATGGGTGTTACGACAACTGATATGATTGTGTTGCGTATTATTGTCGTTCGTTTAGCCTTCTTTATCATTGATTTCACATCTTTATCTTGAAAAGCGAAGTCTATTTCTAATTCATCTTGGTTGACTGATTCGTTGTGATCCTGGTTATTCATCTGTATACCTCCTATAATAATCTCTAAATTGTGCTCGTGCTCTTGCTAGATATGTCTTTACCTTGTTTTCGTTCATATCTAGAACATTACCAATCTCCTTGTACGAAAGCTCTGTATCATATTTAAAAATAAGGATTTGCTTATACACCGGACTTAATCTCTCTAGCGTTTTCCGGACATTTTCCTTTTCTTCATTTTCTAGTAATAAGTCATCCAGCAGCTTTTCATTGCTTGTCATCTCAATCATTATGATCCTCATATCAATTTTCTTCTTTTTACACAAATCATAATATTGATTGATCGAGACTTTAAAAATCCAAGCCGATAATTTATCCGGACTGATTGAATCAATATAGAGTAACGCTTTATAGAGAGAATTTTGGACAATGTCTTTTGCATCTTCTTTGTTACAACCTTGCTTTACTAGGTAAAGATAGACTTTATTCGAAATCTCTTTTATTTGCTGATTAAATGCTGTATTCACAATGTATCGATATTCTCTCCTTTCGAAAGCTTTCAACTATTAAACGAACAAGTAGTTAAAATGTAAACAAATTTTTAAAAAATTTTCTAACAACAGAGGTATTTGTTGTTCTTCGGGCGGGGGGGACAATTTTGAATTTTAATTATTCAGAAAATTACTTTCAATATCTTTGTTGGTCACTTATAATATTAATTGGAAAATGTTTCCTCTAATAATTCTATATGGAAGGAGGACAAGGGTGAAAGTGGTATTCAAAGATGATAAGGAGGTAAATAACAAATGACTCAGCCAATGGTTTCTTATGTAAAAGCAATTAACACTATTTATCTACCAGTTTCGGACATTGTAAAATCTACTGACTGGTACGTGAATAACCTTCATTTAGAATTACTTAATAAAGTCAATGCAGAATCAACTCAAGCACAACTTAAAATTTGTCTAGGCCAAACTATCTTCTTAATTAAAACCGCCGAGAAAAGAAATCTTACTTTTGTAGAAGTGGATGGACATGAACAATGTATTTTAACGCTTGAGGTAACAAATATTAAAGAATTCCACGAGGGGTTAAAACGAAATTTAGTAGATGTAGAGGATATTCAAGATAATGGTGAATGCGGATTATCCTTTTATGTGAAAGACCCAGATGGTAATAAAATTGATATATGGGGTGGATGGGGTCACTAAACAAGTATACGAATAAAATAAGAACCGAAATGGCTCTTAGGCTGTCGAGAAAGTCTCAACAGCCATTTTTTCTTTCTAACAGACTATAAGGTGGTTGTATAGTGAGATAGCTGATCCATCATTGATTCAAGAAAAAGGGGGAACATCCGACAACATTTCCGTGAGTGGGTTTCTATGGACATTTTGATGCGGTTAGATCCAACATTGGGGGGGCAACAAGCTGAGAACCAAGATAGTTCTTATATTATCAGTTCATAAGAAAAACTAACTTATCATCTTTGTCAAACGACGTGACGCTAGTAAAATTATTTAGATAACAGTGAGTATTACTTCATTCTACTAAACATAAGCTTTTGCTAATTAAAGTTTGAACTAAGTACAATAATATGGAGGTTCCAATGAGAATTGAATCAAATAGACTGTCATTTCAGAAGTATACAGAAAATGATGTTGATTTCTTATATTCTCTAGTATCGGACCCAGAGATGGTTCAATATATTGGGGAAGGAACGGTAAGAGACATAGAAGGTACAAACACCTTCTTGAATTGGATATTAAATACGTATAAAACCCGGGAAGATTTAGGATTAATGATTCTAGTTGATAAAGAGAACAATATGAGAGTCGGTCATGCAGGGATCGTTCCTCAAGTGGTTGACGGCACTACTGAATATGAAATAGGGTATTGGATAGTCAAGGAACATTGGGGGAAGAAGCTGGCAACAGAGGCAGCCATTACGTTAAGGGACTATGGGTCTAATATACTTGGTATAGAAAGGTTTATTGCATTGATTCAACCTGGTAATGTAGCGTCGATTATGGTTGCCAAAAAATTAGGAATGAACGTTGAGAAGGAAATAATGAGAGGGAGTAAAAAGGTTCATGTTTATGCGATTTCAAATTCTTCCTTAATCATAGTTTGACAGTTTTGCAATTGAATTAGGAGCTACGTTAAAAATGACTGCATAAGTTCTATGACTTGTCGTAGTGCAAGTCTAATTTATTTTGTATATAGAAAGTTTCGGTGGTTATCGCTGTTCAAAATGCTCCAATATATTTACAATAAATAGTAGATTAAGAAATTTATAGAAAAAAAACTAATAGAAAGGAAAGTGGATGATGAAGAAGATTGTAAAAGGTAGTAAGGTCATACTAGCTGCCACGATTGCCGTTGGTGGGATTGTTCCTATTGGAACAACTGGTTACTTAGGAGGCATCGTGCATGCAACAGAGACGTCAACAGTACCTATAAAGGTTGTTAACTATGAAAAGGTAAGTAAGGATTTTATGAATCATGTAATGGAAGGGAATTGGTCGGAGGCATACCTCTCTTTTAGTCCAGAGCTTAAAAAGTATGTACCTGAAGAATTTCTAAGCACGTTATTTTCGCAGGTAACTACACAATTTGGTAACGTAACGAGTGTAACGAGTGTCGATGTTCATAATAGAATTCCGTTTACGAAAACAGAGGTTTCAGTCGAAGGAGAAGTTTCTCCATTTTCAGTGACCCTATTTGTTAATGAAGAAGGGACTATTGAAGATTTATATATTCCTTTTTATTACGGTCCAAGCAATTATCAAAAACCTACATATGATACAGGAAACTATGTAGAAAAAGAAGTAGTGGTAGGAGAAGGCTCCTCGTTTCCGTTAGCAGGAACACTTACTATGCCAACAGGTGAGGGGCCATTTCCAGCCGTTGTTCTTGTAGCTGGTTCAGGACCGCAAGATCAAGATGTCACAACGATGTCACTAAAGCCCTTCCGTGATCTAGCTGTTGGTCTTGCTAGTCAAGGAATTGCTGTTATTCGTTATGATAAAAGAACGTATGCTCATAATTTGAAAAGTGCAATGAACCCTACTTTGACGATTAAAGAAGAGTCAGTATATGATGCGTTAAAGGCTGTCGATTTGCTATCAAATTTAGATGAAATTGATCAAGATAAAATATTCGTTTTAGGACATAGTCAAGGCGGAATGGAGCTTCCGATGATTATTGACGAAGACAAGGAAGGTAAAATAGCAGGATCTATTTATGCAGCTGCGCCAAGTAGTAAATTAGAAGATCTACTATTATTTCAACAAAAACAAGCATTAGAGCGTGCGATAGAAGCAGGACTACCAGAAGAAGTGGTTGCTCAGCAGAAACAAATTGTAGCTATGTATGAGGAGCAAATTGCTTTACTAAAAAATCCAGCATACTCAAAAGAAAATATTCCTCAAAACTTTGCGCTTGGTAACTCCTATTGGTGGTTTGATCTTGTCAAGTACTCTGCTACAAATACAGCGAAGAAGCAGTCAAATCCATCCCTATTTTTACAAGGGGTAAAGGATATACAAGTACCTGCCACGGAGTTGCTAGGGTGGAAAAAAGCGCTAATGCATCGATCTGATGTGGAATATAAGATGTATCCGGATTTAACACACCCATTAGTGAATTTCAATGGTGTCCCAACTGGAGCAGAATATTCCTTACCAGCCAATGTACCTGCTAATTTTATCGATGACATTGCGTTATGGGTAAAAACTGGAACTTTACTTAATTTATCTGCACTCTATTCAGATTATCAAGATAACCAATATTGGTCTAAACCAGTGGAATGGGCAGTAAAACTGGGAGTTCTTCAAAATTATTTAACTGGTGATAAAATCAATCCAAATGAAGTCGTATCTGAAAAAGAATTGCTAACGTATGTGTTTAGCGTACTGTTCCCTGAAAAACTGACTTCTGATGTTTATGAAGTCGCGAAGGAACTAAATATTCAAGTAAAAGGGAATGAAGATGCTCTTATTAGAAGAGGAGACGTTGCAACTACCTTAGTACGTGCTATTACTTTAGTGGAAGTGACAGAAGGACAAGCTATTCAGTGGTTATATGATCAAGGGATTTCAACAGGATATCCAAATAAAGATGGGGATTATGAGAAGACTGTCCAATCATTTAGACCTGACGATTCCCTAACTAGAGCACAGTCTCTTGCATTTTTATATCGGATTGTTACAGAGTATATGAATCAAAATAAATAAAGAACCAATGAAAAAAGGGGAAATTAAATCATGATTGTGATTTATTTCTCCTTTTTCTAAATATAGTTAATTGCTAAGTCATAAAAAAGTAAAAATAAAGAAGACAAAGTAGGGTGCAAATCCAAGATACAATGGCAAAAACCGTTACTATTTTGTTCTCTGACCAGCCATACTTAAGACCATAATGGAAATGAATGGGTGACATTAAAAACAATCTTTTTTTTGTTTTTTTATAATAGAAAACTTGGATCATTACCGAAAACTGTTCTAGTAAATAGATGAAAAACAGAATTGGAATTAATAGTTCTACTTTTTCTATAATAGCTAGAAAGGATAATGAACCCCCGATTGCCATAGACCCAGTATCACCCATGAATGCCTTAGCAGGATAAAGGTTATAGATTAAAAATCCAGCGATACCTGCAATCATGACTAAACTAAATATCTTCACTTCTGTGTAATCCGATATGATAAAAAAGAAAAAGTACGTAGGAATCGATACCATTCCAAGTAAGCCATCCATTCCGTCTGTAAAATTAATCGCATTAGCTGACCCCACAATAAATAAAGTCATTATCGCGATATATAAGCTTAGCGGAAGAAATAAACTTATCGATTTAGACAAGTGAACCATCGGTTCAATATTAAATACATTGATTAAAATAAAGAGAAGTAAAATCGTAATAATAAATTGAAAAACAAGCTTTGTTTTAGCTGATATACCTCCAGGATCTTGCTTTTGGGCTTTCCAAAAATCATCAAGAAAGCCAACTAAACTAAATAAAACAAATGTACTGACTAGAAAAAACATAAGTGGACTTGAATGATACGATAAAGCAACGACCACACCTACCATAAAAATACTACCTAGCATTAAAGGAGTGCCTTTTTTATCATGATGCTCTTGTGGTAGCTCTTTTCTAATAGGCTGTGTAAAGTTCCACTTTCTAAGAAATGAAATGAAGAAGGGGGATAGAGTACTTACTAGAATAAAGGTTAGGATTGCTGGAATAAGTTGATATAACAACAGTTTTGATCTCCTCTCGAAAAGCTTATCTATTATTTTCGACAAAATTTAGTTGTACCCTGCCTATAAAAGAAGCGAATTTCTAGAATATAATGCAGTTAATAAAATTTTGGAATAAATGATAGAATAATAGAGGTATTTCCATTTTCTGTAGGGAGGAAGAATGAAATGAAAGAAATAGTGTTTGTAACGACCAATAAAGGGAAAATTGCATCCGCCCAAAAAGAACTAAAAAATATAAAAGTGTTACCTATTGAGGCTGAATTGAGTGAACCAAGAAGTGACGATATTAAAGAAATTGCAAAACAAAAAGTGTTACAAGCGTATTCTATTGTAAAGCGTCCGTGTATTGCTTTAGATTCTGGCTTTTTTATTTCTGAATTGAATGGTTTTCCAAGAGCCTATGTCAATCATATGTTAGACACAATTGGAATAAAGGGTGTTCTTAAACTAATGATGAATGAGCAAAATCGGTATTGTGAGTTTAGATCTTGCTTGGCCTATTTTGATGGAGAGGAAATGAGGTTTTTTAAAAGTAAATCTCCCGGTTCCATTTCAATTGAGATAAGAGGGCATGAAAATGAAAAGAAATGGTCAGATTTATGGTACATTTTTATCCCTGAACATTTTGATAAAACACTCGCAGAATTTAGGGAAGAGGATTTCAGTACATATAATAGGGTGAAACAAGATTCATGTATGACACAATTTGGTAAATGGTATGATGATTGCAATTAATCTAGTATTTCTATATGCGTAGCAAGAAATAGTTGTGGCTCGGAGATATAAAAGGTAAAGGGGCGAACTGTATGAACGGATCATTCACGAGTAAACATTTCACACTAGAGAAAGTTAGTGAGCATGTATATTCTGCCATCGCTAAAGAAGATGGTGGTTCTGGAGCGAATGCTGGTTTTGTAAATTTAGGGGATAAAACAATTGTCTTTGACACGTTTAATACACAGCAAGCAGCGGAAGACTTAAAAATTTTAGCTGAAAACATTACAGGGCAACCAGTTAAGTGGGTTATTAATAGTCATTGGCATGGAGACCACATCCGTGGTAATCAAGTATTCAAGGACAGTCAGATCATTTCAAGCAATCTTACCTATTCTAAAATGAAGGATACTCACCCAACAAGGATTAAAAAGCAGAAAGACGATATAGAAGGTTTAACGAACTATATCCAAACACTAAAAGAGCAGTTAACCCAAAACGGTGAGATGGAGCTGCATAACCAAATTGGATTCCTTATGGAGCTTAAACTATCACTTCCTACATTAGAATTAGTACTCCCTTCTCAAACCTTTCATGATGAGATAAGCTTCTATGGGTCTGAAAGATCCGCAAAGCTTTTCACATTAGGTGGTGGTCATTCGTTTTGTGATTCCATGCTCTATATTCCTGATGAAAAAGTAATGTTCATGGGAGATTTATTATTTGTTCATTGTCATCCAACATTTTTTGAGGAAACCAATCCTTTAAAATGGATGGAGATTTTAAAGAAGATCCATACATTAGAAATAGATGCTGCAATCCCAGGTCATGGTTTAGTCGGAACAAAGGAAGACATCACACTACTTACCCGTTACATCAACGAGTTATGCCTGATTACGAGTGAAGGTTTAACGAATAAAAATATAAAAGTTCCTGATCGTTATAAACATTGGAGCTCACCGGAAAATTACATACAAAATGTTACTAGAATCGTAGAATGGAAAAAGATAACCATGGAATAAGGCCGTAATTACAAATAGTGGGAGGTATGCTGGTTATAGTAGTCAAGTATAGAGATAGGGGAAAGGCGATGCATGAAAAAGGAAACTCCTAAAAAAATTCATATCATTGGTTCAGTTGGAAGTGGAAAAACCACGTTAGCAAAAAAATTATCTAAACAGCTACAAATTCCATTTTATGAATTAGATAATGTTGTTTGGATCAGACATCCAAATGGAGATATTCGAAGGAAAGAAAAAGAAAGAGAGGACTACTTCCATGATATTCTCCAAAGGGAAAGCTGGATTATAGAGGGTGTTCACAATGAGGATTGGGTGGCTGATAGTTTTCATAATGCTGATTTGATCATTTTTTTAGACACAAAGTATTCAATTAGGACTTACAGAATCATTAAGAGATTTATTAAACAAACGCTTCGATTGGAAAAAGCCAATTACAAACCGACATTAAACATATTTTTTAAAATGTTTAAATGGAACCGTTACTTTGAAGAGGTTGGTAAACCGGCTTTTTATCGAAACTTTTCTATGTATCATGACAAAATCATCGTCGTTACTGAAATGGCTAATTT
Source organism: Bacillus salitolerans (assembly GCF_042680805.1). Classification (NCBI taxonomy): domain Bacteria; kingdom Bacillati; phylum Bacillota; class Bacilli; order Caryophanales; family Bacillaceae; genus Bacillus; species Bacillus salitolerans. The sequence goes on along the minus strand of NZ_JBHUEM010000057.1, from coordinate 24,582 downwards.
AAAGAATTACTTTAATGATTAATATGGCACTAGTATTTGAAGGAGTAGAAACATTGTAGGAAAGTAGTAAATTTAAAAAAATGTTATTTTCTAATTTATCATTAAATCGTAATAATAAATATCGGAGGAGACATTTTGAATATTGTGGTTTGGAGTATAGTCGGAATAATTCTCTTCGTTTTATTGATATTTGGAGTTGGAATATGGTTATTTCAGAAGGATGTAGCTAAAGAAGATCCTGAATATATTTTACAGTTTATAAAAGATAAGAAAGAATTAGAGCAAGTATCGCTATCCATTCATTTTAATAAGGAGAAATGGGTAGAGGTAAACCAAAATGTGATGCGAGTACAGTGAAAATTATTGTAGCGATTGAAGATGCAAGGCAGGCATCGGAAGGCATCATTAATCCAAACGAAACGGTAAGTACGAAGGAACTAAACACATTTTTCATTCCAAAAACCGACGGTGGGGCCCACGAAGGGTGGATAAAGCATCTTACCAATAGTGGAATAGACCTTCAACATATCCCCTTAAGTGAAGTAGCGAAAGGGATGATTAGTTATAGTTCTAATGCTAATACTGAATATTTAATGAGTTTACTAGGATTAGATCATATAGAGCATCTTCTACAGAGCTTACATGTAGCCAATCATGACAGCCTTTACCCAATTGTAAGTGCGTTATTCATCCCAGAGCATTTGAAAAAAGAGAGAAACTTGTCTAAGAAAGAACTGGTTGCTGTCTTGAATAGGATGGAGATGGAGGAATATCGCCGTCTGGCCATTGATATTCATAACAGTTGGCTAAAACAGCCTTTAACAGAACAAGAGAAAAAGCTATTACTAAAAGACTTAAATATGGACATACAGCGAATATGGTCTGATCGTTTACCTGGTGCCACAGCTCAAGATTATGTATCGATTATGAGAAAACTTAATAATAAGTCATATTTTGAACAAAGGGTTTATGACTATCTTGATCCGGTTATGGAACAATTAATGGAAAACCCAAGTAACCGCCAGTGGCTAGTACATGCAGGGCAAAAGGGTGGATCAACAGCTTTTGTCCTCACCAATTCAATGTATGCAACGGATAAAGAAGGAAATGAAACAGAACTCGCATTTTTTTCAAATGATTTAACATCGTTCGAACAGGCGAAGCTTTCAAAAAATTTACATGGTTTTCAGCTTAAATTTCTAACAGACGAAGATTTTCGAGCGCAAGTTAAAAGAGAATTAGAATAATAGATATCCAGTAGATAAATAAGGTAAGAATATCCTTTTTATATTTAGGACTGGGCACTCTCAATTCTTTATGTGAGAGTACCATGCCCTAGCACGTTAATAGATTATATGCTCTTAGGAATATGGACAACAAACGCTTTTCCATCCTCTTCGTCTACGACCTGAATGGATCCATTGTGAATAGATATAATTTTTTTAACAATGGATAGACCTAAACCATTGCCCTCCATTTTTCGATTTCTTGCTCGATCTACTTTATAAAAACGCCCAAATATTTTTTTTCGTTCCTCTATTGAAATGGGAAGTCCGTTATCAAAAATTTTCACTTTAAGAAAATTCATCTCCTCCTCTATCGTTATTTTGATTCTTCCACCAGGCGAGGTGAATTTTATGGAGTTTGACATAAGGTTGTACCAAACTTGGTTGAGTAGTTCCTCATCAGCTTCAATCATCGTTTCTTCTGCACACATCTCGACAACTAACTTCTTTTCTGACCAAATGGGTTCAAAAGATAAAATTGTACGTCTTACTTGTTCTGCAACATCAAAGTGAGAAGGGGATATTTTATACCTGTCCGAATCAAGTGAAGCTAACCGGAGTAAATTATCACTCAAATTAGACAAGCGTTCACTTTCTTTAATGAGAATTTTTGAAATACGCCTTCGCATATTTTCATCATTTGCTTCCTCTTGAAGCATCGATGCGAACCCTTTTATGACGGTCAGTGGAGATTGAAATTCATGTGATACATTTGCAACAAACTCAATTCGTTCGCGATCTAATTGTCCCAACTTCAATGCCATGCTATTCATTGTTTTGGATAGCAATCCTACCTCATCTTGTCTTGTTTCTGGAAGTTGGACATTAAAATCACCAGTTGCTAATTGTTTGGCTGCTCTCGTGACTTGATGGATGGGCTTAACCAGTAGTTTAGCAAATAATAAAAAAATCAGACTTCCGATTAAGAGGACAATTGTCAGTAGAATAGCAATTTCATGCAACCCATTTGATTGTACTGGCTCTGATTCAATGAGTTCGATTATGGTAACACCTTCGTCTAGTTGCCATGTTTCTTGTACCGATACACTACAATTACAGAAATTTTCCTCATTGGGCCAATTGATGTACTCTAATTCTTGTTGACCAGCTACTTTAGCCTTTATTCCAACTGAAGTCATTCGAGCGACAGTCTGTAGGAACATATCCAAATCGTTAGGATTCGATTGAATATATAATTGCTTAATAGAATCTCCTTTTTGGATAAGCTCCTCGGTCGTAAACTTCTTATCAGATTCTTGAAATATGTATAGGGCTAACGCCCAGGCAACCACGACGCCAATAAGGACTGCAGCTATATAATATGAAATCATTCGTACATAGAGAGTGTTAAACATGTTTTACCTCCAGCCTGTAGCCAAGTCCCCTCACTGTCACAATTTTAATACTATCAGTGAGCGCTGAAAAACGGTCTCGTATTCGCTTTACATGGACGTCTACCGTTCTTTCATCACCATCGAAACTGTCTCCCCATATACGCTCGATAATCTGGTCACGAGTATAGGTTCGATTAGGATGAGAAGCAAGTAAATACAAGAGTTCAAACTCCTTTGGTGGTAGCTCGATCATCTTCTGATCCATATAAACCTGTCTCTCCGCGTTTATATATAATGGACCTACTTGTACGGAAAATCCAACATTATAAGAGTATCTTCGAAGGAGGGCCTTAATACGATAGGCTAATTCTTCAAAGTCAAACGGTTTGACTAAATAATCATCAGTCCCAGCTTGAAAACCAGAAATCTTGTCAAAGCTCGTTCCTCTAGCGGTAAGGAGAAGGACGGGAACATCATAGTACTTTTTTAACTCCTGACAAACCTCTAGGCCATTCAGACCGGGCATCATGATATCTAGTATGGCTAGATCCACTCTTTCGGAATGAATCTTTTCTATCGCATCGTTGCCATTCTCTGAATCTATTATTTTGTAATTTTCCGATCTTAAGGCATGTCTTACTAACTCACGAATATAAGGATCATCGTCTGCAATTAATATTTTTATCATACAATAATTCACCTCACTCTCTACTTTTTAACATGCTTATCAAAAAAATGCAGTAATTTCTCATTAATTTTCTTTTGTATGGCTGGATGATAATGACTTAGTAAAGGAGAATATAAACCAACGTCTGAAAAACTCATATGATCCGTTCCAGAAACAACCCACTCTTCACCTCCATTTTTGAGAATTCCGGTTTTCCTTTGATTAAACTCAGTGGCCATCTTCACGTATTTCTCTTTTGTGTCAAGGCCGGGGTATTGCTTCCATTCTTTCTCAGAAAAATGGAACCGGCTAAAGTTATTACTTTCTTTTGTGAAAATATATAAAAATGGATTCGGAAGTCCCTCTTCAATCTCTGGCCCATAAGGGAAGCCATCCATATTAACACCAGCTAATACCCGAGAATCTTGACTCATCACTTGTACAGCTGTTGCACCACCAAAAGAGTGACCAAGCATTCCTATACGTTGTAAATCTATTCTTTCATCAAATATCCCCTTCGAATCATTTTTATTTAATTTATCCAATTGGTCTAGAACAAACTGAACATCCTCTGTCCAAAGTTGAATATGTGGATTCATATTGTCCCAATTAGACATATCGCCCTTCACACTAACAAATCCATCGGTTTTACGGCCATCTGGAAACAAGGTTGGGATTTCCGTATAATACGGATGTTCAATAGCTGCTACAATATATCCGTTACTGGCAAGTTCTTCTGTTATGCTCGTATACATGAAGTTGGATGCACCGAACCCAGGGGATAGTACCAAGATAGGAAATTGAGTTTCTGCTGCGGAGACCGGTAGCTCTACATATGAATGGGATACAAAGTGTTTCATTGAATCTAGTAGGATGTTGATATAAAAAGACGTACCTTGAGATAAGCGTTTCATCTCTTTTTTGGAGTAGGCATATGGTGCAGACACCATATTTTCTATTGGATCAGCTGGATACCATAACCGAACAGATACTTCCCTGTTATCGTCTTTTTCCTCTGTTGATGGATCCAGTCTGTTCTCATCAACCCAGTGATAGTTTGTCGTACCTATAGTAAAGACACCAGTCGGTTGAGGAAGATTATGTTGCGGCATTACATATAGTGGAATTGAAAGAGCAATTCCCATCATGACCAAAGTAACGATTCCTACGGTCATTCGCTTCCATTGTCTTCGGTTAGGCTTAGCGTTACGTCTCTTACTTAGGAAAGCTTTCATGATAAACGACAACCAAATGAACGCAGTGAGTAGATAAATTAACATCATCTGTACCCGGTAACCTTCAAAAATCAGATGCAAGCCAAGGATTACCACTCCTCCACTAACCCAGATGATCATCCTTCTATGATACATATACACACCTATTACATACCCTAACATTACCCCTATTCCATTCAAGGCCATTCCTAATTCAAGCCAACTCACTTTGACCACTCCTTTCATTATAGGAAAGAATAGCACTCAATTATGAACATTAGATGAACAGCAATGAACAATTTACATTACTATCGTTTACGAATTTCAAGGATAGGTTAGAACAACGTTAATCAAACGTCTTGTTGTTTTTTCAATTCCCCCTACTTTGAGGGTAATAGCATCCAAGGGGAATAGTACAATAAGCTAAAAAATTGCAGGTAATACTAAAAGAGTGCTATTGATAACGCTTACATATGTGAGATTACTAGAAATATAATGAAGTTGTAGAATTAATAGAAACCATTTTGAAAGGGGTTCCAAAATGAAAAAAGGGTGGAGAATAATTTCGTTGATGCTTGTTATGGTGTTGTTTGCATCTATGCTTGCAGCTTGTACCAGTGGTGCGGGAGAAGTAAACGTTGGAATCGTTTTACCAACGAAAGATGAGCCAAGATGGGTTCAAGATGAACAGCGCTTTAAGGATGCTCTAGCAGATTCGAAGTATACAACTGAAATTTTATTTAGCCAGGGATCTTCAGCAAAAGAGAAGGAAAACGTAGAAACTTTGATTAACAAAGGTATCGACGTTCTCATTATTTGTCCTCATGATGGAGATGCAGCAGCTGCAGCTGTTGAAGCAGCAAAGAAAGAAGGAATTACTGTTATTTCTTACGATCGTTTAATTACAAACACAGATGCAGTGGATTATTATGTAACGTTTGATAGCGTGGCAGTGGGGGCAGCTCAAGGTCAATACTTAATTGATAACGCCAATGGTTCAAACGTACCACTTTACTTATACGCAGGAGCAGCATCTGATAATAACGCTTTCTTATTCTTTGAAGGAGCCTGGAAAGTTCTTCAACCAAAGATTGCAGATGGAACATTTAAGATTGCAAACTCAAGCGAAGCTGAGGCTTTAAAAGATACTGCTGACCTTACTCGTGATCAGATGAGTAAGATTTTAGGGCAAGTAACAACTAACTGGGATCCAAATGAAGCAAAAAATAAAGCTCAAACTCATTTGACTGCTGCAAGTAATGATTTAAAAGGAGAAGTTGTAATACTTGCTCCTAACGATGGGACAGCACGGGCGATTGCCGATGTATTTGCAACAGACGGAGATATCACTAGCTATACAGTTACAGGTCAAGACGCGGAAAAGGCTTCTATTCAATATGTGATTGATGGTAAACAATCTATGACTGTATTTAAAGATGTCCGTACGCTTGTAACAGATGCAATGGGAATGGCTGTGACGATTCTTGATGGTGGTACACCTGAAACAACTGGTTCTTATAACAACGGTGTTGTTGATGTAAATGCGAAGCAAACTGATGTGATTGTTGTCAATCAGGAGAACGTGAAGGCTGAGCTTATCGACTCTGGTTATTATGAAGCTGGCGAATTCACAGGACTATAAACAATAATTTGGTGAATCCGGAATAGTGATAGAGATATCTATCACTATTTGGGCTAATTAGAAAGTATAACTACTTTCTTAACGCATAAGAAAAACTAAACTAGCGCCTCCGTCTAAAGACTTGGCGCTAGCAAAGTTTTTCTAATTATTATCTCGCCATACAAGGGGTGTGAAAGATGAGCCACTACATGTTAGAAATGAATGAAATCTCAAAGGAATTTACAGGTGTTAAAGCGTTAAGTAATGTGAATTTTAAAGTGGAAAAAGGTGAGATTCATTGTTTAATTGGTGAAAACGGAGCGGGGAAATCTACCTTAATGAAGGTACTAAGTGGTGTATATCCATATGGTTCCTATGAAGGGGACATAGTATTCGAAGGTAAAGTTCAACAATTCAATAAAATTAACGATAGTGTCAAAGCAGGAATAGCGATTATATACCAAGAGCTTGCGTTATTTCCTGATTTAACTGTTTACGAGAATATATTTGCTGGTAATGAGGTAAAGCGAGGATCATTAATTGATTGGAGTAAAACAATTATTGAAGCGAAAAAAATGCTAGAAAAGGTAAAGCTTAATGTGAATCCAGAAACTCTTGTTAAAGAGCTTGGTGTTGGAAAGCGTCAGCTTGTTGAGATTGCTAAGGCATTAAGTAAGGATGTAAAGCTATTAATCCTAGATGAACCAACCGCAGCCTTAAATGAAGACGATAGCGAAAACCTACTTGAACTATTACGGTCGTTAAAAAAACAAGGAATCACATGCATTATGATATCTCACAAGTTAAAGGAAGTTATTTCTATTGCTGACAAGGCAACCGTCATTCGTGATGGACAAACGATTTGTACATTGGATGCGTCAAAAGGGGAAATTTCCGAAAGTATTATTATTAAGAACATGGTAGGACGGGAAATTAATGATATTTATCCGAAGAGACCCAAAAAAGAATTCGGTGAAAAGGTACTAGAGTTAAGAAACTGGTCAGCTTACGACTCTCAATTAGGAAGAGAAGTGGTCAAGGATGTAAGTCTTGATGTGAAAAAAGGAGAAATTATTGGAATTGCCGGACTAATGGGATCAGGACGTACTGAGCTTGCTTTAAGTATTTTTGGAAACGCGAAACATTATAGATTACAAGGTGATTTAGCGGTTAACGGGATGTCCACTTCTTTTAGACATACTAGTGATGCAATCAAAGCAGGTATTGCATATGTTACGGAGGATCGAAAAGGTGATGGATTGTTCTTGCTACAAGACATTAAGAACAATATTACGTCTGCCAATCTTACGGGCATCGCTTCGAAAGGAATCATTAACGACAACGAGGAGATCAAAATTGCAGATGAATATAAGGATTCACTCTATATAAAAGCATCCTCCATAGAACAGGAAGTAGGCAATCTAAGTGGTGGTAACCAACAAAAGGTATCACTAGCAAAATGGCTGTTTGTTGGACCAAAGCTCCTCATATTAGATGAACCAACTCGTGGTATAGATGTTGGGGCTAAGTTTGAGATTTATTCAGTCATGAATGAACTAATTAATGAAGGGCTGAGTATAATTATGATTTCCTCCGAGTTAGGGGAGGTATTAGGAATGAGTGACAGAGTCTATGTTATGGCAGAGGGAGAAATAAAAGGTGAGTTGTCAATTGAGGAAGCCAATCAAGAAAAAATTATGCAGCTTGCTACCCAATAGGAGGTTAAACCCATGAATTTACTTGGTGAAGCTAAAACATTAATTAATGAAAATATACGCGACTATGGGATGTATATCGCTTTAATCGTCATTATTCTATCTTTCTCCATCATGACAGACGGACTATTCATGTCATCTCGAAATATTAGTAATTTACTAGATTCAGCTGGATATATTGCGGTTTTGGCAGTAGGTATGACGCTAGTCATAGTGATTAGGCATATCGATTTATCGGTTGGTTATGCGGCAGGTTTTCTTGGAGCCATTGCCGCGATTCTTCTTACGCAAGCAGGGATGCCGATTATTGTCACAATACCAATAATTCTACTATTTGGTATATTTGTTGGACTTCTGAATGGTGTATTAGTTGCTCAAATTGGGATACCATCATTCGTTGCAACATTAGCGGGTATGTTGATTTTCCGTGGTGCTCTATTGCAGGTAACAGAAAAGACGGGGACCATTATTATTCAAAATGACAACTTTAATGCCCTCGGGAACGGGTATATTCCTTCATTATATGAAGTAGGTGGGCTTCATGTATTGTCATTAATTGTTGGTGCTGTAAGTATTGTGTTCTATATTATGAGTGAACTTTCTACTCGTAAAAATAAAAAGAAGTACAACTTTGATGTCGTTTCAAAAGGGATTTTTACGATAAAATTAGTGATTGTATCTGCCATCATTGCTTATATTACATGGATTCTTGCAGGATACAATGGATTTTCATGGACTGTCATTATCATGTTAGCAGTTGTTCTCATTTATCATTTCCTATCAACAAAGACCGTACTTGGTAGACACATATATGCAGTAGGAAGTAATCCAGAGGCAGCACATCTTACGGGGATTAATGTAAAAAGGATTACGTATATTGTCTTTGGATCAATGGGAATGCTAGCCGCCCTATCAGGTATATTATTTACGGCACGCTTACAATCTGCTACGACTACAGCAGGTACATTATTTGAGCTTGATGCCATTGCAGCAGCTTATGTAGGTGGAGTTTCTTCTGCTGGAGGAGTTGGAAAAGTAACCGGAGCCATCATTGGGGCCATCGTTATGGCTTCTCTTACAAGTGGAATGAATCTTTTAGGAGTAGGAATCTCCTATCAATATATGATACGAGGTGGCGTACTAGCGGGTGCGGTAATATTTGATGTTATGACTAGAAAAAAGAGATAACTAATAAAAATAAACCCCATTCATGGTAAGTGGGGGAAAGTATTCTCTCCCATTTCCCTATGGCCATATCCTCAAATCCACTCGCCCTTTTTCTACTACGCATGATCTTTTGTTTTTTGAATATTTAATAAATGTTACTTATTTCATGATAAGATAAGCATAGATTGTATAGAAAAAGGAGACATCACGATTGCGAAAGATTGTAATATTCTCACTTTGTAGTGTATTAATTACCCTATGTTACCTTACGTTTATAACAGCCAAGAACGTCATTAACTCCGATTGGGAGATGCCGCAAGAAGTTAATATAGGAGAATCAAAAATGAGAATTGTCCTTATTACTCAAGATTTAGAAACGCCTTTTTGGGACAAGGTGGCAAACGGGGCTAAATTACAAGCAAAGGAAAACGGTGTGAGTCTAGAAGTGTGGGGAAGCTACGGAAATAATGAAGAGGACTTCTTAAAGAAGATCGATATCGCAATTCATTCAAAGGTGGACGGTATAATTGTGCAAGGGCTAGATACAGAAGAGTTCATCGACATGACAAAAATAAAAGCAGGTTTCTATGGTGTTCCGATTATTACAGTGGCTAATGACGTCCCTATGACAGAAAGTCTCCGTAAGACATATGTTGGTTCAGACCAGTACATAGCTGGTAAACTCATAGCAAAACAGCTAATCAGGGACATGGGACCCTCTGGGGAACTCGTACTTTTATATGACAATCTGCAAGAATACTATCAGGTTGAGAGACTGAGAGGAATACAAGAAACTCTTAAGAATTATCCGGATGTTACAATCGTACATGCAGAAACCCCTAATACGAGGGAGCATATTATTACCACGACACAAGATGTATTAAATCGTGTACCAAATGCACAGGCGTTTATTGCTGTAAATGCTAAAGTGGCAGGTCCAATGGTTCAAGAAATAAGTAGGCGTTTTCAAGTTGACCCACTATTTATCTATTCTTTTGATGATGGACCTGAAACACTCTCTCTATTAACTCAAGGTAAAATTGATGCCATCATCGAACAAGAGCCAGAAAAAATGGGTGAAATTAGTGTAGAAAAGCTACTAGAATGGTTGAAAGGTGAAACCGTGCCACTTAATATAGATGGTTATTTTACAGAAATCAACGTCTTGAAAGCGAAGGATCTACCATGAATAGCATTCAGCGAAAGATCTTAACTTTAACCACTGTTGTATTAGTGTGCTTGACCGTCATTTGGATTGCCTTAACCTTCTATAACTATAAAACCCAAAAGCAATATAACGATATTCTAAAACGTTACTTAATGATGAATGAGGTCACAAGTGCAAGTCAACAAACTATTACTGATTTAAATAATTATTTACTTGATCCTTCAAATGTGAAATTAACCCTATTAAATAATAGTATAGATAGAATTCAGACTGCCAAAAAAGAAGTAGCTTCTTTACAAAATATCGAAAATCAATTTACGTTAACCAATTATATTCACTTGATTGATAGCTTCATTGAAACAACAGATCGTATTGTTCTTTTCCAAATTGAGAATGATGCGGAGTCATCTAAAAGAGAGTTTTCACATGCTACAAGCATATCAACCTATATATCTGAAATGACTTTAACTTTACTAGACAAAGAGTTAAAAACATATAACCGTTTTTATCGAAATATTATTAAGCAATCTACGGAGGTTATAAAACTAGGGATATGGGTCATTCTTCTTATTGGTCTCATCTTACTAGTGGTTACCTATTGGTTCTCACTATCTATTACTAGACCAGTTGGAAAATTAACAAAAGCTGCGAGTGAGCTATCAAAAGGGAGGTTCGATTTACCAATAAAGGTTGAAACAAATGACGAAATCGCTTTTTTAGCAAGAACTTTCGACCGAATGCGTATTGATATTAATGATCTTATTATAAAAATTAAGCAGAAGGCACAATTAGAAAGAGAACTGCAAAGAAGTAAACTTCTCCTACAAGAAAGTCAGTTTCGCAGCTTACAAAGTCAAATCAATCCGCACTTTTTGTTTAATACACTCAATACTTTATCAAAGAAGGCTTACTTAGAAGGAGCAGAGGAGACAAGCAACCTTCTTGTTAGTGTAGCAGGTATTTTTAGATATAACTTAAAGCAGGTAAACAGGTCGGTAACCCTTCTCGAGGAAGTCACCGTCTTACAGCAATACATGGATATACAGAAGGCTAGGTTTACAGACCGCTTGCAATTTCAGATGGAAATCGATGATTCGGGTCTGTCCGTTCAGATTCCGTCATTTACCCTGCAGCCCATTATTGAGAATGCCGTGATTCATGCAGTAGAGCCAAAAATAGAAGGAGGTACCATCTGGGTACGTGTAAAGGATGCAGGAGAGAAAGTCGTTGTTGAACTAGAGGACGATGGATTGGGGATGCCGGAGGAGAAGATCACGCATATTTTAAATGAACATACTATTCAATCAGAGAGTCATTCAACAGGGATCGGTTTTTCAAATGTGGTGAAACGCTTGCGGATGTTTTATGGAAATGCGGATGTTATTCAGATTGAAAGTGAAGAGGGACTTGGTACGAAGGTTGTTCTTAATCTTATCAAAAAAAGGGGTGAACAAGGATGATCAAGCTCCTGCTAGTTGATGATGAACAGATTGAAAGAGAAGGTATGCAGGCGATACTAGAGCGAAGTTTTTCCACTGTAATCATTCAACAAGCTTCAAATGGGCAAATGGCAGTAGAAATCGCAAACGAGTTCCAACCTGAATTAGTGTTAATGGATATAAAAATGCCAGGTATGAATGGCCTTGAAGCGGTAGAACGGATAAGTGCTCGGCATCCTTCAACTCATTTTATTATGGTTACAGCGTTTGACTCTTTTGAGTATATGCGCCATGCAATTAAGCTCGGGGTGAAAGATTACATATTAAAGCCAAGTAAACCAAGTGATATCGTAGTGACAGTTGGGAGAATTCTTAACAAGATTGAAGAAGAGAAGCAGTTTTTTGAAAAAGAGAAGCTACGGTTACAAAAAACTCTTGCTGTGATAGAAACAGATGTGGTCACCCAATTATTGTATGATCATGTTCATGAAGTGCATGTTGATATGTTAATTGAGATGCTAGAGATTCCTTATAGCAATGAAATGTTTATCATGCTCGTTGTACTACCTGGGTCGGAAAAGGTATATCATTCCTCGATTAAAGAAAAGGTTCGAGCCTCAAAATCGGGCTGGGTAGGTCCTTTATATAACTGTCAACTTCCTATAGTTGTGTTCAGAGATACAACACAGTCCTTTCGTTCTCAAGCAATGAGGCTAGCACGAGAAATCCTTTCTCTAGCAAAAGTAGACTTTGGAGAAGAGTGGTTTATTGGAATAGGAAGTGAATGCACTTCATGGGAAGGAATTCGTCAATCGTATCATCATGCCTTGATGTCCAGCATGGATACGGGCATACCAGCAAAATTCCACTTTTATTCAGATGACGTTACCCCACATACTAGAAATCAAGATCCACTTAAGAAGCATAGAGAAAAGGAATTCTCTGACTTGATTAGGCGGGGAGAATGGGAACAAATACGAGTTCACCTCATGAATATCACCCAATTTTTTGAAAATGAAAACGGGAATATTTTATATACCCAGCAGCGGTTATTAGAAGTGCTATGGCTGATTTCCCGTGTATTCATGGAAATGGGGATTGAAACACAGACTCCCATGTACACGTACCAAATCTCCGATTACCGTCAGCTTCAACCTGCAACTGATCAGCTTCTAGATAGAATGATCAAATCATACGAAGAACATTTTAGTAAACTAGAAGCCGATACCATTCATCAGCTTAAACAATACATTATCGAGCATTCGCAGCACGATATTTCATTAGATACGCTAGCGAAACGTGTTGGATTAAGTCCGATTTATATTAGTAAAATGTTCAAAGAAAAATTAGGAATCAATTATATTGATTTCCTTACAGAATGTAGGATGGAAAAGGCGAAGAAGCTGCTTTCTGATCCTAGAAAAAGTATAAAGGAAATTACCTTTGAAGTAGGCTACCACGACCCTAACTACTTTAGCAAAGTATTCAAAAAGGTTAACTCATTTTCACCGAAGGAATATCGGAAATCTCTTATTGGAAAGTAGAACAAGAATGAACAAGAAAGGAGGAGGGGAGTGTCTAAATATATGACTGATTTAAATCTATCTTTCTTTCTCATTTTATTAATGGTATACGTAACTGCATGTGAACAACCTAATCAGGCAGTTGTTCATAAAAATACACCCTTACAAAGTAACTCAACATCAGATTCAAAAATAGTCATTGGTTTTTCCATGGACACTTTGGAAGAGGAGCGGTGGATTAGGGATCGTGATTTGTTCAAGGCTGCAGTAGAGAGATTGGGGGCAGAGGTGAGAGTGATGGCCGCTAATGGAAACGATGCCATGCAAATCATACAGGCTGAAACTTTAATTAACGAAGGTGTAGATGTATTAGTAGTAGTCCCTCATAATGCAGAGGCTACAGCTGCTATTGTTCATAAAGCACATTTAGAGGGTATTAAAGTAATTTCCTATGACCGACTTATAAAAAATGCCGACCTTGATCTGTATGTATCGTTTGATAATGAACAGGTTGGTGAGCTTCAAGCAAAGGCGATTACTCAATTCGTTCCGAAAGGAAGATATGTTTATATTGGGGGTGCTGATACGGATAACAATGCTCATCTATTTAGAAAAGGAGTCTATAATGTTCTTCAACCACTAATTGCAAAAGGGGACATTACCGTTGTGTATGACCAATGGACAAAAAATTGGCTTCCGATGAATGCTTATGAGAATATGAAAAATTCGTTGCAGGCAAATCATTACAAAATTGATGCAGTCATTGCAGCCAATGATGCCACAGCTGAGAGTGCCATCATAGCACTTTCAGAAAGTGGTCTATCGGGTATTCTTCCAGTAGCGGGGCAGGACGCAGAGCTTGCAGCTGTTCAAAGAATAGTAAAAGGTACACAAACAATGACCGTCTATAAGCCTATTAATCTATTAGCTGAAACAGCAGCCAAACTTGCAGTGAAAATGGCCAAAGGAGAAGACGTAGGGGCGGATCGCTTTGTTAACAACGGTAAAATTCAAGTGCCTTCAGTCCTACTCTCCCCTATTGCCGTTGATCAAACCAATCTAGATGAAACCATTATAAAGGATGGATTTCATTCATGGGAGGATGTTTATCAGGGTCAACTAAAGGAATAGGTTTTCAATTGGATGGATATCGACATAGCCCTTGCAAAGCAAGGGTTTTTAGCTTGTAGAAAAACCCTCAATGTACAAAAGGGAGTTCACAATTAAAGCTTATTAGGATCCTGCTAATCGTCATTTCACTAGTCAAAGCGCATCGAAATGTCCTAGAGAACCCCTCTCAATCTTCCATAAGTTTTGTAGAATACCAACGTCCTTGATTACTAATTGATGAACAAGATGCGATGCTTAATGAATCATAGTATAATTTGGGAAAATGATACTTTTCGAGATTTGGTTGGAGGAGCTTGTCATTATGAAGAAAACGTATTTAATTTGGCTTGCTATTCATTGTATTGTCTGGCTATTAGCTTTAATAGATATACAACCTGGTTTAAACGAAATACGATTAGTGAGTATATGCCTATTTTTTATCGTGCTGTTTATTCTTCCACTTTTTACAAAAAAACCGTTATTGCAAACCGCCTTTTTTTGTGTGCAAGCGCTGACCACTATAATCATTTTTTATCCAATAGACAGTGTATTGAATCCCTATGTAATACTCGTGCAACTATTAATAGTTGCTGAAGCCTTTTTTTACCTTTCCCGATTGAAAAGTCTGGTTGTGCTTGTCATTCAACTAGGGAGTGCTATGTGGATCGGGATGGAGTCGTCTCTCACTGGTTTAGAATTAGCTTGGTGTGGACTTTTATACCTTTTAGTTGTGCTCGCATTGTTTCATTATCAATCATTACATATGCGAGAAGCAGAGATGAAAAAGAAGAATGATGCCTTACTTCTAGAATACAGGAGGATGAAACGGCTTCTTATACTAGAGGAAGAGCAGGCTAGACAGGATGAGCGGAGTCTAATTGGTCATGAAATACATGACTCTGTAGGTCATAAACTTACAGCTTTAATTATGCAATTCGAAGCTTTCCGCTTAACTGCAGCTGAACAGGACAAAGAAAAGATCAAAAATCTTAAAGACTTAGCTGAACAAAGCCTAGAGGAAACAAGAAGAGCGGTAAGGTCTTTTAAGCAAAGAGAAGTAGGCGGACTACAAGGTGTCATACGATTAATTCGCAAATTAGAAATGGAAAGCTTTATGAAAGTTAGTTTTTCTGTTCAGCACGGAGCGTTTGCTACACCATTAACAGGGGAGCAGTCCTTTGCGATTTATCGCGCTGTTCAAGAGGCATTGACTAATATAATGAAGCATAGCTCAACAAGAGAGGCTCAAGTTATATTTGAATCGCCTGGAGGGAGTATTTTTCGTTTTGAAGTCATTAATCTAACGAAACCTACTACCTTTTTTCAAGAGGGATATGGACTGATGGCAATGCGAGAGCGATTAGAAAAAGTGGGCGGTTCATTAGAGGTCAATTATAATGAGCGCCAATTTGTAGTAAGAGGCATGATACGATTAATAGAACGGAGCGGGTAGTGTGATTAAGGTGTTATTAGCGGAAGATCAAGTTATGGTGCGCCAAGGGTTAAAGGCAATGATTGAAACTGATCGAGAAATTGAAGTAACTGGAGAAGCTGGTAATGGTAAGGAAGCGGTCGGATTATGTGAAAAACAACTGTTTGATGTGGCTGTTTTAGATATACGGATGCCTGAAATGGATGGAATAGAAGCGGCGAAGGTAATACGCTCTCGTTTTCCTAACATGAAAATTCTGATGTTAACAACATTTGATCATAATGAATATGTGATGGACGCCCTAAAATTAGGTGTTAGTGGTTATATGCTGAAAAATGGGGATACGGAGTCATTGATACGATCAATTAAAAGTGCACTAAGTGGAGGACTCTCATTGGAGGACCAGGTTGCGGCAAAGGTCATGCCTGTTTTACTTCAAAATCAAGGGGAGGAATCCGTTGATCCTTCGTTAACGCCAAGGGAAAGAGCGATATTAAGATGTATTGGAGAGGGACTGAACAATAAGGAAATAGCGGACCGACTAGGCTTGTCAGTAGGCACGGTCAAGAATCAAACAAGTCACATATTAGATAAATTGGAATTAAGGGACCGAACCCAACTAGCAATCTATGCAATTCGTCATGGACTGGTTTGAGCTTGAGAAAAAATGACTAAAGTAATAAGCGCCTAATTGGTAAGTGACCAAAGTCAGTAGTGACTTTGTTTTTTTTATTTTATGATGCAATTAAGAAACTAGCTGAGGAAAAGGAGGAAAAACTATGCTTGAAACGGTACATTTGAGTAAATCTTTCAAAGGAAAAAAGGCAGTGCAAGATGTTAGTTTATATCTGAACAAAGGAGAGTCAGTTGGTTTGTTAGGACCAAATGGGGCCGGAAAATCGACGACTATTTCGATGATTTCAACTTTGATAAAGCCATCAGATGGTGAGATAAAGTTAAATGGTGTAGACACTATCGATAAACCAGAGGAAATCAGGAAAATTTTAGGTGTAGTTCCACAGGAATTAGCGCTTTATCAGGAGCTTTCAGCCTATGAAAATCTTAAATTTTTTGGATCTATTTATAAAATGAAGGGGAAAGAATTGGAAGTAAGCATCCAACAAGTCTTGGAAATTGTAGGCCTAGCAGATCGACAAAAAGATTTAGTGAAAACTTTTTCCGGTGGTATGAAGCGGAGGGTCAACATTGCCGCAGCATTATTACACAGGCCACAAATTCTAATCTTAGATGAGCCTACAGTTGGCATTGACCCACAATCGAGAAATCATATCTTGGAAACGGTACGCAAGTTAAACGAAAAAGATGGAACAACCATTCTTTACACCAGTCATTATATGGAAGAAGTTGAACAGCTCTGTGATCGATTATACATTATGGATCATGGAGAAATCATTGCATCAGGTACAAAAGCTGAGTTGCTAAGTATTTTGTCAACAGAAGATACGATAAGAGTGAAGGTAAATAAGCTGGAGGAAGCATTTGTCGAGCATGTAAAAACAATTAACGGTATTCGTAAGGTGGAGACCTCTCAGTTGGAATTAAAGATTATTGCAAAAAAAGAAAGTAATTTGATTAGTGAGCTAGTCTACCTTGCTGACCAACATCAAATTCAATTAATTAACTTTCATACAGAAACTCCTAGTTTGGAGGATGTATTCCTACATTTAACTGGACGTACATTACGGGATTAAGGAGGTCTAGGCTATGCGAAGTTTTATTACAAAGGATTTGTTACTATTTTGGCGCGATCGGAAGGAGCTTATTACGGTACTTGTGCTCCCAATCGTTTTAGTATTCGTGTTAAATTTTGCCTTTGCAGGAATATTTGATAACGATGACGAGTTGTCCATGGATTTACAATTAGCGGTCGTGAATCAGGATAACGAAGCAGAAGCATTGGCACAATTGAAGGAAAAGTTGGTCAAGGAAGCCTTATTACCAGAAGATGAAGCATTAGAGATAGTGGCGCAAGTAAGTTATGTAAATCCCGTTCAAATATTATTTGATTATCTTGACAGTGAGGAATTACAAAATTGGGTGACGGTTCATAAACTTGAGGAATCAGAGACCATAATCAAAGTTGAAAAGGGTGACCTTGACGGCATCCTTGTCATACCTGAAGGATTTACAACTGATAGTTTATATGCTGCTTTTGTAGGAACATCCCCAACAACATCATTAAAATTTAAAAGGGAAAAAGATACAAATAACAGTAGTGCTTTATACAACATCGTTTATGGATTTACTGATCACATGAATTATCATTTTGCTATGCAGGAAATTGAAGGTGCAACGATGGCTGAAGTGACTTTGCCAGAGGGAGGATTTGAGAAAGTCGGAACAGGGGCAAGTTTTACATTAACCCAATATTTTACGATTGCAATGGGCGCACTTTTTGCTTTATTCCTATCAGCGACAGTAGCATCTAAAACTGGAGTGGAAA
This sequence comes from Bacillus salitolerans, assembly GCF_042680805.1. Taxonomy (NCBI): domain Bacteria; kingdom Bacillati; phylum Bacillota; class Bacilli; order Caryophanales; family Bacillaceae; genus Bacillus; species Bacillus salitolerans. The sequence continues at coordinate 6,442 of NZ_JBHUEM010000057.1, read as the reverse complement.
TAAGGCAACAGGTGTTTAATCGAATCTTATTGACGAATAGTAAGCCAATCCTATTTCTAATAGGTAAAATGGTCTCAACATTTTGCTTAGCTTGGTTACAAATTATGTTTGTATTTATTCTGTCTCATTTTCTACTAGATGTATTTCCTGACCGTTCTATGATTTTTTGGCTTGGAACCGTTGGAATTGTTACTATTCTTTCGTTGGCAATTTCCAGCTTAGCAGCAGTTTTCACTTCTATATTACTTAGAATGAATAATATCGATGCTGCAAATGGAATTTTTATGTTCGTTATTTTAATGTTTGGTATAATCGGTGGGAATTTTGTTCCTATTTATATATTACCTGATTGGTTACAACAAATGGGGGAATGGACTCCAAACGGTCTATCTTTAGTGATGTTAACGAATTGGATCCAATTTGAGGAGTTATCCTCCATCGTCATTCCAAGCGTAGTTCTGATAGGGTTCTTTTTACTATGTACTGTAATTGGGTTAGCCTTGTATCCAAAAAGGGGGGAAGCGTAATGTATTCAGTAGTATGGGCACAATTTGCCAAAGATAGACGAAATCCGTTAATGATTCTATTATTTATTGCTGGAAGTATTCTCGCTACCCTCTTATTTGCGGGAGGTGTTCATTCACCTACAACAATTGCGATATTTAGTGAGGAAGAGAATGCATCTGAAATTGAGGAAAAGTGGAAAGAGTTGTTGAATGAGGATGATTCCTTTCAATTTGAAGTAGTTGATCCCGATGAAGCCCGTGAACATGTAAAGGGTGGGAAGATTGATGTAGCAGTTAAGTTAATGGAGATGGATTATAGATTAATCACAGCCAGTGAACTTCCGACGGTCTATTTTGTTCAGCAGTATGTTGAAAAAGTATTTAAACGAGAGGCACAAATTAGTGCGATTACTCAGTCAGAAGGAAATGGAAATGTTCGGACTCAAATAGAGAGCTATCTAGCCGATCCACCTTTTCAGATTGAGGTTCAAGGACTTGATAGTGAAGAGAATCCTAACTATAACATGAGTACTCAATTATTGTTTGCTTTTACTTTTTTGATTTCGATGTTTATTCTCGGTCTAAAAGTAAACAATGTGACACATGACAAGGTTTCCGGTGTCAGGAATCGGATGATTTTATCACCTTTGAGCAAAACGAGTATGTATTGCGGATACATTTTATATAGCTTTCTGATCACAATGTTTCAGGTCGTTGTCGTATTAATCGTGTTTAAGTATGTAATGAATTATGAGGTAGGAGATAATCTAGGAATAATTATTATGATTGCTGCCTTCTTTATTTTTAGCATGATTAGCATAGCTATGTTAATTACCGGTGTCGTGAGGACACCAGAGCAATTTTATGCCATATACCCATCCGTAATTCCACTGATTCCGCTTATTAGCGGAGCCTATATGATGCCGGGGACAATATCCAATCCTGTGCTGTTGTTTATCGCAGATTTATTTCCAATGGCACATGCCATGGAAGCGATTATGTCTGTTATCTCCTATAATGCTAGTTTACAAGATGTCATGATGTCGCTATTGATGATGTTATTGATTGGAGTAGTGGCTATGGGAGTAGGGATCAACCTTATCGAGCGTAGAAGTAACTAAAATAGAGTATCTCAATAGAGTACTTTACGGACTTAGAAAACAAGCAAAGCTTTCGACTCTTGCATGAGAAGTCGAGAGCTTTTTCAATATGGGTTGAGGAGGTAATATTATGATTATATGGTTTATTGAAAGAAGGAAATCAATAATAGTTGCCTGTGTGTCCTTATTAAAAATTAGCTTATTATATATGGCCTTAGGTATACAAATTCTGAGTATCTTGCTTCTCATATTCACATTAGGTTTATAGGATTCTTCTTATATGACCAACATTCATGACTTCAAAATATATCAAACGAACAAACTATTTATTTGTAAATCGAATAGTGCTATTGGAAAAAAGTTACTATTTTATGATAGCATAGAAGAGAAAGTTTTTATGAAAATTAATATTGAGCCCTTACGAGGTTTTTCTCTAAATGAGTTAAAAGCGATTATGTATAGTTTTAATAGACTAAAATTTTTAGTCATTGGTCCTTTAGTCGTTGCTAATTACACATTTCATTATAATCACGCTGGACTACTTAATGGGAAGGTATGTCATCATACACATAGGCTTTGGAATTGTACTAAAAATATTGCATCATGTGTTTGCAAACACATTGAAATATCTATGGGAAGATTCACAAATTCCTATCAATTCTATCATGGTGATTGATAAATACTCATTAAATGGTGGAATGCAAACAAAAATAAATGAGGTGGAACATGAAAGCAATTACTCAGGGATTAAGTAAATCTTATAATGGAAAGAAGGTACTTGATAATCTAAGTTTTAGAATTGAAGAGAACGAGATTGTGGCAATGGTGGGACCGAATGGAGCAGGGAAAACGACACTGCTAGAAGTATTAATGACTTTACGAAACTATGATCAAGGAGTCGTACAAGTTTTAGGACATAACTTAAAGAATGAGTTAGAGGTCCAAAAAGTGCGTTCTAAAATTGGAGTCGTATTTCAAGAAGGTGGAATGTACGCATATTTAAAGATAAGAGAAGTGCTTGATTTATTTGCTGGCTTTTATGGTGCTAGTAAAGAAGACGTTCAAAAAATCGTTTCGTTATTTTCACTAGATTCACACTTAAACGAGAAATATGAAAAGCTTTCTGGGGGATGGAAGCAAAGAACCCTGTTAGCCATTTCTTTCTTAAATAAACCTTCTTTAATTTTTTTAGACGAACCAACAACCGGTCTGGATCCTCAAGCTACACATGACTTATGGGAAGTTATTAAACTATCAAAACAACAAGGTACGAGTATCCTATTATCCACACATTCCTTGGAAGAAATAGATATGTATTGTGACCGTGTCATGATCCTTAGCGATCAGCGTATTCAAGAATTTGATTCTCCGACAAATTTGAAAAGTAAGTATGGTAGTCAATATTTCAAGGAAGTATATTTTCAAATTGTTAAAGGAGAGAGAGTGAAACATGATAAAGTCCATGGCTAGATTAATTAAATATGACTTCATTGTTTTTTTTAGAGAGCCTTTTTTCGCGTTTCCGATCTTAATTTTACCTGGGGTATTCTTTTTCGTTTTTATGAGTATCTTTGAAAGTCAGATTGGCAGCTCGGAGGGCTTCGGAGAATACATTCCGATTTATGCCTTATTGATTTCGTTTTTAGTGTTATTTTTCAATATTGGCTTACAGTATGTGACCGAAAAGGAGCGGGGCATACATAAACGGTTGACTATGTCTTCGATTACTACCTATCATATTGTTGGTGCATATGTTTTTAGAGGTGTTATATTATCCATGATTGGTTTTTTCGAAATTCTTATCATTGGATCTGTCGTTTTCGATGCAACGATCACAAACAATTTACCACTGTTTATTCTTACATTTTTGCTAGTAATCGGAGTTACATTACTATTCAGCTTGTCTACTCACAATTTATTTAAAAATTCTAAGCAGGTATTACCATTTACCATTATTATGTTTCAATATGTGTTGTTCTGTTCAGGGCTTATGTTTTCTGTAGAAGCCATCCCTGAATATTTAAAATTTTTAGTGTACATTAATCCTTTTTATCATATGAATGAGCTTCTTCAATCTGTATGGAAAGCGATTTCCATTGAAATGATGAGTATCTATTATCTAATCTTCATTGTTTTCCTTTGTCTTTGTTTAATCATGCTGAAAAATAGAAGGAAAGAGGCATAAAAAATATAAAGACGTACTTTTTAGAAAAAGTAGTTCAGTTTTTGTGGAGAAACATACAAAATAGCATTTTAATTAGCAGACCAATTCACATATGATTTGGTCTCTTCTTATCCCTTAAAAAACAGCAATGACTGGATTTTAACATGTGCATTAGTTTACAAAATTGCACCTCAATTCTCATACCGACAACGGCTATTGACAACACCTAATAGCTAGGTTTATTTCAGTGCTATTGGATATGTTGAAATTAATATAGATAAAAGGGTATGTGAATATATGTAAAAAATTATAGAACTTGTGAAAGATTGTTCTTAAACAAAGGGTCGTTTAGTTCAACAAGGCTGGGGTACTAATAGGGTAACTGTTTTCTTTTGGTGGTGGAATTACGATGAAAAAGTATCAGGAAGTAAAAGCTTATGAAATAAGTGATTACTTTAAATGTATGATTACTCAAGTCGTGATAATACATAGTAAAGATATTGCTATTTATTGGACAAGAGATAATGTAGGTTATATCAATGAGGAAATGGCAAAGTTAAAAGTCAGAGAATTTCCGTTGGACGAAAGGGTTTTTGTTAGAGATTTTGGAGAAACATCTGCAAGAGAAATGATTGAGGAAGCAGTTCAAGAAGATTATTTTACTGGATTTCCAATCGTTGTATTCTGGAAAGAAGCTAAAAATGATTACTATGAAAATTGGCATTCCCATTTTGAGATAGAAGATCCAACAGATTAGAGTGAACTTAACTAACGTGTACGATTGCTCAACTAGAGCTGTCTCTTCTCGTACTAACGGAGAATATGCTAAAATTTTTCTAAAATAGATGTAGGGGTGATTAAATGAAGCATACGTGTCCTTGTTGTGGATTTAAAACGTTGGATAACCCTTTCGAATACGATATATGCGAAATTTGTGATTGGGAGGACGACCCTACACAACTTGACTATCCAGCATTAGAATTAGGTCCAAACAATGGAAGTTTATGTGAAGAACAATGGAAGTTATTGAAAAATATACCAGAAGAGATTAAAGTTTTTAAAGGTTTTCAAAGGGATAGTGAATGGAGACCGTTACTATATAATGAATGTATCAATCCACCGAAACAGCATAAAACTGGACTGGATTATTTCAATCTTATTGGAGAAGAACAGTTTGAATATTACTGGAAACAGTGATTTTGGTCATTGTGCTAACAGGTGCCGAATGTACAACAGCTTATATTACAAACGGGTGCTAATCTTCAAGAAGGAGATTGGCTTCTTTACTTAAAGTAAGGGGAGGTTAGTTTAATTAGACAAGTATTACTTTCAGAAGGAAGTAAGGCTTTTTTGTTGAACATATTTAAGAGTTAAATAACTTTGAGGAAGAAACAAGATATGAAATCAGTTTAATAAAGGGAGCGATAACTTGAAATTCGTTGTTCATTATACTTGTGGTGAAGGTTGGATTAAAGGGAAACCATTTTGGGAGCAGGGTCTAGTACCGCATAGAGAATATTTAGTAGAATATTTGGGGGAGAAGTTAGTTGCAGGGGGGCCGTTCCAAGATAATTCTGGTGGTTTAGTAATCATTGAGACAGAAAAGATAGAAGACATTGAAGAAATCATTGAAAACGATCCAGCTGTTATTCAAAAAAAGTTTGTTGCAAGTATATATCCTTGGGTACCTGTTCGGGGGATTTTTAACTAAAAAATGTTCTGATTTTGTTTAAGATGTTATTGAGCTAAAGGGTGCGAATGTTGAATAACAAAAAGGAATCAGTTGTGTCTGATTCCTTTTTGTTATTGGGTCGTTTAGTTGTGCGAAATGTTCCTAGTTTAAATGGAGGATGGTAACATTTCTTTAGTAAAGACTAGGCAGTTCCTTTCGGAACTGAAGGGTTATATCGAAGAATCAAATGATAGGGTAACGCCTTGAAGGGTTCTCTCTTAGTCGAATAGCATTAAAGTTGGTAAGAATGATAATGTTATAAGCTCGGTGAAAAGGCGTAAGAAATTACCGTACCAGTTCGGCTGACGAAAGCCTACTCGAAGGAGAGGTGTAATTCATGATGCTTGAGTTGATTGAATATGGTGAGTATGCGATAAAGCCTATAAAAAGAGGCTAAGCTGACAAACTTCCGAATGTACGGGTCTAAACCGACAATACATAGAAATGTGTATATCACCAAATTGTGAGGTTAGATGTGGGTGAGTAAAACTAACTAATATGAAAATCCATGTTACGTTACAGGCGTATGAATGCTAACAGGCTTACAGGAAGCACCTAAGTTCTTTCTATAATAGATATAATTCAACGTTGTAAGCTGGTAACGTGGAGGGCTTACCCTCTTTGAAGCGTTGGTAAGGAAAACGAGAATGAGAATAATTTTTGTATAACTTACCTTTGTATCAGTGAAAGTGGTGGCACAGTACCGATGAAAGGTCTAATTAACCCGAAGGGATAGCCACTAGACTAATTAAGAATCATTCAACCATGTAAGACAGTTCTTTATCGATTAATAAGGTTCTTGTGAGACTAAAAGAGGTTTAACTCCTAAGGGAGTAACCGACTTGTTGAAACGGAAGAAACTGAGACACAGTGAGTATTATGATATGCAACATTGCTTTGATAATCTATACGGACAAAGTGTTGATGGTCAAAATTTCTA
>NZ_JBHUEM010000056.1:0-10583 GCF_042680805.1 Bacillus salitolerans | reverse complement strand
AATGTTCTTCAGCTGCAAAAGTCGATAGACTTTTGATAGATGAAGGTTATTCGACCTCGAGAGGCAAGGAGCCGTAGCTGGACAAAAACTTTCATGAATACAAAATTGTTATCTAGTTTTGAGGGAACAAATTCCCCCTTGAAATACTGAATAAAATCAGTATAATAAAAAGAGTCGCTATCAAATAGTGATGAATTAATAGTCTGGTAATGATGGCGAAGAGGTCACACCCGTTCCCATTCCGAACACGGAAGTTAAGCTCTTCAGCGCCGATGGTAGTTGGGGCATTGCCCCTGTGAGAGTAGGACGTTGCCAGGCTATTCATTATTCCACCATAGCTCAGCGGTAGAGCACGTCCGAATATGCTTCACTGTGACACTTCAGCGTACCGATTGAGCTCCATCTTGAATAGGCTTTCTGAAATCGGGACTTTCAGTCTTGATAGGTACAGAATGCGTATCAATATACAGATTTATTATTCCACCATAGCTCAGCGGTAGAGCATTCGGCTGTTAACCGAAGGGTCGTAGGTTCGAATCCTACTGGTGGAGCCAACTTGGAGAGCTGTCCGAGTGGCCGAAGGAGCACGATTGGAAATCGTGTAGGCGGGTAACACTGTCTCGAGGGTTCAAATCCCTCGCTCTCCGCCACAATAATTAAAATATGGCCCATTGGTCAAGCGGTTAAGACACCGCCCTTTCACGGCGGTAACACGGGTTCGAATCCCGTATGGGTCACCATAAATATTGGAGGATTAGCTCAGCTGGGAGAGCACCTGCCTTACAAGCAGGGGGTCGGCGGTTCGATCCCGTCATCCTCCACCATTGTTATTTTCTTAGAGAGAAACTAGATATAGTTTATAGAATGTTAGGTTTCCTTATATTATCGCGGGGTGGAGCAGTCTGGTAGCTCGTCGGGCTCATAACCCGAAGGTCGTAGGTTCAAATCCTGCCCCCGCAACCAAAGTGGTCCCGTGGTGTAGCGGTTAACATGCCTGCCTGTCACGCAGGAGATCGCGGGTTCGATTCCCGTCGGGACCGCCATTATTATTGAAGCTCGGTAGCTCAGTGGGTAGAGCACGTTCGAATAATTTTCTTCGAACCAACTACAGCTTACCAATCGAACTGCATCATGACGAAGCTTTGCTAAGTAGAAAATAATAACATTGGTTTTAGCAAAATTATTAATGGCTCGGTAGCTCAGTCGGTAGAGCAAAGGACTGAAAATCCTTGTGTCGGCGGTTCGATTCCGTCCCGAGCCACCAGTTTCTATTATTTTGCCGGCTTAGCTCAGTTGGTAGAGCACGTCGGAATGAACATCGAAGAATAGACTTCAGCGTACCAATCAAGAAGCAGCTTGAATAAACTTCCTGAGATTGGGACGACGATAATTAGCACAAAAGCTAAATTAGTAGAACATCTTTATATGCCGGCTTAGCTCAGTTGGTAGAGCAACTGACTTGTAATCAGTAGGTCGTGGGTTCAAATCCTATAGCCGGCACCAGCTTTTTTTCAGTTAAGAAGAAAAGTATTTTTAATATGTGGAGGGGTAGCGAAGTGGCTAAACGCGGCGGACTGTAAATCCGCTCCCTCAGGGTTCGGCAGTTCGAATCTGTCCCCCTCCACCATTTATTTTTAGGGGCATAGTTTAACGGTAGAACGAGGGTCTCCAAAACCCTTGGTGTGGGTTCGATTCCTACTGCCCCTGCCAATTATGATGGCGATCGTGGCGAAGTGGTTAACGCATCGGATTGTGGTTCCGACATTCGAGGGTTCGATTCCCTTCGGTCGCCCCATTAAAAAAAGAACTGTCAATTTTTTAACATTGTTGCATATATTATCATTACCCATTAATTGTTGCGGAAGTAGTTCAGTGGTAGAACACCACCTTGCCAAGGTGGGGGTCGCGGGTTCGAATCCCGTCTTCCGCTCCAATGGCGGCATAGCCAAGTGGTAAGGCAGAGGTCTGCAAAACCTTTACCACCGGTTCGAATCCGGTTGCCGCCTCCAATATTTTGCCGGTGTGGCGGAATTGGCAGACGCGCACGACTCAAAATCGTGTTCCTCTGGAGTGTCGGTTCGACCCCGACCACCGGTATCTAAATGTTTACATACGTGAATTGCAGAGAATTAAGTAATATCAACGTTTTTAACGTCTTTCTACAAGTAGTAGGAAGGCGTTTTTTAATGCCCATATTAGCCTAACAAAATATTTCAAATCGTGTGCATAGACAGGAGGAATTTTCTATGGCTAGACGTAAAAATATTCTTGATGAAGGTGAATTAGCTGTTATAAAAAAAGTTGAAAGGGTACATGTAGAGTCATTCCAAGACGCTATAACCCTTTTTATAAAGGACTGTGAATTACGTAATTTACGACCCCCATACAATAAAGTACTATATGAATGAGTTTAATGCTTTCATAAATCAGTTAGGTGAACAGGATATCAATACAGAATTACTAAAACCTTATAATATTACTGAAGAACACATTCAGGAAAATGTCATACTGTATCTGAAGAATTATAAGGGAAGTCGCATTGTATCAATTAATACTCGACTACGGTGCTTTACGTGCATTTTTTAATTTCCTACATAAGAAAAAGCATATTCCTTCTAATCCTATGGAGAATATTAAACTGCTGAAGGATAGAAAAAGAGTCATACCAACTTTTACGAAGGAACAGCTAATAAAGTTATTTAAGCAACCTGATTTAAGCACTTTTACAGGTGTTCGTGACTATACCATAATGTTATTATTGCTTGAGACTGGTATACGTGTTAATGAACTGACTGGCTTATCGTTTAATGACATAAGATACATTTGCTAAGTTAAGTGTACAGCAAGGTGCGAATATCTTTGAATTACAGACTATTCTAGGTCATACCAGTATGGAGATTGTAAAGACTTATGTAAACCTTTTTGGTTCTGATGTAAGAGAGAGTCATAAGAGATTTTCTCCACTTAAAGTTCTAAGATTATAGATGAATAAAGGTATAAGAAGGTGCTACTATAAAGTAGTCACCTTTTTTCTATAATGGTTTCAATTCCTCTTTTACCTAAAACATCATTAATAAAAGCCCTGCCTTTTTGAGTCCCACTTAGTTTGTAACTTAACCATACCTTCTTTAGTAATATATGTTTCAGATTTTGTATAGTTTAAATCTTGATACTAGTAAATGCAGGACGAAAAAGTTTTGTCTATTCAGGTTTAGAAATTAACTATAACATTGACCTTACTGTTAGCAAAAATGATGTAGTAGGTAAGATAAAAAGCCACTTAGTGATTTATTTCACTGGTGGCAATTTTTTTTGTTAAAATAACTATTAGACTATATAAGTGAGGTACTTCATTATGCTAGGGACTATAACGTTAACATTGATACTTTCAATAGCGACTGCATTTACACATCATTATTTCAGTATCTTAGGGAAAGTAATCAGGAACGAAATTCAACTTCCTAAAGATTTTTTTCTTAAACTCTTTGTAGCTATTTTCGTTGTTACATACACTGGTATTAGTATTTATGAAATGATTAATTATGGATAGAATTTAATTAATATAATACATCCTCAAGAGAGTCTAATTCAGGTAAATTCCCTTCCCACTTAACCTCATCATTACATAACAGTCTTATCATAGCACAGACAATAATACCGTCCTTAGTATAGTCTTTAACTGAAGTATCATAGCAAGGAATTAACGTGTCCTTATTCGCTTCTAATTGTCGTGCTAGACGGTTTATAGCTTCAATGAATGGTAAATCTCCTGACAGTCCTTTAGTAGTGTATGTGACTGTGTAGGATGTTTTAGTAGTGTCATTTTTTAGTATTCCTCTAGCTGTAAACATGTTACTTTCCCCCTTTTAAGAACTAGTATTATAAGCACTTTTGCATTGGAAACAGCATAATATAAGTGTAAGACAATAAGTTAGAAATTTACAATGAAGTTTTTTGTCGAAGAAGGTTGCAATGAGTATAAATAAAATCATATAATAACTTTTGTTAGCTAATCGTGTGCATAGAAAAATACTCCATACAAACTATTGCTTGTAGAATTATTTAAATATCAAGCGTTTTACGTATACTAACAGTCGGTTTATTTAGGAACTTGACTCAAAATCGTGTTCCTCTGGAGTGTCGGTTCGACCCCGACCACCGGTATCATCATGACATTCAAAGAATCTTTACATATTACGGACGTCTAGCTATTTGCTAGACGTCCTTTTTGTCATATAAATGTATACAATTGTGATTTATTATACTTTGAAGTCTAAGGTGCTTCGTCGCTTTCAAATTTTGTTTATGTTATAAATACTGCTCCATTCAAACCCTCTCTATCATTTCAAGTATTATAATCTCTTTAAAAAGTTGCAATTACAAAATATTAATTTACAAAATAGTACATATTTCGACAAAATTCAGTAGATTTTTACTATTTATTTCACTATAATCATTGTTAACAGCAATTATATTTAATTCTTTATACCTATTTTGAGGGGGATGACTGTGGATAAAAAAATAATGAGAACTAAATTGAATTTAAAAAGAAGAGTACTGAATGCTCGGGGCCTATTTATTAAAATTTTCCTCGTATCTTTGTCCTGTATGATTATTCCAATGGGTATCAGTTTGTGGTATTCAACTAAGACCATCACAGACTCCGTAAAGGGAAAAATAGAGGATTCTCTCATTAGTCTATCCATTGAAAAGAATAATCAATTTGAAATGAAGTTAGATGATTTAGCTGAGAAAGCGCATATGATTGCTAGTGAACCGTACACAGTGAATTACTATGAACAGCTATTGGTTTCACAACAGCGAGATCCAGTAGTAGAGGAAAAAATAACGAAAAGAATAGAAGCAATATACAAAGAGTCAAATGGACTATATGAAAATATATTCTTTATGTATGGTCCTGACGTAATTATGGATAGTGTTGGAGGTAAATCAATTCGTGTGATGGAAAAATTAGCTGAGGAAGAAGAACAAACTGAACAGCCAGAAGAAAATGAAGAACAAGCTAATCAATCTGAAGCTGTAGAGGCATTACCGGCAGACTTTCTAATGGTCGGAGCACCAGGAGCCTCCCCAGTCTCTGGACTACCCTCTATGATTATAATGACAGCTGTACCTAATGCGTCAGAGACAGCAGGAATTGGGTTATTTGGATCACCCGTTGTATTAAATGTTTTAACTGAAAAAATTGTGAAATCCAATTCGGAAATGAACACCATCATATTAGATGAAAGTGGTTTGGTCGTAGCATCCTCTAATCCAGATCAAATATTGAACCTTAATTTTAGTGAAGGAGAAGAGCTAGTCCCTTTCTTTACAAAGATACAAGAGGAAAAGACAGAAATTAATTACTTCACACTAAATGGAGTTGAGAATATTTCTGCCGTACAAAAAAGCGAAAAGTACGGAACTTATGTCGTTACGTATATGCCAGTAAGTGCTTATAAGTCAGAAGCTAATAATGTAATAGTTGGCTTGCTAATCGTGATAGGAATTGCAATTCTATTAGCTAGCTTGTTTATCTTTTATTTGGCAAGAAGTATCTCAAAACCAGTTTATAATGCAGCAGAACATTTGAAGACCGTTGCAACAGGAGATTTAACGAAGGAAATACCTGAAAAGTTAAAGAAATCGAAGGACGAAACTGGAGTACTAATGAGTTCTATCGAAGCCATGCAAAATTCAATTAGAAGTATTGTTAATGCGGTTCACGAACAGTCAACGAAGCTAGATCATTCTGTTGGTACAACTGGCTTACATATTACCAACTTGAATACACAGCTTAAGGAAGTGTCGACTACTACGGAGGAAATGTCTGCTGGAATGGAAGAGGCTGCTGCTTCTATTCATGAGGTGACTAACTCGTCTGAAGGTATTGGAGCATCAATAGAGAGTATAGCTAATCGGACTGAAGATGGTAAGAATACAACTCTTGAAATTAGTAAGCGTGCAGAAGCATTACGAAATAATGTTATTAGTTCTTCTGAAAGGGCAAACCAAATTCGAGAAGAGTTACATCATGGGTTAAAAGAGTCAATTGAACAGTCGAAAGCTGTGAATCAAATTCATGTTTTAACGGATTCAATCCTTCAAATTGCTGAACAAACCAATTTATTATCATTGAATGCTGCCATTGAAGCTGCTAGAGCAGGTGAAGCAGGTAAAGGATTTGCGGTCGTTGCAGATGAAATCCGAAAACTGTCAGACGGTTCGAAAAATGCAATAGCACAAATCCAAGATGTAGTAAAACAGGTCATCCTATCAGTAGAAGGGCTAAAAGATAATTCTGAAAAAGTATTGGACTTTATTGATAAAAACGTTATTTCTGATTATCAATTAATGGTAGAGACTGGTGAACAATATTCAAAAGATGCTGGTTACTTTAGTACTGCAATGGACCACTTTAATAAAGATGCGATTAGTCTAAATAATAATATTCAAAATATAGTAAAATCCATCAGTGAGATTTCTATTGCTATTAATGAAGCTGCTAGTGGAACTTCAGATATTGCAGACAAGGGTATAAATGTTCAGAACTACTCGGCAGAAGTGGAGTCACTTATTAACGAAACAGATTCGATCACTACACGCTTAAGAGAAGCGGTAAACAAGTTTCAACTATAATATATAACTCTAAGCATTAAGGTAAAACTGTACAAATTTTAGTTACATTTAAAACGACTCAACCATTGTATATTTAACAATAAGTGGTTGAGTCGTTAAATTTATAGAAAGATTTAACTACGTTTGTTTAATCGGATGCTATCAAAGTTTAAGATCAAATAGTACATGAACAATTTTCGACAAAAAAAACGGAATTATTATTGACTTATAATCTATGCTCGTGTAAACTAAAAAATGTTCTATTAAGAAATACTTGATCTAAACAGGCTAAACCTGTTTTTTATTTTTACCAGCTATTTGCGGGTGTAGTTTAATGGTAAAACCTCAGCCTTCCAAGCTGATGTCGTGAGTTCGATTCTCATCACCCGCTCCATACTTAACTTTGTTTACAACGCAGTGTTTCGTTTCATTGAAAAACGGGGCATTGCGTTTTTTACTGTTTTACAAAACAGTCCGCAGTACCCCCATTAACTTGAGTGAACATGTGATGAATAGCATTTAAAAGTTCATGAGCATTTTCATTCGTCATTGAAGGATCTAAATAAATAATTTGTAAAGCATTTGTAGTATCTTCAGTTACACACGTTCTCTTTGAATCTACAAATGGACTTCCAAATGGCCCTAATTGATCTGAACTAATCAGCTTATTATGAACATGTATATCACGGTTATTTAATCCTTCATAATTTTCATTTTCTGATCCTAATCGAATTGTTACATTGCCAACAATCTTATCAAAATCATAAATTCCGATTGGTAGTCCATATTGTATGGAGAAGAAGTTATTAATGTCTGCAGCTGAATTCACGGATGTAACAAACTGTCTTTTGGCAATTCGTCTCAGTAAAGCTTCATGGGAAGGTCGATATCGACTTGGATCCATACCTATCTGCTTGAAGATGGATCTCCATTCAGTAATACCTTTATATTGAGTAAGAGGCTTTTCATCTAGTTCAAAAGCAATCGATTCTTGATAAAGCTGTAAACGTCCTCTAATCATTTGAGGAGAGTTACTAATTGTAATGTCTTTATAAACAATGCAGCCAATTTTTAATCCAGATACAAGTTCCGTTAGTTCCTTATGTAGCTCAATGTACAATATTAATACCCTCCAATTAATGTGGTATTATTCAATATATATGTAAAAGACAATCTTTTCAAGAAAGGAGTGATACGTATGAACATTCAAAAGCTTCAGCAGGAGATTATTGAATACAGCAAGCAAATTGGCATTGATAAAATCGGTTTTGCAAGCACTTCTCCATTTGATGAATTAAAAGAAAGATTAATAAGGCAACAGAAATTAGGTTATCAGTCGGGTTTTGAAGAATCAGATATAGAAAAACGAACAAACCCAGAACTATTACTTCCTAAAGCCAAATCTATAATTGCGATTGCGTTAGCCTATCCATCAAAATTAAAGAATGCTCCTAGAAGTACAAAGACTGAAAGGCGTGGTATTTTTTGCCGTGCATCATGGGGACAAGATTACCACTATGTGTTAAGAGATCGATTGAAAAAACTTGAAGCATTTATCCTTGAACGTGTCCCTGAAGCTAAAGTGAAATCTATGGTTGATACAGGAGAGCTGTCGGACCGTGCTGTTGCAGAGCGAGCAGGCATAGGCTGGAGTGGAAAGAACTGTTCCATTATCACTCCTGAATATGGTTCTTATGTTTATTTAGGAGAAATGATTACGACAGTTCCATTCATCCCTGATACTCCACTTGAAGATCGGTGTGGGACTTGTAATAAGTGTGTAGATGCTTGTCCAACTGGAGCACTTATTCAAGGGGGACAGCTTGATTCTAATAAATGTATTGCATTTTTAACACAAACAAAAGGGTTCTTAGCTGATGAATATCGTGAGAAGCTAGGAAACCGTTTATATGGCTGTGATACGTGCCAAACCATTTGCCCAGAAAATAAGGGGAAGGATTTTCATTTTCACGAAGAGATGGAACCCGATCCTGAAGTTGTTAAACCTTTACTAAGGCCATTATTATTCATTTCAAATCGCGAGTTTAAAGAAAAATTCGGACCAATCTCAGGTTCTTGGCGCGGTAAGAAGCCAATACAACGAAATGCCCTCATTGCCCTTGCCCATTACAAGGATAGAACAGCAATAGAAGACATCAAACAAGTATTAAAGGAAGACCCTCGTCCTGTTATGAGAGGTACTGCGGCATGGGCACTAGGGAAAATCGGTGATACAGAAAGTAGGGAATTTTTACTCCTAGCGAGAGAAAAGGAAAAGGATGAAGAAGTTTTGATGGAGATTGATAAAGGAATTCAAATGTTAGAGGGTAAAAAGTCATGAGAATACCTTTATATTCATACGTATTAGTAACCTTATGTTAGAGAGGTGTACCGTATGAATATAAAAGAACTCCTTCTACAATATTTAACCGCGAGAGTAGAATTACAGGTTGGAAATAGAGCAATTTCTTCTGAAGTTGGAAGAGAGCAATTAAGAAGACTAGCTTCCTTATCTGAAAGAGAAGCAAAAATCGTAAAAAGTCGTGTTAATTGTAAAATCGAGGATATTCAACAAGATAATAACAATTATCGAATCATCTATTCTGCTTCCTTTAGGGATTTCATTAAACAAGGAGATTCCTTACGTTTAGAGGAATATGAAGAGAAAAGACAAGCGCTCATTAAGGATAGCAAAGTGCACCAAGATATCCTACTTCCTCTAGGAAGAGAGGAATGGATGGACTCAAACCGAATCGATACAGATGAGACTTCACGTCAAAGCTTTATATATGATCGAAGGGCTGCCGTACAATATGCAGAGAAGTGGTGGAATTCGTACAATCCGAAATATAAGAAGTTTGAAGTGGATTGTACGAATTATGTGTCACAATGTCTTCATGCTGGCGGAGCTCCAATGTCTGGCTATCCAAATCGGAGTAAGGGCTGGTGGATGACAGGAGACTCATGGAGTTACAGTTGGTCGGTCGCAAATGCGCTAAAAGTATATCTGTCAAACTCAAAATCAGGACTTAGGGCAATAAAGAAAGCAAGTGCCACTGAATTAAAGCTAGGCGATGTCATTTGCTACGATTTTGAGGGAGATGGGAAGTATAATCACAATACGATTGTGGTTGCAAAAGACTCCGATGGAATGCCACTCGTGAATGCCCATACGTATAACAGTAGAATGAGGTACTGGGCATATGAAGACTCTACAGCGTACACACCGAATATCAAATATGCTTTTTTTCATATAGTTGATGACAGTGAGTAAATGTGAGTAGATCCTATATTTGAACTAGAGGAAGTAAGTTAAATTGATTATGTCTTGTATAGTTGTAGACGAGGTAAGTAAATCGTTCGTAGAGGAAAGTAAAAAAGCAAACGAGGTAAGTAAAAGAGTCGAAGAGGTAAGTAAATAATTGACGAGGTAAGTAAAAGAGTCACAGAGGTAAGTATAAAAGCAAATGAGGTAAGAAAATCGTTCGCAAAGGAAAGTAAATAATTGACGAGGTAAGTAAAAGAGTCATAGAGGTAAGTAAAAGAGTCATAGAGGTAAGTAAAAAAGCAACGAGGTAAGTAAATCGTTCGCAGAGGAAAGTAAAAAAGCAACGAGGTAAGTAAAAGAGTCACAGAGGAAAGTAAAAGAGCAAACGAGGTAAGAAAATCGTTCACAGAGGAAAGTAAAAAAGCAACGAGGTAAGTAAAAGAGTCACAGAGGAAAGTAAAAAAGCAAACGAGGTAAGAAAATCGTTCGCAGAGGAAAGTAAAAAAGCAACGAGGTAAGTAAAAGAGTCGCAGAGGAAAGTAAAAAAGCAAACGAGGTAAGTAAATCGTTCGCAGAGGAAAGTAAAAAAGCAACGAGGTAAGTAAAAGAGTCACAGAGGAAAGTAAAAAAGCAAACGAGGTAAGTAAATCGTTCGCAAAGGAAAGTAAATAATCAACGAGGTAAGTAAAAGAGT
>NZ_JBHUEM010000055.1:139976-295869 GCF_042680805.1 Bacillus salitolerans | reverse complement strand
AATGCATCAATGCAGATTAAGAAGCGAGTGAATAACCCATTTCTGAATCAAGAAAGTGGTACCTATATCATAGATAACTTGGTTAATTGTTACTTGTAAAAAAAAGGATATTACAGTAAGTGTATTTGAGTTACCCTAAAACTTAAAAAAAGTATTTGACATTGTACGCTTAACTTATTAAAAAAACCGAAATCTACCAGATTTCGGTTTTAGTATTTTACCTATGTTTTCTATTGCTTCATTTTCGGATCTAGTGCATCACGTAATCCATCACCCATTAGGTTAAAGCCAAGGACTGTTAGCATGAGCGCAATACCTGGAAAAATCATCGTCCAAGGTGCTTGAATAATATATTGCTTCGAATCGGCTAACATTTTACCCCACTCTGGATTCGGTGGCTCTGCTCCTAATCCTAGGAATCCTAGCGCCGCACATTCAATAATGGCTGTACCTATGGCTAATGTTCCTTGAACAATAATCGGTGACATACTGTTCGGTAAAATGTGATGAAAAAGGATTCTAGCATCCTTCATTCCAACCGCTTTGGCTGCTAATACATATTCCTCTTGCTTGACACTTAGTACCTTTGACCTGATGAGACGACCGAAGTTTGGAATGTTAATGATTGCAATAGCTATTAAAGCATTACGTAAAGATGGTCCAAGTACTGCAACCACCGCAATGGCAAGTAAGATACTTGGGAAAGCTAACATGATATCAAATACACGTGAAATGACACCATCTACCCACTTACCATAATAACCTGCTATTATGCCTAGAAGACAACCCATAACCGCTGAGCCTATTACAGCTAAAAATCCAACCCAAAGAGAGATTCTTGCTCCGTAAAGAATTCGACTTAGAATATCACGACCAAAGTCGTCTGTTCCAAGCCAATGCTCAGCAGAAGGTGGTTGTAATCTTTCTCCTAGCTTTTGATCATTAATTCCCTCAGGAGCGATAATAGGTGCAGCAAGTGCCAGGATAATAAATACAAAAATAATTGTAGCCCCAACAACCGCAATTTTATTTTTCTTGAAGTTCCGCCATGCCTCTAACCAAGGAGACACGACTTCCTCTTTTGGAACGGACTTTATTGGTGCGTCATTTCTTGCTAGTTCTGCCACTAAAATCCCTCCTTTCTATGAATATTTAATTCTAGGATCAATTAAGGCATATAGTAAATCGACAATTAGGTTGATCATAACAAAGATGAAAGCAACTACTAATATTCCAGATTGAATGACTGGATAATCACGGAAACCGATCGCTTCATAAATATAACGACCAATTCCTGGCCAGCTAAAGATCGTTTCTGTTAGAATCGCACCACCTAATAACAGCCCTGTTTGTAAACCGATTATTGTTAGTACAGGAATAACTGCATTTTTCAAAGAGTGCTTGTAAACTACCCAGAACATTTTCATTCCCTTTGCTCGAGCGGTACGAATATAATCAGAACGCATAACCTCAAGCATACTTGATCTTGTAATACGCGCAATGATTGCCATTGGAATCGTCGCTAACGCACAGGCCGGTAATACTAAGTGTTTTAGAACAGTCCCTAGCTTCTCTGTATCACCTTGTAATAAGGTATCAATAACAAACAAGTGAGTAACTGGATCCACAGGATTCATAACTGATTCACGACCAGAGGTTGGTAGCCAGCCTAGATTAATAGAAAATACCCACTGTTCCATTAACCCTAACCAGAAAATCGGGATCGATACTCCAACAAGAGCCAGAACCATTGCCGAATAGTCGAACCATGAATTTTGGAACCAAGCACTAATAATCCCTGCATTAACTCCTATAAAAATCGCAATTAGCATAGCAGCTAAGGAAAGTTCAATAGTTGCTGCTAAGTACGGCCATATCTCTTCTGTAATTGGTACACGTGTCCTTAAAGATTCTCCAAGATCTCCTCGCAATAGGTCTCCTAAGTAGGAAAAATATTGAACATGCCAAGGCTTGTCTAATCCTAGTTCCTTTGTTAAACTCTCGATCGCCTCTGCTGTTGCTAGCTGACCTAGTATAACTTGAGCTGGGTTTCCTGGTATTGCACGAATCATAAAAAACACAATAAGCGTCATTCCTAGTAAAACAGGAACTAATAATAGTAATCTACGAATTGTGTAGGCGAACATGTGAGAGTCACCTCTTTCTAAGTTTAGTATAGTAAGAAAGTAAACTTTCTTATAGCTTCATGAAGGGCTGATCGTTTCTCCTTCACGATGAGGCTTAACCCGCTTTAACGGGCAGTAAGCCCCCAGTTTAAAGGCTTCAAATGTTTCGTTGATGTCTAATTTTGGAGGCTAACTGCCCGTAAAAGCCGATCATGTGAAGTAAATCAGTCGGGGGATTGACCCCGACTGATTAAGTGATTCAGCTTATTTAAATTCAACAGTTTCTAACTTATCAGAACCAGTTGGGTGCGGATAGAAACCAGTTAGGTTCGCAGATGCTCCAAGTAATGGAGTTGAGTGAACTAATGGAATCCATGGCGCTTCGTCTTTAATGATTACTTGTGCCTGCTTATAAAGATCTTCACGTTCAGCAGCATCGTTACTTGATTGTGCCTTTGCTAACAATTCATTTACTTCAGCATTGTCATAACGTGTATAGTTGTTGCTGTCAATGTTAGAACCACCTAACAATGTATTTAGGAAGTTATCTGCATCTCCATTGTCACCAGTCCAACCAAGCATGAAGCTATCTGCTTCTCCTGCACGAGCTTTCTCAAGGTAAGTAGCCCATTCAAATGATACGATGTTTGCTTTTACACCAATTTGTGCAAAGCTAGCTTGAAGTACTTCTGCAACCTTTTGTCCGTCTGGCATGTATGGACGTGGTACAGGCATAGCCCATAGCTCCATTTCAAATCCATCTGGATAACCAGCTTCAGCTAATAATGATTTTGCTTTATCTAAATCATATGGATAATCAGCAACTTGATCATTGTATCCTTTAATGCTTGGAGGCATTGGGTTAATCGCTGGAATTGCTTGACCTCCATAGAATGCATCAATGATTCCTTGCTTATCAACCGCATGGTTTAGAGCCTGACGTACTAACTTATCTTTTAGTGGACCTCTAGTAACTGTTAAACCTAAGTAACCAACGTTCATTGAAGGACGGTTGATTGCTTGAAGGTTACCAGTAAGCTGATTTGAATCAGAATTGTTTAATCCGTCAGCTAGGTGTACTTCTCCACTTAAAAGTGCATTTACACGAGCAGAGTTATCTGGAATAGAAACGAAGATAACTTTGTTTAACTTAGGTAGACCTTCTACAAAGTAGTCAGGGTTTTTCTCAATTACAACACGTTCATTACGCTTCCACTCAACAAACTTGAAAGGACCAGTACCAACTGGATTTTCATTAAACTTATCGCCATACTTTTCAATTGCAGCCGGGCTAGCAATTGCAAATGGTGACATTGCTAAGTTTTGCATGAATGGTGCTTGAGGCTTCTTTAATGTAAATTGAACTGTTTTTGCGTCTAAAGCTTTAACTTCTTTAATAATGTGTTTCTCTTCATCACCGAATCCACCGAAAGCAGACCCATAGTAATAGAATTGATCCTTTGTTCCATTTCCCCAACGGTTGAAGTTGTAAACGACAGCGTCAGCATTGAAATCAGTACCATCATGGAATTTTACACCTTCGCGAAGAGTTAAAGTGTAAACTAATCCATCTTCAGAAACCTGCCAATCAGTTGCAAGTGATGGACGAATTGTAACATCTTGCTCACCGTAATCTACAAGTGTGTTAAAAACATTTTTTGTTACTTTAAAAGATTCACCATCAGTAGCTGTGATTGGATCTAGACTTACAGAGTCTCCACCACGACCAAATACTAACGTATCTTGAGCTGGTGTTTCTTCTTCTTTTGAATCATCATTTCCAGAAGTAGTATCTTCTGTTTTGCCAGCATCTTTGTTATCAGATGCATCTTCAGTTCCACCGCAGGCTGCTAGTCCAAGAACTAACATAAATGCCATTAACAATGTTAACCATAGCTTTTTGCTCATCTAACTTTCCCCCTATTGAATAAATTGTTCAATTGGCTATTGAACGGATTATTATATTTTAATGCTGCTATCACTCATATAAGTGACAAGCAACATAATGCCCTTCTTCAACTTCTTTCATTTCAGGTCTTACTTGTTTACAAATATCCATACAGGCATGACAGCGTGTATGGAAGGCACAACCCTTAGGCGGGTTGGATGGGCTCGGAATATCCCCTTCCAATAGCTTCGTCTCTTTCTTTAGTTCAGGGTCAGGGACTGGTACTGCCGATAGCAACGCCTCTGTATATGGATGAAGCGGCTTCGCGTAAATCTGCTCACTTGTAGACAACTCTACTATTCTACCTAAGTACATTACACCGACGCGGTCACTAATATGTCTAACAACCCCTAAATCATGAGCAATGAATATATAGGTCAATCCGAATTCCTCTTGTAAATCTTCCATTAAATTTAGTACTTGAGATTGAATCGAAACATCGAGTGCAGATACTGGTTCATCTGCGATAATGAGCTTTGGCTTTGTCATCAGTGCTCTTGCGATCCCGATACGCTGCCTTTGACCACCACTAAATTGGTGTGGATAGCGCTTAGCATGGTAGCTACTTAACCCAACAACCTCTAGAATCTCATGAACTCGTTTAATACGTTCTGCTTTATTACCAATTCCATGAACGATTAATGGCTCTTCTAAAATTCTTTCAATCGTATGCCTTGGATTAAGTGATGCGTATGGATCCTGGAATACCATTTGCATTTCACGGCGAAGTCTTCTCATTTCTTCCTTTGAGAGACTTGTTACCTCTTTATCTTCGAACATAACAGAGCCTTCAGTTGGATCTAGTAATCTAAGTAGAAGCCTACCCGTTGTAGATTTTCCGCATCCGCTTTCTCCAACTAATCCTAATGTTTCTCCCTTTTTCACTTCGAAGGTCAATCCATCAACAGCTTTGACCTCTCCGACTTGTTTACCAAATACTCCGCCCGTAATTGGGAAGTGTTTTTTTAAATCACGAACTTGCAATAGCGCTTCTGTCATTTGTAGACCCCTCCTCTTCTAGGTGAAGGAAGCACCTTACTTTATGCCCTCTACCCTCAGTACTAACTAATTCAGGGTCTTCAACTTGGCAACGGTCAAATGCATGCTCACAGCGTGCTGCAAACCTACATCCCTGCTTGATTGATCCTGGTTTAGGAACATTTCCTGGTATGGAATATAATCGTTCTTTTTTGTCTCTAACATCAGGAACTGACTTAATTAATCCAACGGTATATGGATGTTTTGGATTTTTGAAAATCGTATTTACATCTGCTTCTTCTACAATCTTTCCTGCATACATGACAACTACTCTGTCACAAACTTCTGCCACTACTCCTAAATCATGCGTAATGAGCATGATGGACGTATTCGTCTTTTTATTTAAATCCTTCATAAGGTGCAGAATCTGTGCTTGAATGGTTACATCAAGAGCTGTTGTCGGTTCATCCGCAATAAGCACCTTAGGATCACAGGCCATTGCCATCGCAATCATGACACGCTGTCTCATCCCACCTGACAATTGGTGGGGATACTCATTGATAAGTTCCTCTGCCCGAGGTAGTCCAACAAGCTTTAGCATTTGAATTGCACGATGCTTAATCATTCTTTTTCCAATTTTTTGATGGAGCTTTATTGCTTCTGTTAATTGCTGACCAATTGTAAATAATGGATTGAGTGATGTCATTGGCTCTTGAAAGATCATCGCAATCTCATTCCCTCTTATTTGACACATTCTCTTTTCAGAAGCATTTCTAAGATTTTCACCTTTGTATAAAATCTCACCTTGGATTTTTCCATTTTGTTTCGGTACAAGTCCCATGATGGAAAGTGATGTTACGGATTTTCCACTACCTGATTCTCCAACAATTCCTACAACTTCTCCCTCATTTATGTAAAAATCGATACCATCAACGGCTGGTATCTCACCAGAATCTGTTAAAAAGGAAGTTCGTAAATCTTTAACATCTAAGACTGGCTGCTGATTCATATGTGTTCCCCCCTTTTACATCTAAAACATCAATTTGTCCTGTGTGTCTATTATTACAATTTTGTGACAAAAATACTGTCGAATAATGTCGACCGTGCAATAAATGTTTCGACAATTTAGAATATAATAACAAAGACATAGACGATTTGTCTATGCCTTTTGAAGATTAATGATCTATTTGTTGGATGGAAAATAATTCAAAGTACTGTCCTT
This sequence comes from Bacillus salitolerans, assembly GCF_042680805.1. Taxonomy (NCBI): domain Bacteria; kingdom Bacillati; phylum Bacillota; class Bacilli; order Caryophanales; family Bacillaceae; genus Bacillus; species Bacillus salitolerans. Next base: position 289,595 of record NZ_JBHUEM010000055.1, on the reverse strand, counting down.
TTTGGCTCATTAGCTGTTCATGTGTACCGATTTCTTTGATTTCCCCATGATCAAGTAACACAATTTTATCAGCATGGGTAATCGTTGACAGTCTATGAGCCACAATACAGGTTGTGCGATTTTTAGCAAGCCTTGTTAACGATTCTTGAATTAAATGCTCACTTTCTAAATCTAGCGCTGAGGTTGCCTCATCTAAAATTAAAATAGGTGGGTTCTTCAAAAATACTCTTGCAATCGAAATACGTTGCTTTTGTCCGCCAGAAAGCTTCACACCACGTTCCCCTACTTTTGTATTATAGCCTTCTGGAAGGTCCATAATAAAGTCATGTGCATTGGCAGCCTTTGCGGCTTCCATAACTTCCTCATCTGTTGCATCTGGGTTTCCCATCGCGATGTTAAACTTCACCGATTCACTAAACAAAATCGAATCCTGTAAGACAAGTCCTATTTGACTTCGAAGTGATCTTACTTGAAAGTCACGAATATCATGACCGTCTAGTAGAATTCGACCACTCGTTACATCGTAAAAACGAGGTACTAAGCTAACGAGGGTTGATTTTCCTCCCCCACTCATACCAACGAAGGCAACCGTTTGACCCTTCTCTATGTTAAGCGTCACGTCCTTCAAAACAGGTATATCTGCCTCAGTGTACTGAAATGAAACTTGATCAAACTGTATGGTACCCTCAACCTTTGTAAGCTCTCTTGATGCCGGGTCATCCTCTATATCATATTTTTCATCAATAAACTCAAACACTCGGTCCATTGATGCAACCGCCTGCGTTAAAGCGGTAGAGGAATTAACAAGTCTCCTAAGCGGACTGTATAAACGATCCATGTACGCAATGAATGCAATCATCGTTCCTACCGTTAGTTCTCCTACAATGCTTTGATAGGCTGCATATCCAATCACTAGAAGTGGTGCTACATCTGTTATCGTATTCACAACTGCAAAGGTCTTCGCATTCCATTTTGTGTGCTCTAATGCCTTTAGTAGAAAATGCTGATTTTGAACATCAAACTGCTTGTGTTCATGGTCTTCAAGAGCAAATCCTTGAATAATCGGAATCCCTTGCACACGCTCATGTAAATGTCCTTGCACATTTGCCAGTGCTTGAGACCTAACTCGTGTTAGATGGCGAAGCTTACTGTAAAAATATTTAACAGAAAATCCATAAAACGGAAAGAGGATAATAGCCACAACCGTTAACATGGCATCCATAGAAAACATAATAGCAACAGCAATGACAATGGTGATCATATCAAGCCAAACGTTCATAAGTCCTGTGATCACAAACGTTTTTGTTTGCTCTACATCATTAATCACTCGTGAAATAACTTCTCCAACCCTTGTATTCGAATAATAGCGTAAGCTAAGCTTTTGCAAATGATGAAACAACTTGTCTCTTATATCGTACAATATCTTACTGCCAACCCACTGTGCATAATATTGACGGAAATATTCAATAGGTGGTCTGACAATAACAAACACAACTAACGTAATGCCCATAATCCAAAATAATTGCTCTAATTTTTCAGCACTTGTTAGATCTCCATTAATGATGTCATCCACTACATATTTTAATAAAAGAGGAATAAGGAGTGGAATGACAAATTTAAAAATACCAATAATAATAGTAAACACAATATGCCACTTATATGGATGGACAAATTGTAAATATCGTTTTACACTTCCCATAGTTTCACCACATTTCATGCAATTACCGGTAAAAAATCCTGTTGATCGACTCAACAGGATTTTTATAATTGTTGTAATAAGTACTGCTCATACCAACTATCAATAAAATCAGGAGCAAATGGACCTTTTCGTTGCCTGATCCAAAGGAGTAAGTGATCTAAGTTTTTCTTTAAAATGTGATCAATTACTTCAGGATATTTCATTTCTTGTTTATGACGCTGATATTCATCCTCATCTAAAAGTATATACGTCATGTCCGGAAAAACCTTAACATCCAGGTCATAGTCAATATATTTTAATGCTTCCTTGTCCCAAATAAATGGAGAACTTATATTACAATAATAATAGATCCCATCTTCTCTAAGCATTCCAATGATATTAAACCAATAATGGGCATGAAAATAACAAATCGCTGGTTCCCTTGTAATCCAAGTGCGACCATCTGATTCAGTTACCGTAGTCCGGTCATTTCCACCTATTACTAAGTTTTTCGTCCCCTTTAAGACAACCGTTTCCTCCCATACTCGGTGTATGCACCCATTATGTTTATAACTATGTATTTGTATCCTTTCTCCTGCCATGGGAAAACCCATTCAAACTCCCTTCTTTCATCGCCACTTTTCACAACTAAACCATATATGTATTCATTTTAAAAATACTTGTCCCCTATTCATCCCCAGGTGTTTACGAAGGACTAAATACACCACTTTGAACGAATCAGTTGAAGCCCCTATCGTCATCCAATGATGGATGCTTTCTCTTTATATATGTTTGGATATGTTTTTACTTCTTACTATTATAACGGTTCTACCTATAATTTAAAACAAAAGAGCCACTTTATTTAGTGGCTCTTCCAAATCTTTATAACGCTGTCGTCACAACTTCATTGTTTAAGTGTTTATAGGATGTAATAACCGCGTCAGTTTGTCGCTCAAAGGTAAGCTGAATTTCTCGTAATTCGACTTTCATTTTCTGTATTTCGTTCTTTATAGTGAGTTGCTCTGTCTGGTTATCTAATTCGCCAAGCTCTTTTTCAAGCTCCTGGCATCGTTCAATTTCTGATTGCAAAAACAAGAGCTTGTCCATCGTTTGAAGTTGTTGTCTGACTAACTGATCGAATTTAGACATGAAAATATACCATCCCTTTCTTTTGCCTGTTTAGTGGTTAAATTCTATGGATCATGCTGGATTCCTTTGACTTTATATGTAGACAATTAAGAAGTTTTGTCGATATGTATGTCTGCTTTGGGTTGCTGTTATATTCTTGGGCATCGCTTAGCTGGAATCATACGCTTATGCTATTTTAGAACTACTTGCAAAAACTGTTGATGTTAGGCTTCAGGACAGCTGATGATTATAATGTCGATGTTACGCTTCAGGAAGTTGATGATAAAAATGTGAAAGTTGATGATAACAATATCAAGGTTGCTGTTAAATTAAAAAGTTGATGATAAATCCAAAAAGTTGATGATAAAATTGCCAAGTTGATGATAATTTCCACATAGTTGATGATAAAATTTAAGAAGTTGATGATAAACATCGAACACCAAAGGTAAACATTCTATTTTGTCTCCGAATATATTCAAATATGTTAATAAATTTAATTTTCCAAGAAAAAAAAGCGAAAAAGCTGTATTTTTTTTTCAAAAAAGATGTCTTTTATTCAAATATTCTCTTAAAGAGGCTTCATGATGATGTTTCGATCATCACAAATCATGAAGAGGCAAAGGACAAAAAATTTGTCCACCTACCTTTACAGGGTACTTGTGTATGATCATTTTGTCCGACTTCCTATAATGGCACTTGTACATGATAAATTTGTCCACCTACCTTTACAGGGTACTTATGCATGATCATTTTGTCCGACTTCCTATAAGGGCTCTTGTACATGATAAATTTGTCCACCTACCTTTACAAGAGACTTGTGCATGATCATTTTGTCCACCTACCTTTACAAGAGACTTGTGCATGATCATTTTGTCCGACTTCCTATAAGGGCTCTTGTACATGATAAATTTGTCCACCTACCTTTACAGGGCACCTGTGCATGATAAAATTTGTCCACCTATCTTGTGCATGATTATTTTGTCCACCTTCAATGCTAGGGTTGCACCAACATGAAGAGGCACTCCTTACAAAATTGATAAGGAGTGCCTGTTAGGTGTATTATGAGTTTTTACCTTTGTTTGCTTCAGCTTGAGCGTTTTGTTGACGTACTTCTTGAGCGTTTGTCTCAGAAGCGAATTCTGCACCAAAACCACCTTGAGCAGAAGCAGCGTTTTGCTTACGAACTTCAGCAGCATTTGTTTTAGAAGCTTGATTTTTTGCCATGATTATCACCTCCAACAGAAATTAGGATGTCCGGAGGTGAAAATTTATATGCTAAAAAAAATATATTTTTTCTAAAATTGTTTAGTTACTGAATTATACAAGTAAAGAGCGACCGCCATCCACAATAATCGTCTGTCCTCTAATCATTGATGCTTCATCTGAAAGGAGGAACATCACCGTATTGACAAGGTCCTCTGGTTCAACCATTCTCCCAGCAGGAGTTTTTTGTCTGGCATCTTCAAGTAGCTCTTCTCGGTTTGGGAAATGCTTTAGAGCATCTGTATCAACGGCTCCACCTGACACCGCATTTACAACGATATTTTTAGGGGCAAGCTCAACGGCTAAATACCTCGTCAATGACTCAACGGCTGCTTTAGATACACCCACGGTCGTATAGTTCTCTAAGTACCTTATGGAGCCTAGTGAACTGAGACTGACAATTTTTCCACCATTTGATTTTTCCATGCGTTTTGCAGCCTCTTGGGCACAAAACAGCAATGCTTTACTATTAATATCCATCGTCCAATCCCAGTGAGATTCCTCAAGCTCCATTAACGGACGCAATACTCCTGATGCAGCATTACTTACAAAAATATCGAGTCTATCAAAATGTTCATCAATTTCGGCAAACATTTCTTTAATTTTTTCAGGTTTTCCTACATTCGCCTTAATGACAACGGCTTTTCTTCCTAGAGCCTCAATTTCTCTTGCTGTTTCCTCTGCCGCTGATTTACTACGAGCATAATTTACAATAATATCGTAGCCCTGCTTGGCTAATCTTAAAGCTATGGCTTTTCCAATACCACGACTACTACCAGTCACTAGTGCAACTTTTTGTGTCATTTTTCTATCACTCCTTTATTATCAGTACATATTTTACCGTTTTTTTTGGAAAACCCCAAATATTACTTATTCCTGGCATGCATATCAAGTATAAATAAGAAGAAACATAGTAATGACTTCCTTCGAGAGGAGCTATGTATATGTATGTAGGACGCGATATGACCGAATTATCTATGATGTCGAAAACGGACTGGAAGGATAATGAACTAGCCTATTTCCACCGTTCGTTTCAACAAATTGTTCCTTATTTAAACGCTGAGGGTCAGACCATACACCGTGAGATCGTCGAAGAAATCGAAGCAAGAGGCGGAATGAAGCGTAATGAGGCCGATTGGACGCACGGAACAAGAGTTCAATATGATTAAATCATTTTAGAAGCGAAAACAAGCCATCCTAAATGGGTTGGCTTGTTCTATATTCCTTCCACAATTTCTGATGGGAAACAGGAAAGGCATATGATTCTAGCTCATCGATTGTGACAAGCTTCAGTCTTTCGGTTTCTTTAACATCCCCTTCAATCACACCGGCATAAACTGTCATGTTCCATGTTAAATGAGAGAAGGCATGCTGAAGTGTACTAACAATAGCACCGATGCTAGCTTCTACTTGGAATTCGTTAAAGATAAATTCCTGGAGCTGGTTAGTTGGTAACGTGAGCCCCTTTAATACTTCCACATTAGGAAACTCCCATAGCTTTGCTAAGAGTCCCGTGTCTGCACGTTTATGAATAAGGAATTTATCATCTTTTGTTTTAAGGATACCGACTGCAATCGGAATATCTTTTACAGAGGTTTTTTTAGTTTTTACAGGCAGCTCTGATTGGGTACCGTCCAAAAAGGCTTGGCAATGTTCCCTAACAGGACATAGTAAACAAGAAGGAGATGTAGGTGTACAAACAATCGCTCCAAGTTCCATAAGTCCTTGATTGAAAAAGGAAGGATTTGTTTTGCTTATGATTTCTCGAATAATATCCTCAAACGTTTTTCTTGTCTTTGGCTTAGCAATATCCTCCCAAATCGAAAGGATGCGAGATAATACCCGCATTACATTTCCGTCTACCGCTGGTTCAGGTACACCGTATGCAATACTCAAAATTGCCCCTGTTGTATAAGGCCCGACTCCTTTTAATTTTGAGATTTCATCTGCTGTATTCGGAACAATTCCGTCATAAGCCTCGTGGACCTCTTGAACAGCAGATTGGAGATTTCGAACACGTGAATAATAACCAAGACCTTCCCACGCCTTCAGTACCTTCTCTTCGTCCGCAATTGCTAAGCTTTCAATCGTTGGAAATTGCTCTACAAATGAAAGAAAATACGGAATGACGGTATCTACTCTCGTTTGCTGAAGCATGATTTCAGATACCCATACCTTATACGGATCTTGATCCTTTCTCCAAGGTAAGTCTCTTTGCTCTCTTTCAAACCATGAAATTAAATCGGTTTGAAAACCTTCTATATTAAAGTCATTTATATATTCATACGATTTCAACTGTTTCCCCTCACGATGCATCTATACAATAGAATTTTTTCTACTTCTATTGTACCTTAACCGCATGAATCTGGATATTTTGAATTCCACCTTCTATAAATTGGTCAAGTATCCCAAAAATGGTATGACACGTTTTAGCTCTTATTTTTTTCAATGCCACGTAATGGGAAATGGTTGGCAATAAAAAGCTTTCAATGTATTTACTGTCTCTTTCCTCATGAAACCAATTGATTTGGTCTGCGCCAAATGTAGGTAAAAAACTTAGTACATTTTTCATCTGTTGTTCATATTGATGAACATGTGAAGACTTTACCTTATATTCAATAAAAATACGAACCGACATGTGCTATTCTCCTTTTTGAAACTAAAGTTTTTGTGCATATTAATAATACCTTACGTTGTTACACATACTTCTTTTTTGGGTATTAGTGATACAACCCTCTTTTAGAAAGGAGGAAAAATTAAATGGATACTGGAACCCATCTTGTTATGGGGATTGCATTAGGTGGACTGGCTACTCTCGACCCCGTTGTTGCGCAAGATACAGTCACCTCTCAGGTCATCTATATTGGAACCATTGTTGGTTCTCAAGCACCAGACCTAGATACGATATTAAAACTTAGAAATAATGCTAAATATATACGGAATCATCGCGGGATTACCCACTCCATTCCAGCCGTGCTATTATGGCCGATTGCCATTACTGGAGCGATATATACGTTCGTCCCACAGGTGAATATTGTCCACCTATGGATTTGGACATTTTTAGCTGTAATCCTTCATGTTTTTGTCGACATTTTCAACGCTTATGGGACACAAGCTCTTCGACCTTTTTCGCGAAAATGGGTGGCCCTTGGGGTCATTAATACCTTTGATCCATTTATCTTTTTCGCCCATTTAGTGGGAATTCTTTTATGGAGTCTTGGAGCGGACCCTGCGACAACCTTTTTAAGTATGTATGTGGGAATTGCGGTGTATTATGTGGTTCGATACAATATGAGGCGGTCTGTGACGAATCATGTCAAAAAAATAATTCCAGATGCCACTGAAATTATTGTGTCGCCAACGTACCGATTTAATAGCTGGCATATTGCCGTTAAATCAGAGGACTATTTTTACGTGGTAAGGTCCGTAAGAGGAGAAATCATTATTCATGATACGTTTGAGCGCACTCCTATTCCGAACACCCCAATTATGGAAGCAGCTAGAAAAGATGAAAATGTTTCAGCTTTTTTATCCTTTTCACCTGTATATAGATGGGAGATCGAAGAGTACGAAGATCATGTTGAGGTAAAATTTATTGATTTACGCTATAGGAGTAAAGGATACTACCCCTTTGTGGCGGTTGTACAGCTTGATAGATCATTAGAAATTGTAAGCTCCTACACAGGTTGGATTTTTAGTGAGGAGAAATTACGAAACAAGCTTGAACTTCTTCCTTCTGACTAAAGAATGTGTAGGGGTTTCGTTTTTTGAAGAAAAACAAAAGATCACAAAGAAATAGCCCAAATCATCTATTGATTTGGGCTTTTATCATGTTGTTTTAATATATGTAATCGTACTTGATGGAAATTACATGATAATTTTAATCTTTGACATGTTAAGGAAGGACATAATAGCAATCTGAAGAAACGATACAAAAAATTGAGCATTACTATGGTTTCATTAGGTTAAGCTAAAATTAACATATTTTGAAGGAGGAGAATTTATGCCTGAAACCCCTACGATTACATCTTCCGAATTAGGATCATTATGGCTAACATATCAACAAAAAACAATGATTTTACGGATGTTAGAGTATTTTATTGAAAAAGCTGATGATGTAGAAGCAAAAAACATTATGACGGGCTTATACGGTGAAATTAATCCTTATGTTGGTAAAATAACAGAAATTTTTCACAGTGAAGGTGCTGTAATACCGCTCGGGTTTTCTGATCAAGATGTCAACAAGGATGTTCCAAAGTTATATGATAACGGATTTGATATTATGTTCGTACGTCTAATAAAAGAGATTAGTATGGCCATGCATTCACTAAATATCACGATGTCTTATCGAGAGGATATCGTGATTTTATTTAAAGAACTGACTTCCATAACACAAAAATATTACAATCTGTGCACACAATATTTAATAAAGAAAGGTATGCTTGCCCGGCCTCCCTATGTATCCATGCCAAAGTCAGTAGAGTTTGTGAAGGATACAAATTATTTGGGCGGGCTGACGATCAATCCATTTAGTGAAAAGCGACCATTAAATTCAGTCGAAACAGCTCATCTTCACCATGCTATAGAGTCAAATGTTATTGGAATGCAGATGATTATAGGTTTTGCTCAATGTGCGAATGAAAAAGAGGTTAAACAATTCTTTACTGAAGGAGCGGAACTTGCCAAAAGTATTATAAAGGAGATAAGTGAAACTCTTCTCATCGATAATATACAAGCCCCTGTTTCATCAGGTGGGAATCCGACCCGTTCAACGATAGCCCCATTTTCTGATAAATTGATGATGTATTGTACAAGCCTTTTTTGCGGTTTTTCTATGGGGAGCAGCTCATTAGGAACCGCATTTAGTTTACGGAATGACTTGCCAGCCAAAATTAGCATTTTTATGAAAGATATATTTGAATATGCCCACCGTGGTGCCAAAATCATGATAAACAATGGTTGGATGGAAGAGCCACCACAAATGGAAGAACGAAAGCAAATGAATAAAAAATAAATGATTAATGTTATTTTTTTGGACTAAATATTAAAAGGCTTGGGTTTTACAATAACCCAGCCTTTTTGTATGTCATTTGCATTATATCCAAGTTTTTTTGGCTTATGAGGCATTGCCCTACATGGTTAGTGTTTTAGATGATCACCTTGATTTAAAAGATGTGCATATTTGGGATTAGTCGCTACAAATTCGTGCAATTTAGATCCATAATGGGTAATCCACTGAGTCACAACTCTTTCAGCCATTTCCTTCCCCATGTATTTTTCACCAGCCTTTGCATACGTGGATTCAAAATCCTCCCATAATAGCTCGATCCATGTCCGTGCCTGTGCATAAGATAAAGCATCACTCTTTTCTAACAATAAATTGGTTAATCGCTCAATATGTTCATTCATAAAAGTTCTACCCATCCTTTCCAAGTTTTCTATCTTATATCCTTGATGGTTTGTCTTATACTAGTAGTACGTGCTTAAGAGATGATTCACACCACTCTTAAGTACGATTATATAGAATTTTCGCTAAGGGGGGGTTCTTACAGTGCGTAACAAAGAGCGTGGATTCCCAAATCAAAACAACCAAAAGTTTGAGGGGGAACCGAGGGCCAAAGCCGAATATGCATCAAAACGTGCCAACGGAACCATCAACACCCATCCTCAAGAAAGAATGCGTGCATCAGGACTCAGAGAAGACGAATAGCAGCATTTTAACCTTTTGGAGGTGCCTCGAATGCGTAATACAAAAAAGAAGTTCTATGACAACTTATACTCTAATCCGTATCAACAGCCTTGGGCAAACCCCAAGCATGCACATGCACAGGTAAATGGTGAAACTCAGCAAACTCAGGATTTAATTATTTTAGAACGCCAAACTCGTAAGCGTTCATAAGTTCCAAAGCCAGAGAGCTCTCTCTGGCTTATTTTGTTTTTTTCAACATAGAGATGGGCAGGGCTTCCTCCTTTTCTGCTCCATTTAATCGATAGCCCCAAGCAAAAACACCATTCATATATTGAATTTTAAAATAACTGCCTGGATCTTGGTCAATTTCGTACACTTCCTCCGGCTTAAAATCATCGGGATTTAATAAGTAGGCTTTTGCCATCACGATTTTACGCTCTAAAACCGCAAATTCATTCACCATCCCCATTTGCTCTGCCTTTCGTGCTTTTTCATGTAATTGAGCAATTTCTTGATTGAGCTCGTAATGAGACATTTCACTATATCGTTTTTCCATTATTTTTATTCTCCTCTTCTTTTTGCTATCATTATGCACAAATCATTATGAATACCTACATAACCTCATAAAGGAGTCATGAGAATGAACGCTATCATCATAACGGGTGCCGGGACAGGTCTAGGCCGTGAACTAGCTCTTCAGTATAGTCATAAAGAGATAACTACGATAGTAATTGGTCGCACTGAATCAACCTTAAAAGAAACACAAACCCTTATTCGTGAACTTGGATGTTCCTCGGAGTATTTTGTATGTGATATTAAAGATCCAAGCTCTGTTAAGGAAGTCATTCATCATGTTTGCTCTTTATATACCGTAACGATGCTTATCAACAATGCTGGAATCGGTCATTTTGGAGAATTAGAAACGATGGACGACCATTTAATAGAAGAGATCATCCAAACAAATATAATCGGAACTATTTATATGTCAAAATATATTCTTCCCTATTTAAAAAAGCAACCTAAGAGCAAGTTGATGAACATTATCTCAACAGCAGGTCTACGTGGTAAAGTAAACGAATCCGTCTATTGTGCTAGCAAGTTTGCGGTTCGGGGATTTACAGAAAGTCTCTATAAGGAGCTCGAATCGACTCCTATATCCGTAAGTGCTGTTTATATGGGCGGAATGGATACCCCTTTTTGGGATGACTCCAATCATGTAAAAGATAAATCTAGGCTCAGGTCTGCTAAGCTTATTGCCGAGCAAATTTTTAAAGAGGATGACGGCAGGCTAGAAATTCATATCAGATAACTCCTGCTTTAGTTCATCAGACTCCAAATATTGCTCAATTAATTCCACTGGGAAGCCTTTTTGGTATAAGTGCTGTTTCATTTTTTGCGTAAACGTATAGCTATCAAATTTGCTGTACCGTTTATATGCCTTTGAACCGGCTCTACAAATGGCTTCCCATTCTAATTCTTCATCTTTTTCAGGGGCCATTGCTTCGATAACCACGTTAATGATCTCCTTGCCGTATCCTTTTCTCACAAGTGCCTCAGTTACTTTTTGTTTTTGCATTTTTTCAGAGAGTTTGGTTGACTTATTATAGCTTTTCTCAGCTACCTTTGAAGCATAGCGAATTTGATCTTCATAGGGGATTTTAGATAGTGCATGTTCAATCACTTCTGATGATATCCCCTTTTGAATGAGTTCGTCTCGAAGGACAATGGGTCCTTTTAATGAAACTCTCGCATTCGTTACAGCATAAGCCTCTGCAAACCCCTGATCATCTATATATTGATGATGTTTAAGCTTTTGAATCGTCTCTTGGATGACAGGTTCATCTATCTCTTTTTCTTTTAGATGCTGCATAATCTCTTTTGTTGATCTCATGCGATAGGATAGAAATACAATCGCCTTTTGAAAAGCTTTCGTTACATCATCCATAAAAGCAATTTCCTCGATATCAAATTCATCAATCTCTTTTCCTTTTTGCAGCTGTTCAGCTATTAAAACGTCTTGATGAACACTAAAGGCGTATTTTTCACCTGTCCCATCATCAATATATATATTATATCGTTCTTTATTTTTTTGCTGTGTTAAGATTTTCGTTATAATCGCCACTTCTATCACCTCTCGTTTTTACTATAGCACATTCGGGAAAAGGAAAAAGAGATAAAGCCGAGAATACTATACTAAATGGAAATAGCTAGTATACGAATGAATGATGAATAAATGAAAAGAACGATGGAGGGTGACGATGAAAATTGCGATTGCAGGTGGAACAGGCTTTGTCGGCAAAGCCTTGACTAAGTTTTTTCTGGAAAAAGGCTATGAGTTATTCATATTAACGAGAAAACTAAAAGAGTCTAACATAAAAAATGTACGTTATGTCTCTTGGCTAACTAGTGGTAGTCAGCCTGAACATGAGCTTGATGGAATAGATGCTTTTATTAATTTAGCTGGTGAACCTTTAAACAGTGGGCGCTGGACAGAGACACGTAAAGAACGAATTTACAACAGTAGAATTCACACTACTAGAGAAGTCCTTCGTATCCTCTCTTCGTTAAAAAATAAGCCTTCTGTACTCATTAATGCGAGTGCAATCGGTTATTACGGAACATCACTTCACGAAACCTTTACGGAGGATACTCAAAAGCATGGCCATGATTTTCTCGCAGAGGTGGTGTGGTCATGGGAAGAAGAAGCAAAAGCTGCCGAAGGATTTGGCATACGTGTCGTTTATCCAAGATTCGGTATTATTCTTGGTAAAAATGAAGGTGCACTAAATAAAATGATTCTTCCCTACCATTTTTTTATCGGTGGAACTGTCGGTTCAGGTGAACAATGGCTTTCTTGGGTTCACATTGACGATGTTGTAGGAATGATTGATTTTTCAATCTCAAACACACAAATTGAAGGAGCAATGAATGTCACCTCTCCTCATCCGATGAAGATGCAGGATTTTGGGAAAACGCTTGGGAATGTTATCGGCAGACCACACTGGCTACCAGCTCCAAGCTTTGCATTAAAGCTGCTCCTCGGCGAGATGAGTATGTTAGTACTCGAAGGTCAACGTGTCTTGCCAGAAAAAGCAGAAAAAAATGGTTATGAATTTTCTCATTCTTTTCTTGATGAAGCTCTATCTAGCATATTAAAATCATAGTAATACTAGTCACACTTGGGATTGTCCCTACGAATGGAGAAACTAATTGAAATGAAAACTTTATTTAAAAATGCAACAATCTTTCCGATAACAACAGGTCCTTTGCACAATGCAGATTTACTCGTGGAAGATGGAAAAATTAAGGAAATTGGCTATAACCTCATACAAACAGAAGATACTTTCGTCGTTGATTGTAAGGAACAATTTTTATTCCCAGGATTTATCGATGTTCATACTCATTTAGGTCTATATGATGAAGGAACAGGCTGGGCTGGAAATGATGCAAATGAAACCATTGAACCACTAACGCCTCATATTCGTGCACTTGATAGCTTACATCCGCTTGACACTGCCTTTAGTGACGCCATCCAGCATGGCATCACAACCGCACATATTATGCCTGGTAGTGCCAATGTAATTGGCGGAACTACCTCCGTTATTAAAACACATGGTCGAAATGTATCTAAAATGCTCTTGCAAGAAACGGCTGGGTTAAAGTGTGCACTTGGGGAAAACCCAAAACGAATTCATAGTCATGGCAGCAATGACTCCATTACAAGAATGGGTATAATGGGTATGCTAAGAGAGGCCTTTTACCAAGCAAAGAATAGTGATAAACCAAATGATCCTAGAGTCTCCCCAATCCTAAAAGCGCTAAACCGAGAGATACCTGTAAGAATTCACGCACATCGTGCAGACGATATTATGTCAGCCATGCGTTTTGCTGAAGAATTCAATTTAGATCTTCGGATTGAACATACAACAGAGGGACATTTAATACCAGAGGAGTTCGAGGGTAAGAACATAAAGGTATGTGTAGGTCCAACTCTTACTCGTCGGTCCAAAATTGAGTTAAAAAATAAATCGTGGAAGACCTATCAAGTTTTATCTGATGTTGGTGTAGAGGTTTCCATCACGACCGATCACCCTTATACACCAATCCAATATTTAAATATATGTGCAGCATTAGCTGTTCGAGAGGGATTAGATGAACAAAAAGCATTAGAAGGAATTACGATTACGGCAGCTCGAAATCTTCGTGTCGATGATCGAATTGGAAGTCTAGAGGTCGGAAAGGATGCTGATATTGTGCTATGGTCTAATCATCCATTTCACTATACGGCAAAGGTACGACTTACAATGATAAACGGGGATATCATATACAAGAAAAATTAGTCTATCGTTAGTTCTTTGATACTTTTCCAACTGTAGATTTTGCCTTACAGCTTAGAAAGTTTTGGATACTTCAATAGGCATTTTCACTGTTATTCTTATTTGGTCTCAGCTGTTCAAACCAATTGTTTCCTGTTGGCGAATTTTATCGAAAAAATTCATCATTTCTTAACAAAAAAATTGTATCTTTTTTATAAATTTTATCGTATTATACGTTAGTATCTTTTTTTTATCACATATAAAGCAATGTTATGGGGAAGGCAAATGGTGCGCCACCAGCATGTGACTGGTCCTAGTGGGTTCGATTCCCACCCCGAAATTTTTTTGATGAATGATTATGAAAAAATTTCAGGGGGAGGAGTCCTTACCACAGGACTGCCCTCATCAATGGAGGGATCAAACATGCTAAAAAGACGTGATCTATATGAATCACACGCTCTGTATGAGTTAATGGTGCACCCAGAAGTCTTCCCTTTTGTGCGTCATAAAGCCTACTCATACGAAGAATTCTTATTCTTAACGAAGTCTACAATTGAAGCTGAGGAACGTGGTGAAATCATTTCACGTACTATTTTAGATGAATGGGGAGCTCCAATTGGGACCATTAACTTATTTGATATCCAAGATAATGCTGGCTTTCTCGGAACTTGGCTTGGTAAACCTTATCATGGACAAGGCTATAACAAGCTTGCAAAGGATGCATTTTTTAATGAAGCCTTCCATGAGCTAGGTATTGAAACCATTTTTATGCGCATCCGTAAAGTGAATGTGCGCTCTTACAAAGCAGCTATTAAGCTTCCTTATGTGATTTTTGCAAATGAAACAAGGAAAAGCCTATATGAAGAAATCAATGCGAATGAAGATATATACAATCTTTTTGAAATTCCAAAAGACCTCTATACACTTCATACAATGAGAGAGCACTCTATATATCAAGAAGAGCATTTAAAAGAAGCATAACCTGTTCCCATTCGGAACAGGTTTTTTTATGCTTGTTGAATAACAACCTTCATAAAGGGTTACATTGATAATAAAATCACAAAAAAAGCGAGGGAATTATATGGAAAAGAAAAAGCGTGATAAAACGAAAAGTACTTTATCAAGCATGCAGGAAGTTACATACTCTAGAGAATTTAAGAGGGCTGATAAAGCAGGAGGCTTTACAAAATAATTCCTAATTATTCCGTAATATCTTCTTCCTCTATGTGAAAAAATAGATGTGAACACGTTGTTCAAATCGCGATTATAGGGGGAAACAACATGCCAACACATCATGGACATAAATCAAGAGATAAAAATAAACAGTCTTTGCCACAAACACCTAGCTATGCAAAGCTAGATTCAGATGGAAGAGATGTTGAGTTTTCTCGAGAGCTTGCTGATCAAGAGGACCTTGAAGCCTTAGCAAGATCTAATGCAGCCGACGCTCGTGCGAAAGGAAGACAAAAATAAAATGAAATTTTAATCAGTGGTGGATTTCCTCATCTTCCACTGATGTTAGATGTGGCCCGCTCGATGTGGATCACACAGAGGTTGCCACAGGATGTGGCAATCTCAGTCTGTGTTCCTATTATCGAGTCTTAACTGGCGATTATTCCCCACTTAAACTTATTCGTATCTTATAAAGGTTAAAGTAGGGGTCTTAGCACGCGGGATAAATACGGAATACCGGGTAGCCAATAGGTGGCTACCTTTTATTTATGTTGTAGTTATCCACAGTTTTTATTTATTTTGTGAATAATGTGGATATCCTGCTACATGTTCTTGTTTGGTCAGGCATTTGGGCTTTCAATCATTTTTGGATAAAAATGTGGACAAAACAGTGTATTTATTGTGGATAATGTTAATAAGTTTGTGGAGAACTTGATGTATAAGAGCTTTTTCTGTGGATAATGATTTTCAGTAAGAACTTTACAAATTATATATACCTATTTTTTCTGTCCTCTTCATATGATGATGTTGGAGTACATCACGATAAAGAGGAGGAACATGAATTGAATCAACACCCTTATTACAACACGAATCCACATGGCTTTCCCTTGCAACAGCCAGCTGCTCCAGCAGCACCAGTTTATCCCGACTTACAGCTTTCTACAAACTACCCTTATTCTGCTTTACCGTATCAAGAGCCATTAAACCCATCTCCTGGCTATCCTAGCAATCCTGGCTCGTATCCATTCCCGCAATTCCCTTATCAACCAAATGTAGAACCATCTCTAGCTCCAGGGCATGTGAAAGATTTTTGTAAGAAACATAAGGATTTTTATGTACTTCTAGAAATGAATGATGGGCAGCAATATGATGGAATCGTTGATAAGGTAGACGACGAAAATGTTTACATGTTGATTCCCGATGGGGATCATCATCAAGACCGTGAGTTTTCTTTTGGCGGCTATGATGATGACTATGGTTACGGTGGATATGGGTCAGGCTACGGACAAGGTTACGGAGGCTATGGTCGACGCTACCCGAGAAGATTCCGCCGGTTTAGAAGATATCGATTTCCACTTAGAAGACTAATTCGCGCTATCTTATACCCTTACTTTTATTAATGGATTCCCTTATATGCTATGGGTAGTGTAGCTTATATTGTTTAAGAGGAGGTTGATGTTTGAGGAAAGTAGTAGATTGGTTGCTGATAAAACTATACAACTCGAAGATTACTTACTAAATATTGCTGATACCCCGAAAGTTGCTAAAAATTATCAAACCTTGATGATTCGTTACTTATTGAAGGTTGATGATAAATTGAAACGACTTGCTTATAATTCAACGAAAGTTGCGGATAACTCGGAAATTTGATGATAATTTGTAAAAGTTGATGATAAATTGAAACGACTTGCTGATAATTCAATGAAAGTTGCGGATAACTCGGAAAGTTGATGATAATTTGTAAAAGTTGATGATAAATTGAAACGACTTGCTGATAATTCAATGAAAGTTACCGATAACTCGGAAAGTTGATGATAATTTGTAAAAGTTGATGATAAATCATACTGACTTGCTGATAATTTCCGAATAGTTGCTGATAAAAAGCGATAAGTTGCTGATACGTTTTCAAAATTGACCTACAAGCAGCTAAAACTACGACGTTATTGCAATAATCTTAAACATTTCACTCCATAGCTCTGTACAATTTGTGTAATGATAGTAATATTCATCTATTTTTTTTGAAAAATTATAGTCAAATAGAAATTAAAGCTTTGAGAGGGGGTACATTACTAGCTCTCCTCTTCCTTATTTGTTTATCGTTATCATCTCTGTGGAAAGAAAAAAGAGACGTTGAATATATTTTCATTAGAGCCGCACTCTATCTATAAGGAGTGTGGCTTTTATGATACTTTCTTTTGATATTCTTACTGTCATTCCTACCTTGGAAGAACTGCTTAAGGCAGAAAAGAGTTATTATGACATTTTATATACACATTGGCATCATCGCGAGCTTTTTACAATTAGGTGGTGGTTTCTAGTCATCCTGTCGATTCTTCCTCCTATCATATGGTGGAAGCTGTTAGATAAGAAAAGAAGCTTCGAGATACTTGTGTTTGGTTTATTTCTAGGAACGATTGCTAGCATCCTTGATTCAATTGGGAGTACGACTTTGCTTTGGTTTTATCCTGTACGGCTATCACCTTATCTGTATCCGCAGTTTTACCCCTACGATGTATCCTTAGTCATTATTCCATTTATGCTAGCGTTTCAGTATTGTACGGAAACGAAAAAGTTTATAGTTGTCGTTGTTGTGGTAGCAGCCTTTATAGCGTTTATCGCAGAGCCTTTTATGGCTTGGATCGGTGTATATCAACAGTTGACTTGGGAGCATATCTATTCTTTTGTAATTTATATAGCTATTGCTCTTCTTTGTTATAAGATTGTCGGTTTTCTTAAAGAAAGGTCAACTACATTGACTTAAAAACCTATGATCCACAATTGATTATTTATATGATTTTATAACTAACACTAAAATAGGGTCATAACATTTTTAATTATAATTACAAAATAAGATATCACCTAGTTAATCTCAGACGCCATCTTCCTCTCCCATCAGACGAGAACTAATTTTATTTCTTTGGTGTTAAAAATTTTATGATCCATCTAATGAAGCCTATAAGGAAAATAAGAAGTCCATTTCCTATCGTAATCAGTCCCAAAAATGCACCGCCATAGCCGGCCCCTTCACCAGTACCACCTGAACTAAAATCATATGTTTGATATAGTAATGCACCACTAGAAAATCCAATTACTGGAGCAAGTACGATGATGATCAAACCTGATAACATTATGTTTAGCTTATTCTTCTTAACTAAAACAAACGTTGCAACATTAAGAGCGATGATCATTAGAATAAATAGTAAAATGATTAAACTGTCCATTTAAATCCTCCTCAAGGTTCACTTCCTACTTGTCATTTACTATTACCTTATCATCTCTAACCGGGAAACGTATATACTCCAGATCAGACACGCGTGCATCAGTACGATTTTGTAGAGGAGTGTGATAGTGTTCTGTTAGGTGACTTAATACACCAAGACCAAATCAGCACGATTTGGTCTCGGTTTAGCTTACGCATGGGACAATGAATCTTTCTCTACTGTCCCTTTGACGATTTCGTCAAAGTATTGAACAGATTTCATATCATGGTCTATGCGGGTAAATTGTAACCATGTCATTTCTAAGAAAACTTCTGCTACTTTACGATTTCGCTCACTTTTTTCGGCATACTCAATGGCTATAATGCTTTCAAACAAATCAGCCATAAGCTTTGCGATTTTTTTCGAATGGAAGGTTTGGACAGCTTCATCTGATTGACTAATATAAGCTGTCATCCTTTTCAACTCTTCTAGACCGTTTTTAATTAAATCTGTGGAAACACTAGAAGCATTGTTAAGTAGTTTTTCTTCAATATAGTCAATAAACACTTGGTGTGCCTGATATTTTTGCATTAATCTAAGGACCTCTAAGCCTAGAATATTGGCTGTTCCTTCCCAAACGGTAAGCACCTGTGCATCACGAAGTAAACGTGCCATCACAAAATCTTCAATATATCCATTGCCTCCATGCATTTCAATCGCCTCATGACAAAAATGAATTGCTTGCTCAGCTGATTCTTTTTTCAAAATGGCAATAAGAAGACGATTTAACACCATATCCTTTTCAGTAGATAGAGCTTCTTTTCTCATCACTTGGTCAAAGATGTGGACAAGCTTAAACGTCGCTTTGGTCTCTACTTCATGCTTCACCGCTAATTTCACGAGCGTATCCTTCACCATTGGATACTCATAGAGCCTTTTCCCAAATGCTTCACGGTGGAACGCATAATTTTTTGCCTCCATATACGCTCTTCTCATTATTCCTATCGACGCAATCGCATTACATACGCGGGAAAGATTTAATGCTTCCATCATGTAGTAGATTCCTTTTGATGCTTCTCCCACTAAATAGGCCTTTGCACCCTCAAACTCTACTTCCCCTGACGGGACGGCCCTCACCCCAAGCTTATCTTTTAATCTCCGAATCTTAATTCCATTTAAACTGGAATCCTCGTTTCGCCATGGGACAGCAAATAAACTGAGTCCTTTTGTTCCTGGTGCAGATTCCTCGATTCTTGCTAACACCATCGCAACACCGCACATTCCTGCATTGGATGCAAAATATTTTTCACCATAGAGCTGATACGTTCCATTCTCGTATTTGGCCATAACTACGTTTGCCCCAACATCTGAACCACCTTGTCGTTCTGTCAAGAAAGTTGCACCTTCAAAAAGCTCTGTTTCACCTGTTGAAATAACGTGTGGTAGAAATTTTGCCTTTACATCCTCATCTGCATAATGATCAAGTAGGTAGGCTGTAGCCATTGTTAACGTAACTGGACAATAGAAGCCTGGCTCTGTTTGACTGAGTAAGTACCCTTGTAGATACGAATACATATAGTTTCCCTTTTTATTTAACCCCGGTATATTCTTATGAACATAACCGACAATACCGCGATTATACGTTTCTTCTACTGTCTTCTTATATCCTTCATTTACCCAGACCTCTGAAACCTCCTCACCAAATCGGTTATATTTGATGAGCCTTGGCTGACCTTCACGATCTGTATGAACGGCTCTTTCATCAATATTGTTGGCACAGCTTTCTCCAAACTCCATTAGCTCTTTTTCAGCCCATTGGTGAAATTCTGCTGATAGATATTCTTTAGCGATTTCCTGAACAACCTTGTCTTCCGAATAAAAGTTATCGATTTTTTTCACGATACCACCCCAGTTTGTTGTTCTCGAAGTACGTGCTTTAATATTTTTCCAGTTGCATTGCGAGGTAATGCTTCTACCTTTTCATATAATTTAGGTATCTTATAGGATGCTAATTTTCCATTTAAATAGCTTACGCATTCTTGTTTTACGTCTTCGATTTCTCCTACAACATACGCTTTAGCTGTTTCACCCCACTCTGGATGAGGTACACCCACAACGGCTACTTCTGAGATTTGTGGATGACCGAGAAGGGCTTCTTCGATTTCTTTTGGATAAATGTTTACCCCTCCAGAAATAATTAAATCCTTCTTTCTATCAACGATCCAAAAGTATCCATCCTTATCTACTTTTCCGAGATCACCTGTTCGAAGCCATCCATCTAGCATCGCTTCTTCAGTCTTTACCGGATCCTTGTAGTACCCCTTCATGATCCCTTCACCATATAGAATAATTTCGCCCACTTCACCAGGCTGAGCCAGCTCTCCTGCTTCATTTATCACTTTAATCTCGGTTCCTAGAGCACCTCGTTTTCCAATACTTCCTGCTTTTTCTTCATGTTCCTCTGCTAAAAGTAAGGTACCACTTGGGCCTGCCTCTGTAAGACCATATACACAATACAAGCTGTTCGTTTTAAATTTTGCCTGAACATATTGAACTTCTTGCTGCGACAATGGTGCTCCCCCATAAACCCAGTACTTCATCGTGGATAAATCAAACGATTCAATGTTAGGCATTTTGGTTGTGAAAAGGTAAGCAACAGGTGCCCCAAAAAAATGGGTAATCTTCTCTTGATCAACAAGCTTTAACAATCCATCTGGGGTAAACGTTGGTGAGAGAACATGGGTCGATCCAACGTATAAACCAGCTACTAAAAATAGGTGTAGCGGTGCCGAATGGCTAAGCGGCATCATATGTAGAATTCTACTTTCTGGTTTCATTTCCATTTCTACACACATCATTATCGCGACGGTTAATATATTTCGATAGGTGAAGAGTACACCTTTTGGATTTCCTGTCGTTCCAGATGTATATAAAATCGTTGCTTCATCATCTTCAGTTAATAAACAGTTGATTTCCTTCGTTTCTCCTCCATCAAGCAAGGTTGCAAACGAGCGCCACAATCCATCAGGCTTTCCTGTTTTAATTAACACTAAGCCTTCTTTTTCAATGGATGACACATTTTCAAACAACCATTCATGAACAAGTAAAACACTTGCTTCACTATGGTCTACAATATATTCTACTTCTCGTTTTGTGAGTTTTGCATTGATCGGGACAATAATAGCTCCGAGACGCAGAACAGCAAGGTAACTAATGATGAATTCCTCTGTATTTGGCATAAATAAGACGACTTTGTCTCCTTTTTGAACACCTATTGTCTCAAGCGAAGAAGCGAATTGATTGACTTTTGTATGTAATTCCTGATAGGAAAGTCTTGTCTTTTCTGTTACGATTGCTTCTTGTAAAGGATACTTACGTGCATTTCTTGATAATAATTCAGAAATATTCATAGCTTTTTCTCTCCCTTTAAGTGATTTAATCGTTTTAAAAAGTCATTTCGAAGCAGCTCCATCTCCTGCTTCATCTCCATAAGTTCTTCAATCCGCTCGTTCACCTCCTTAATTCGTTGATTGCCATAATCGATAGTCCTCTCCAGCTGTTTTTTCCCTGTCGGATCAACGTCAAATAACAGAACCATTTCCTTAATTTCATCCAACGTAAAGCCGAACCGCTTACCGCGAACAATCAACTTTAGTCTCGCATAATCTTTACTTGTAAAAACTCGTCTCCCTGCTTCAGAACGCAATGGCTTTAAGAGACCGAGCTCTTCATAATACCGAATCGTTCTTGTTGTAACCTTAAATTCTTTTGCCATATCAGATATCGAGTACATTATATTCATCCTGTTTTTAGAATATTTTGATATATCTAGTTTACCATTAACGTTAACGTAAACTTCAATACCGATTTTTTTTGTAGAAGAACAAAAGGCTCAGGGCGCCCCGTTTAGCCTCAGGCATAGCAAATGTTCCTTGAAGAGAAAAAGGGTGCTCTTTCCCTTTTTCTCTTCAAGGGTTATTTGACCAAGGAAAAAGTGATTTTTCTTTTTCCCTCGAGTAGGATAAAATGGCAAAGATCGTCGCCATTTCATCTTGGCAGGGCGCTGGAGCCGGATTACTACGCACATCACTAAGTTATCCACAAATGGTGAGCTTTTATAATTTCCTAAGCAACGAAAAAGAGACTGGATGTCCAGTCTCTTCTTACTTAACCTATTTTCTTAACTTGTTGCTGCGTTTCACGAACAGGCCAGCTTTCGACTCCTTTTAAGCCTTCAATATCATCAGCATAGAATACTGGGTCAAGCCCTTGCTTTCTTTGCTCCATATAGTTATCAAGCGCCTTAAAGGCATATTTACCAAGGATACCGATTGCAATGAGATTGGTTAAAGCCATGACAGCCATTGCTAAGTCGGCAAAATCCCAAACGATTTGTAGGCTTGCGACAGTTCCAAACATCACCATACCTAAAGCTAGTAAGCGGTAAATAAATAACGCTGTTTTACTTTTATGAACGAATTCAATATTTGCTTCGCCATAGTAATAGCTACCGATAATGGAGCTAAATGCAAACATGAAGATCGCAATAGCTACGAAAATACTTGCCCAACCACCAAAGTGTTCTGCCATAGATGCTTGAGTAAGCTCAATTCCTTGTAAACCTGTTGTATAAGAATCAGACAAAAGAATGATAAAGGCTGTTGCTGTACACACGATTAACGTATCGAAGAAAACGCCTAATGCTTGTACAAATCCTTGTTTAGCCGGGTGAGACACAACTGCTGTTGCTGCCGCATTTGGTGCACTACCCATACCAGCTTCGTTTGAGAATAGTCCGCGCTTTACTCCCATCATGATGGCTGCGCCTACTCCACCACCAAGAACTTGCTCAAATCCGAAGGCACTTTTTACTATTAATGAAAGAACGGCTGGAACGGCTGTTATGTTCGTTAACACTACAAATGCTGCTAGTAAAATATAGAATCCAGCCATAATTGGGACAATGATTGCAGAAAATTTTGCAATACGTTGTACTCCGCCAAAAATAATCACGGCTGTTAATGCTACTAAAATTCCACCAACAACTGCTCCACTCATGTTAAATGAGTTTGTGAATGCTGCTGCAATTGTATTACTTTGCACAGCATTAAAAGTTAAACCGAAAGAAATGATAATTCCGAAGGCGAACATAGAGCTTAACCATTTTGCACCTAATTGCTTCTGCATATAATAAGCGGGTCCACCTTTGAACCCCTGTTTATCTTTTACTTTGTAAATTTGAGCTAACGTACTTTCAACAAAGGCACTTGCTCCACCTAATATGGCAACAATCCACATCCAAAACACGGCTCCAGGACCACCTAAAGCAATTGCCATTGCTACCCCAGCAACGTTACCTGTACCGATACGTGTTGCTGCACCAATGAAAAATGCTTGAAGTGAAGAGATGCTGCTTTCTCCTGGGAGACTTTCATTTTTATCCTTTAATACCCTGAACATTTCACCTATCTTTGCAATTTGTACTACTTTCATACGGATGGTGAAATACAATCCAAGTCCTAGTAATAGCCCTATTAATATATAAGACCATAGAATATTGTTTGCTTGTCCAATTAACCCATGAATGAATTCCATCTCTTTTTCCTCCTGCTGTCGAAATTTGTTGAACAGTAATTCTATTTGAATTATCTAAAAATTTCGATAACAAGTCAACGGTAATAACTGGGAGGAAAAATGGACTTTCAGTTTTTAATAGTACTTATAAATGGCTTCCATAAATTTTTGTAAGGCAGGAGATAGCCATTTGTTACGATGATATACGATTTGGGTGAAATGCACTGGGATTCCTTCCTCGTGGTTGATGATTTTGATTTTCCCTTCATCAAGCAGACTTTGTGCACTCACAAGTGGCATTATGCTTAGTCCTAAGCCACTTGATACACATTGCTTAATGGCTTCCATACTGGAGAGTTCAACTGTGTTTTTAGGGGCAATTTTCTTGTCCTTTAAATAGGATTGAAAAGCTCTTCGAAGTGAGCATTCTCCTTCTGAGAAGATAAAACATTCATGGCTAAGAAGCTCTCTGTTTTCACTACCTAGTGATTGAATGCTAGTATCTTTACCACCAATAAACACAATGGGTTCTTCAATAATGCTTTGGATATAAAGGTCTTCCTGTTTCATTTCTGGTTCTAAAATAAGGGCAATATCTAGCTCCCCATTTTTTACTTTCTCCCGAAGCTTCGGACAACTGTCATTTAGTAAGAGCACGTCTACATTTGGATATTGTTTTTTAAAATAGGCTAATACAGGCTGCATTCTAAATACCGTGACAGTTTCCGACGCACCGATTCGGATTTCACCTTTTACCTCATCACTTTGGTCGGAAATTGCTTTAATTCTTTCATACACTTGTAAAAGCTCCTGGACAAGAGGATATAATTCACGACCAGCCTGTGTAAGTGACAGCTTTTTTCCAAATCGATCAAATAGTGGAGCACCCATCTCTTCTTCTAGCATTTTAATATGTAACGTCAGAGTGGATTGTGCATATTTCAACTCAGCTGCAGCATTTGTAAAGGTTTTCTGTTCTACTATAGTTTTGAATGTGACTAGATGACGGATATCGATGATACTCACTCCTTTGTTGTTTTTGTGTTTGGCCGGTATTTCAGTGTATTGGGCGGTAAATGCTACAGTTTGACCAGTATTTAGTCGACTTGACCGGTATTTCTTTACGTTTGGCCGGTATCGCTAATTAGGTGAATAGACCAGAGGTAGGTTGGGCTGGTATCTGCTCAACCTACCTGTGTTTTGCCATGTTATCAACCGCGGTAAATAGTAATTATCAGTTTTTCTGAACATCTTCTTCATTTATTTCAATTTTACCAAAGTTAAAAATCCTTTTATACTTCAAATTAGAAGTAGTGAAAGGATGAGATGACATGAAGAGAATATGTTTATTACTGCCAAATGGCTTTGAAGCAGTGGAAGCAAGTGTTTTTACAGATGTGATGGGATGGAATCAAGTGGAAGGGGATGGGACCACAGAGTTAGTAACGGTGGGAACTCGTAAAGAACTAACATGCACTTGGAATTTTACGGTAATTCCAGAAATGGTGATTGAAGATGTGATTGTAGATAATTTTGATGCACTCACGTTGCCAGGCGGATTTGAATTTGCTCAATTTTATGAGGATGCGTATCGGGAGGATGTTCTAGAACTCATCCGAGCTTTTAATGAAAAAAATAAGATTATTGCGTCCATTTGTGTAGGGGCCCTGCCACTTGGAAAGAGCGGCGTACTTTCTGGTCGCAACGCTACAACTTACAAGTCTAGCTCTAGCCTCCGTCAACAGCAGCTAGCTGCATTCGGTGTAAATGTTCAAGCTGATACACCGATCGTCGTTGATGGTAACATTATTACCTCCTATAACCCTGCGACTGCCTTTGATGTTGCCTTCAAGCTATTAGAAATGTTAACTAGTGAAGAGAACTGCCTAGAAGTGAAACGATTGATGGGATTTGTGAAATAATCAAAGGCTCAGGGCGTCCCGTTCAGCCTAAGGCATAGCAATTGTTCTGTCATGAAAAAGGTGGTTTTCCCTTTTATTCATGACAGGTTTTTTGACCAAGTGATTTTTCTTTTCCCCTCGAGTAGGATGAAATGGCAAAGATCGTCGCCATTTCATCTTGGCTGGGTGCTGGAGCTGAATTCCAAGTCACTTGCCCATTCTCTTGCTGAAAACTTTTATACTTTCTTCATAATTACATGTTGAAAATTAAAAGTGGTACCTAGCCGGTACCACTTTCCCATTAATGTTCTTCAAGAACAAAGTTTGCTTTGACCACACCGATTTTATCATTTCGTGCATTAAATACAGGTGCATTCACATACTCTTCAAGCTTGTGGCTGATGCTTTCGTCAGCAATTCCTAACTGTTTTAATACTTCCATCGTTGCGACAGAGGTTGCTCTCGGTGTACCATCTTCTACCTTAATGGCAATTCCTATTCCTTGATCGACAATTCCGAGGCATTGAACTGCTTCTGCTCCTGCTTTTGCCACAATATTTCCTTGATAAGCAGCCATTAGATCTGTATCAAATCGGTTTGTTCCTCCGACCATTTCAGGATGTTCCATCATCGCATCTCTTATTTTGGTTAACGTATACGTTCTTGACTCTGGAACGGTTTGCGCCGGATTCGCAAGGCGCGCAAACCCTAATGCGCTATTGAAAAGTGGGAGGCGGTGTACCGGTACTCCGCAACCATCTACACTCAACTGAATATCCTTTTTTGGAAAGGCACAAACATCTTCAATGGCTTGTAAAATTCGCTGCTGATGTGGATGCTCTACTTCTCGGTAAGTCGTCACATCCTCCTTCATGTGAACGACTGTAGCGAGCATGCCGGAATGTTTACCAGAACAATTACTAAAAACTGGTGTTAAGTCCTTCCCCTCACGGATTAGCTGTTTATAGCTTTCCATATCTCTCGGAATATGTGTCCCGCATTGCAGCTCATCTTCTGTTAATCCAATTCGTGATAAAATGCCTTGAACCGTTTCCCTGTGGAAAATCTCACCGCTATGGGACGCACAGCTTAACGAAATCTCAGCATTTGTAAAACGGTAGGCTTCAGATGCGCCTGTTTCAATTAGTGGAATCGCTTGAAAAGGCTTCATAGATGATCTTGGAAACGTAAGACGCTTTGGATCACCATATGAGTATAAAAGCTCACCTTTGTTACTAACGATTGCTACATGTATGTCATGGGTGCTCTCAATAAATTCTCCTCGATAAACTTGAATCGCTCTATTCATGGTCGCTCTCCTTACTTAGCTAATTCATAAATCGCTCTTGCGTAGATGGCCGTTGCTTTTAATAAATCCTCAATTTCGATATACTCATCCTTCTGGTGAGCCGTCATTTCTTTTCCTGGAAAGCATGAACCAAATGCCACTCCATTTTCCATAAAGCGAGCATACGTTGCTCCGCCCGATGAAAGGAGAGTTGGTTCAAGCCCTGATTCCTCTTGGTAGACAGTTTGTAATACTTTTATCATCGGATGACCAGCGTCAACGTGATGGGGCTGTGATTCACGATAGGCTGTTACCTGGAAGCCTCTTCTCTCGACCTCTTGATAGAGCGTCCGTTTTGTTTCTTCATAATTCGTGGTTACAGGACATCTAACGTTCACTTGAACATAGGATTCCTGACCTTTTTCATACTTGATGACACCTGGATTTATTGTAAGTGGGCCTGTTATATCATCCTTATATTGAATGTTCAATGACTTTGCTTCAAAGTCCTCGTGCAGGTCTGCAAGTAGACGAAGATACGAATTGGTTTCACGATTGAACTCAAAACGAGCGAGAAAACTTGCCAGTAATGTCCCCGCATTCATCCCTACATGTGGTTCCATTCCATGAGCCGCTACACCGAATACATTTAATTCCGCCTGATTTTCTTCTACCTTTACAGACCTTTTCACACCAAGTTTTTCACAAAAAGTCTCAAACTCATCTAGTAACTCGTTTACTCCATTTCCTGTAATAGAGGCAACGGCACGCTCAGGTACCATGTTGACCCTCGCTCCTGATTGAAATGAAATGAGATCAAGATATTCTACCGTTTCGCTTGTAGCATTCGGTAGTGAAATCTGTAAGGTCATTTGACCCTTTTCAGCATTAATCATAGGAAAGTCCGCATCAGGTGCGAATCCAATCTGAGGCATGTTTTCTACTTCGCGGTAATACTTCATGCAGCTCATACCGCTTTCTTCATCTGTTCCAAATATAATTCGGATATTTTTTCTTAAAGGTAGACCTAACTCTTTTACAATTTTCAAACCATAAAACGCTGCCATCGTTGGTCCTTTATCATCGATAGAACCTCTTGCATATAGTTTTCCATCTTTAATTGTCGGCTCAAATGGAGGTGTTGCCCATTCTCCTGTTGCAGGCACAACATCAACATGACATAGGATACCAATCGTTTCTTCGCTTGGATCGTTTATGTATTCAGCATGTCCAGCATAGCCATCCACGTTTTTCGTTTGCAGACCACTTTTTTCAGATAGCCTTAACATAAAGTCTAACGCCTCTCCGATTTTTTCACCCATCGGATGTCTTTCTGATTTTGTCGCTTCATCCTTTATACTTTCAATTCGAATGAGGTCAAATAAATCCTTCATCAGTTCTTCTTTACGCTTAAGTACCTCTTCATTCCAATTTACCAAGACTATTCACCTCTTTATTAATAATAAGCCGTGCAAATTAAGCCAAAATACGTTGGAGCCTCGTAGGATAGAAACTCAACTTTTCTATTTTCAGGAGGAATTGCTCCTGCAAGAATCATTGTTTGCCAGATTCCATCTGGTTTGGCCGCGTCTATATATTCAGGAGAAAATCCTATCATTCCTTCTAAATCGTTTGTTTTAATGAATTGGACAACTTCCTCATCAAGCTGGCTTGCAGCTGCATCAAACCCGTACGGTCCTGCTGAGTCGTGTGTATGCGACCAATCACAGCTCGCAATTAAGGCAATTCTCTTGGATGTTTGTTCGGACACTTGCTTTAATACTTGTCCAAGCTCTACATGCCGGTCAAGCGATACCTCTCTAGAGGTCGTTATAACAACAATCGGTACATTAGGCATAAACCGAAGTGGAACCATTGCCCCCCAATCTAATGGTAAACATGAGTAAGGACCGCTACTTGTTCCATAGTTAAGCATACCGATTGGTAAATCTTTCGAAGCGGCGATTTCGTAGATCCTTCTAGCTAGCTCACGATCTACCTTTCTCTCTAACTGAAACTCTGCACCATGATCTTCTAAGGATCCCAGCATTCTTTCCGAATCAGTAATCGAAAACTGTCCATGTATTCTTGTACCATGCGGTGTTAGCACAATGATAGTATCAGGATTTGCTCGTTCCATTGCTTCTCCTAGCTTCAGCATACTCTCCCTTGTGGTCCCCATTCGATTTGGCTGATCCCCGCTTAATTCTGGAATTATTTCTCCGCCATGAGGGGTGATACAAGAAAATACAAATGGATTCATTAACCTCTCCCCTTCTCTAAAAACATTTATAGTGTATTTATTTCGAGTTTCTAAACAAAATTCCTGCATGTTTACATTAGTAAAAGTTGACATATGATCAGAATTCATGAAGACTGTCGCTAGAATTTGGAAGAAGGACTATAATGAAGAAGGAAATTTAAACCATTAGCCGGTGTTTCACCCTGCATTGAAAGGGAATGGAGTGTAATACATGTTTTGGACTTTATTCATACTGACAATCGTCATTTGCCTGCCGGGAATTTTCTTTATGGTTCAGACTGAAAAAAAGTTGGAGGATGCTGGAGATATTTCGGATAAAGAGCAATTATCGCACACCTTTTGACTGTCGTGTTATTCTGTGCCATTGGGGCCTTTTCTATCACAAGAGTCGATATCATTCCGACATTATTTCATGGAGGCATTTTTACTTATGGTTTAGAGCTAGGGCTGATTTGTTCAATTGGCAATCTTTTATTCTATTATTTTTACTTCGTCAAATCAGTTTCGTATCAAGATTATATTGATATCGAGAACCATTATAAGCGAATAGGTATAATGGGGCGCATCATTTATGGTGGATTTGTTGAAGAGGTAATATTTCGATTCGGAATCATGAGCTTACTGCTATGGCTATGGCAACTAATCTTTGAGTCAGTAAACGGGATTGGCATTGGTATCGCGATCAGCTTTTCTAGTAGTCTATTTGCCCTTGTCCATTTACCTGGATAAGCTAGTGAGTTCTGAACCAAAGGCAACATGTATGTGTATGCCATAGTAGGAAACATTTGGGTAGGTGTCTTAGCCGGCTTTGCATTTCTAAAGGCAGATATCTTTGCTGCGATTATTGTTCACATCTTATTTCATCTTATTTGGATTCCCATTCAAAAAATGCTCGAACCCAGTATTCACAGTAGAACCGGAAATTCTTACTAAGAAAATGGAGGAAGATAGATTGTTTTGATTTAAGCAAAAAACAATCACAATTGAAGAACGTAGGAAAACAGCCCTTTACTTTTTTACTCTGTCTCCTGTATTTTTAATAGCTTTATTGTTTGTGTTCGTTATAACAAAAGAATTAAATATCTTCTTGTATGGCGGTATGGTTGGAACACTAGTTGTTGGATTTAGAGAAAGTCAAATTATTAAAAGCACACTAAAGAATGAAAATAAGTAGATGGAAGGTGTATCCATGGGATTTGTGAAGAAAAAGTATTCAGTAAAGACGTATCGCACGCTTTCAAATGTTTTCATCATTGTTTCCGTCCTACTTTTACTATTTAACTTAGTATCTATTGTCGTTGATGGATGGAGTGTTTATAAATTTATGCCTACTCTTGTCGCAATTGTATGGCTAGGAGTGGGGCTTATGATTAGAGCACAAGCAAATAATACCTAAGTTACCATCGAAATTAGAGGTTGGATTGTGTTGAATTGTCATAAAAGATATAATAGTTAGAAAATACCATTACTATTTTCCTACTAAATGACCTTTTACGAGCTTAGCCCCCACTATCTTTTTACACCATATATAATGGAATCGAAGTTATGGAGTGAATATTATGAATTACAGCCAGAGAAATAAGTATGTCGCCCTTATCGTTCTAATAAGCGTGATTATTTTTCATATTTTTTTCTTCAACGTCTTTAAAAATATATGGACAAACATTCTAATTCATAGTCTTTTAGTTTCGATTCTACTTTATAGTCTCATGCAGCTGAAGAATTACTGGATGAACAAACAAAATATTGACGAGCTACTTTTAAGTAAAGAGATTAGTGAAAAAATAATCGAGGAAAATCCTTGTATGATTTTTGTAAAGGACTGGAACGGGTATTATCTCTTGGCTAATTCGACCTTTGCCGATATGTTTGGTGTAACACCGAAGGACATTATTGGGAAATTAGAAAAGGATTTTAATCCTCTTGCCACAAATATAGAAAAGCGTTTGAAAGAAGACCAGGATATTATGAATGGAACGAAGGATAAAGTTGTTTTTGAGGTTCCCTTTCAGCATTCCAGTGGAGAAACGAAATGGATCCATGCCATTAAAACTCCTATTACTCATAAAGGTAAGAAATATGTTCTTTGTGTATCAACTGATATTACGGATCGGAAACGGAACGAGGAGCTGGTTCACAAGCAGGCCTACTTTGACGATTTAACCGGTTTACCAAACCGTTTAAACTTCTATGATGCCTTAGCTGCTCATCTTGAAAAGTCTAAAGAAACGAACGGAGATTTCTCACTCTTTTTTATCGATTTAGATCGGTTTAAACTCGTTAATGATACGCTCGGACATACGATGGGAGACAAATTATTGCAAAAGGTTTCAATCAGACTTTCAGAATGTATCGATTCTATTGGAGAGGTGTACCGTCTATCGGGTGATGAATTTACGATCATCCTACCAACCGCTGCCTACGAACACGTTAAAACAGTTGCAGAAAAAATCATCAATGAATTGACACGACCTATTTTTATTAAAGATCATGAATTTATTGTAACAGCTAGTATTGGAATTAGTTTATATCCTGTAGATGGATCGGATGTAGAGACATTATTTAAGCGAGCCGATACAGCTATGTACATCGCGAAAGAACATGGAAAAAATACATATAGTTTTTATCAACCAGAACATATTAGAACAACATCTGATCGGTTCATGCTTGAATATCAGCTTAGAAAGGCAGTGGAAAAAAACGAATTCTCCATTTATTTTCAACCTAAAATGAACATCAAAACAGGTAAAATTACAGGGGTAGAAGCACTCATTCGTTGGCAGCATCCTGAGCTTGACATGATTTCGCCGGCAGATTTTATTCCAATCGCCGAAGAGACAGGACTAATTGTATCAATCGGTGAATGGGTACTAGAGGAAGCATGCCGATTAAATAAAGCTTGGCAGGAAGCTGGCTATCCCTCATTAGTTGTTTCAGTTAATTTATCACCCGTTCAATTCAGACACGATGTTATCGGGACCGTGAATCGCGTTTTAGAGAAAACGGGATTAGAAGGCAAGTGGCTAGAGCTAGAAATAACGGAGAACACGTTAATGCGTAATGAGGAATCGGTTATAAAAATATTAAAAACACTGCGAGAACGTGGTATTAAAATCTCGATTGACGACTTTGGAACTGGTTATTGTACACTAAGTTATTTAAAGCATTTACCACTAGACACGTTAAAAATCGCTAGACCTTTTATTCGTGATTTACATCGAGATTTGGTGGATGCAGCCATTGCGACAACACTAATTGAGCTAGGTCATAGTATTAACCTTAATGTCATAGCAGAGGGTGTAGAGGAAGAAAGCCAGCTCCATATTCTGAATGAACATAAATGTGACGAAATACAAGGATACTTAGTTAGTCAACCAAAATCAGAATTAGAACTATTACATTGGATAGAAGAAAATCTGGATGATGATGGAAAGCTGAAGGAACGCTTTAACCTTGAGTTATCGTATAGACATAAATAAGTGAGGCTTTACGATAAGTAGCGACAATATGATGGAAAAACGAAGCAATTGCTTAAAACCTTACTTAAGGGGCAATTGCTTCGTTTTGATTATGAAAGGCTAGCGTCCAGCTGAGGAACTATCGAATCAATGCTCTATTTTTTCGATTCTCTTTACGAGCAGCAGCCGTTTCAAACAGTCTTTTTTCTTCTTCAGTATGAGGTATAACCTTTGGTACGGAAGTTGGTTTTCCATTTTGATCAACAGCTACCATGGTCAGAAACGATTCTGTCGTTAACGTTCTCTTATCAGATAATAAATCAGTTGAGAAAACTTTTACATAGACTTCCATAGAAGTATGGCCCGTTGATGTTACAAATGCTTCTAAACTAAGAGCATTTCCAACGGTGGCAGACGATAAAAAGTCCACAGAATCAATGGATGCTGTCACAACTACATGATTACAGTGCTTCATTGCCGCCAATGCAGCAATTTCATCAATATACGAAAGAACCTTTCCACCGAAAATGGTTTGTAAATGATTTGTATCTGGTGGTAGAACCAGTTTAGTCTGAATGGTTCTTGAGCGTTCTACTGAATAGGCTTGTTCCATCATGGCTTCCCTCCATTAATAAATAATTTTTAAAATGGAATTGAATCTTCACTCTTGAAAGATATCAGCTATATTCAGAAAACGCCGAAGCCTTGCATTATAACTCCATGAACGTTTCATATTGCAACACTCTCCTATCTCCCGTAGGAAAAATTGTGTTCCCTTTATGGCAGGTCTCCTGACTTAGTTTCAACAGTTCTTTACGCCTTCCCATTTCAATATGAAACAGTGGCAAAATCTAACAAAGAACCTAAAGCATCACAGTGGCGGGACCGCGCCGGATTTACACCGACTTCCCTTTTAATCCTTAATTCTCACAATTAAGAAACCATAAAGTATAAAGACATAAAATTGATACTACATCAACATCTTACTATAAACAACTCGATCGTGTCCCAATCAATGTTGTTATACATTTTGTTATGCTCGGAGTTTTGTATGATTTTAAACACGTTTAAATGTATAAATTTCTTTTCCAGATTAACAATAACCGTAGTGTTATCATTTAACACTAACTTCGATGTGGGGGGATATACTTTGAATATTCTTTTAAGGCTAATTACAAGTTTCATTACGCTTGGCACTAAAGTGGCATTTCTACTTAGTAATATTACCTTCAGATTATCGTATTTACTAAGAATGCCAGCTTTAACTTAGTCACTTAAGTATTTTGAAAGTAATCTCTTATTCACATTGTAATGAAAAAGGTAAGTATAGTAATATACTTACCTTTTTCTGTATTTACATGATTGCCATCAAGTCTTTCTCTGGCAAAAATGTCTAGCGCTTCTAGATATACATAACAGGAACTAAATTGAAAAATAATAACCAAGAGGTGATAATATGGAGGAAAATAAGTTAAAGCTTACATCTTCTGAAATCGGAACACTATGGGGAGAGTATGTGAACGGAAGTGCGATAGATATTGTAAATAAATATATGTTTTCAATTATTGAAGACAAGGAGATAAAAGCTACATTTGAGGATGCCATTCAAACATTTGCGAAACAAAAGAAGCAAATCGAAACTTTTATGGTGAATGAAGGGTTTCCAGTTCCAATTGGATTTACTGATTCTGACCTCTATAAAGATAAACCAAGATTATTTACAGATATTTTTTGCTTAAATTACTTACATATCATGACATTACATGGGTTGCTAGGACACATAACCTCTCTAGGTGTTTCTGTTCGAAAAGACCTCAGAGACTTTTATGATTCATGTGATAATGATGCGAAAAAGATGTTTCATCAAACCATTGAATTATTGCTTGAGAAAGGAAATTTTCAAAGAGATCCACTATTTTATCCACCTAATAACCCCGAATTTATATCCACCCAAGATTTCACGGATGGATTTTTTGGAAAAGGAAGAAAGTTAGCAGCTACTGAAATCATTAGTATTTCGTTTAATCTAAAAAAGAGCATTATGGCTAAAACACTTTCTATCGCATTCAGTCAAGTCGCTCATACGAAAGAAGTAAGAAAGTTTTTAACCGATTCTGAACAAACAGCGGATGGTCAAATAAAATCATTTGCAAAAATAATGCAAGCGGATAATTTACCAGTTCCAAAATCATGGGAAACAGAAGTGACGACCACAACGGACTCACCATTTTCAGACAAATTAATGATGTACCATATTGGATTCTTGTTCCAAGCTGCACAAAACTATCATGGGGCGGGATTAGCATCAGCTATGCGAACAGATCTTGTAACAGCTTATGAGGGGACGATTCTGAAAAACTTATGGCTTACAAAAAAATGGTATAACATAATGGTAAAAAATAATTGGTTAGAACAACCGCCTCTTGCTCCTAATAGAAAAGAAATTTCTAAAGAGGTGTAAAGATTCTAATTACCAAGATAGGTTTAGAAAAAGACTTGCATCAAGGAAACAAGTCTCAGCTTGTAGAAAAACCCTCAATGTTCGAAAGGGAGCTCACAATTAAAGCTTCTTAAAAAAGCTATTTGGATCCTGCTCAAAGACATTTCACACGTCATAGTGCCTCTAAATGTCTTTGAGGAACCCTCTCTTAGACATTTCACACGTAAAAGTGCCTCTAAATGTCTTTGAGGAACCCTCTCTTAGACATTTCACATGTCAAAGCGCATCAAAATGTCTATGAATACCTCTCTCTTAGACATTTCACATGGCAGGGCGCCTCTAAATGTCTTTGAGGAACCCTCTCTTAGACATTTCACACGTCAGGGCGCATCTAAATGTCTTTGAGGAACCCTCTCTTAGACATTTCACACGTAAAAGCGCATCAAAATGTCTTTGAGGAACCCTCTCTTAGACATTTCACACGTCATAGTGCCTCTAAATGTCTTTGAGTACCTTGCTCATGGAAATATTGTCGGATGTTCCCCTTTTTCTAGAATAAATGAGGTATACTATACAACCACCGTATATTGTGTTAGAAAGTAAAAAAAGGCTGCCGTGACTTTCTCGACAGCCTGGGACTTGTATCTAGGATACAGTCTTTTTCAAATCAACTCCCCGTACTAGCAAACGCCTTCAAACCCCGGTTCCAAAACAAATAGGCAAGTACGCAGCATACGAGTGCAGCAAGAGGTGTCCAGATGGCAAACCATCTGTATCCATCCGGATCGATGAAGTATGCCGCTGGGTAAAAGGCTGTGAACCCATAAGGAATCAACCATGTTAAGAACAGTTGAATGCCTTTATGATAAATAGATAATGGGTACCTAGCAAAATCACTTACATTAAAGACCGCCCACACCACTGGTAGGCTATCAATCATCCAAAACGAGAATGTCGCAAAGAATAGATTAATTGCCACAAAAATAAGACCTGAAGAAATAATCATAACAACTAATAACAAATAGTCTACAAATCCCATCGATAAATCTAAATGCGGGATGGCTGTTCCTAAAATTATACATCCAATTATAAGTTGACCAAAGCCGTCCTGCTGTAGGCGATCAGCTACTAAGTGAAATAATGGGTTAATCGGTCTGATCAGTAACCGGTCTAATTGCCCGGGTCTAATATATTGCCAGCCTAACGTCCATAAATTATCGAAGAAGATATGATGGATGGATCTTCCTGTCGCAGCAATCCCATAAATAAACAGGATTTCATAAAACGTCCATCCGTTGATTTGCTCAATATGATCAAAGACAACCTTTACAAAGAATATGGAAGCAAACTGCTGGAGCATAACCGAAAACACACCGATGATAAAATCAAGTCGGTATTCCATCATCACCTTCATATGGTTTTTAGCAAAAACCCAATAAAGCTTACTGTAACGTACCATTTTGACACCTCCTACCCACCGAAAATCGTAATTTGTTTAAGTGCTTGTGCCCAAATGGCACGAACTAAAATATACAGAGCAACCACCCAGATGAGCTGAATGCCGACGGCCATATAAGCATCTATCCCTGTTAAAATGCCGGTATAAATCGATACAGGTACATAGATCATCGATTGAAATGGTAGGACTAAACTAATGGACTTTAACCATTCTGGAAATAGGACAATCGGAACGAGGGCACCTGAAAAAAACATAAAGACCCCTTCCTTTAATACGCGAAGACCCCAAATGTTAACGGTCCAAAAAGCGAGAACACCAATAATAAAATCAAAAAATGTCCCAATCCATATTCCTAAAAAGGCACTGACTAAGAATAAAAGAATGACTTCAATCGAAGTGGGAAACATGAGCTTCATAAACAAAAACGCAATCACGACCATTGGGATGGTTTCTCTAAAAAAGTATGTAAACTTAGAACCAAGGTCTAAGGAAATGAGTTTGAATATTAAATCATACGGTCTCATTAATTCGATCGCGACATCCCCATTTCGGATATTTTCAGCTAATTCATTTCCAATTCCGCCAACATACCCTTGCAATAGCATCGCGATTACGATGTACGTAAGCATCGTTGAAAGGTCAATATTTTCAATGGTTGATCGGCTTTCATATACTGCATGCCAAAAGAAATACATAATGAGTAATCGCATGATTGTGGAAATGGAACCAGCCCAGTACCATGCTGAGTAGGCTGTATTTGTCTGCATTTGAGACTTAGTTAGCTGCCAGTATTTCCTCATGCTCCTCCCCCATTTCACGTTTATTGAATATTTCTTCTACAATCGTTTCAATTTTTGGATCTGAGATGGATAGATCTTGTACCTCAAACGTATTCATCATCGTGGAAATGACAATCGAGCTCGATACTTCATCACTATCAAACGATAGACTGACCTTGTTTTCTTCTCCTTCAGTAACAGGTAAAACATCGACTTTTCCAGCTAATAGCTCCGGCAGGAAGAACTTATCACGCTGAACCATATCAAAATGAATGACACGTTTTTGACCGAAACGGCGTTTAATCGATGCAAGTTCACCGTCATAGAGGATCGTGCCTTCATCAATAATAATAATGCGGTCACAAATTTCCTCAATATCTTGCATGTCATGAGTTGTCAGTAATACGGTTGTTCCCCATCTTTCATTCATCTCTCTAATGAATTTTCGAATTCGAACCTTTACGGCAACATCTAATCCAATCGTTGGTTCATCCAAATAGACCACCTTTGGACGATGGAGGAATGCAGCCGCTAGTTCACAGCGCATTTTTTGTCCAAGCGATAGCTGTCGAACCGGAATTCCAAGTAATGGCTCTAGCTGAAGCACATCGGTGAACATCTGTAATGTCTCTTGAAACTCCTCTTCAGAGACCTCATAAATATGCTTTAATAGATCAAACGATTCTCTAACAGGAATGTCCCAAAACAACTGTGTTCTTTGACCAAATACCGCGCCAATGTTTTTCGCGTTTTTTTGCCTATTTTCATACGGAACAATCCCGTTTACGGTTACAACACCGTATGTCGGTGTTAAAATTCCGGTAAGCATTTTAATCGTCGTTGACTTCCCTGCTCCGTTTGCTCCAATGTATGCAACCGTTTCCCCAGGCTCGATTGAGAAGCTTATCCCTTTTACCGCCTGCTTCCTTTCATATTTTCGGTTAAATAATGATTTCACTGCTCCTTTTAAGCCAGGATCACGTTTCACAATTTTGTATTCCTTTTGTAAATCCTTTACAGTAATCATGGTTTTTCCTCCTTAACACAAGAACGTACATTCGTTTTTTACATACTAAAAAACCACAGACGACCAATCTGTGGTGAGTACATGTAAATATAAATTTTACACTACACTACATTACATCCATACAGATAAAAGTGGGCTGTTAAAAAATTGAATTCGATTGATTCTTGTGATCTGAACAAATTACTTTCATGTTTTCCAGGCCCCTTTGCTTTTATCTTTTCAAATTATAACTCTATTAGTAAGAATTGTAAATTTAATTTTCACTTCAACTCTCTATCTTTTACCCTGTTTTACCCTCATAGATTTGTAACGAATCCTTCTTTAGTGGGACTCTAATGAGATAAAACAAACCAGGTAGTGTAATAACCAGCCCAATAAATAAATAAGTAAATCGTGTACTTATATCAAAATAAGAGGATGAGGCAAACAGAATACCTAGTGGCATTGTAACACGCAAGAAAAGCAGACGAACGGAGCTTAATTGAGCCAATCGCTCTCTTGGTGCCTCACGCTGAAAAATTGCTGCACTTTGAGCATTGAACAGAGGAAATAGCATACCACCAATTAATTCACACGCCCACGCTAACGGAATCCAAGGGACAAAGTACAAAAGAACAAAAGAACATCCTCCCCCCATTAATCCTACATACATGGACCTATCATTTTTAGGTAACCTAGTAAGCAGTATCATTCCTAGCGCATATCCAATCGGAAACATTCCTGAAAAAATGGCGTACTCCCAAGGCTCTCCATTTAATTCGCTACGAATAAACGGAACATTTATAACCATTGTAGCCCCTACTGCAAATTGAACCAATGATGAAAGCATGGTGAGCCTTACTAAATGAGGAAAACGAAAGAACGCTTGATAACCTACTTTTATTTCATCCCACCAAAATTTCTTAGACCAGGCTGCCACTCTTGTCACAGGAGTATGAGGAATTTTTGATAGTGAAAGATAGCTAAGCAAAAACATGAGGCTAGATAATACATATAGAACATGAAAAGGACTGACTAAAAGAAGTAATGCGGTAACACCAGGTGCTATAAAACTCATAAGTCTCAGTGTCCCATCTAATAAACTATTTGCATGTACGAGGTCATTTTCCTCACATAATTCTGGTAAAAGTGAAAAGGATAGACTAGCAAAAATAGGCTGCACAAGCCCTAATATACATTGCAACATGACCAATCCAACAATGGTGCCTATTTCATTTCCACTGAGATATCCTATGAGGGGCAATAGATAGGAACATGATCGAATAACCTGAATACTCTTAAGTAGTTTTTCTTTTGAAACATGATTTAAAAATGGTGAACTTATCCCTTGCACAACAAGGGATGGCAAAAAGTAAACAAGCCATAGAACCCCCATCCATTCTTTTGAACCTGTTAAATCATATAATAGTAGCCCATTAATAATTCCTCCTGCGGCTCCTCCAAACTCCGAGATAATCTGTCCGGTCCATAACGCTTTAAATGATTTATTCTTTGACATTTTCATAATTAGTCCCTAAATACTGTCCAAGAAGTGAAGTAAACGACTGAATTTGAGTAGGATTTGCTGAATAGATACCTTTATGAACAGAAATAAATTTTGCCGCTTTCAGTAAGGATAGCTGATGATGTAATGCCGTTTTGGATACATTAAATTTCGCGCTTAGATCCTGAAGAGATAGGGGGCCTTTTATTATCTGAAACAATAACTTTAACCTAAGTTCGTCTCCTAGTGCTTTATGACCTCGAATGAGCCCCTTTGGTGGTATACCAGGCTCTTGAAACGCTTCATCATTAATTGGATAATAGAATAATTTTGTGTCAGAAGTACGTTGTTCTAAAATCCAAGGGCGGTAAGATACGTGTGGAATGAGTTTAATATTCCAAATAGAAGGCTCCATTGTATATTTTGCTCCCTCTGTCACTCGCTTAACCTCTTCTATTGGGTTAGTTGAATCAATCGTATGATGTTTACTTTTTTCTAGTGAAAGAACCTTCATCCATTTTTCCCAATCGACAATTGTATAAATCCACTCATACCACTCTGTCATAATCTCAGAAAACAATTGAACAATTTCGTGTTGCTTTTTTTCACTAAGAGTTACTATGTATCCTTCCAAATAATCATGCTCCTCAAAAAGGCTAGAATACTGAATAATACGATCTACATTTTTTGCTGCTTCTTTTCTAAACTCTTCATGTGATCGATTTTTATAAGGTAACAGAGTTTCATAGAAATCTTCTGGAGCTAATGAATGAAGGGCATGAATGAATTCTTGAATAGATCGGGCTGATAATTTATTCTGCATTAACAGAAGACCATACCATAAATTTGTTTTTTCGATTTCACTCAGATTGTTTAGTAGCTTTGTAGACATTGATGATTGATTCTCTTTCCACTTCTCATCGAACTCAAACGTGTGGCGTAATGTTTGATATGTATAGCCTGCAATTCCTACTATAATTTCCCAGACTGGAGAAAAGTCTACGGTTATAGTGACGGTTTCTTGTGAGACTGGTTCATTTATTGTTTTCATGTTTACCCCCTAAACTTGGATAAAACTAATTCTAAATTATTTGAATTATAAATTCAATATTTTTCGAATTATTCTGTTGTCTGAAATCTGAAACATTTTCATCGTACATTCGTAATTCCATATAGTGCACTAGAACGAGGAGAGGAGGTATGGAATGAAACCAACAGAATGTCCAAAATGTCACGGAAAAGAATTAGGAAAAGGAAAGCACGCCGGATATGGAGTGATGTATCCAGATAATAAAATGAGTTTTGGTTCAGAAATTGATTATATTATTTGTACGGATTGTGGGTATATCATCGAAGGCTATGTAAAAAAGCCAGAGAAATTTAAAGGGACCATTTAATAAAAAAGCTACGAGTTAGCTCGGATGTGAAGAAGAGCTCATATTTCAGTAAAAATCGCTTTTAACTCAAAAAAATGGGTCCATTATTGAAATCTACAATACTATGATCGGTTCCGAGTAAAAATGTGAGGAAATTTTAGTCATTTTCCAACTGACAGGTGCAGCCTTATGACGTGTATCAGCATATTAGTGTGATTTATCAGCAACTTTGTGTGATTTATCAGCAACTCCGAACTTTTATCAGCAACTTTTTGAATTTATCAGCAACTCTCACTCGTTATCAGCAACTTTGTTTTTTTAACAGCAACTCTGAACACTTTATCAGCAACGTTCAAAAATTTATCAGCAAATCTCTCGTTTCATCAACTTTGTTTTTTTAACAGCAACTCTGTTATCAGCAACGTTCAAAAATTTATCAGCAACTCTCTCGTTTCAGCGACTTTGTTTTTTTATCAACAACTCTGACTCGTTTGCTGTTGTAACCAACATTGTCATTGGACTCTTGTAAAAAGCCTGTATCCATTTGATACAGGCAACATTCATTTTAGCGCTTTCCTTTATCCATCCGTTCATTATGATTCTTTTCTGCTAGGTCATTTCCGTAATCACGGTCTTGTCCAATCGCATTACTTCCTTTTTTCATCTTCTTTTGCTGTCCTTTATGACTGTCTCTCATTGGCATGTATTTCTCACCTCATTTCGATTTTGTACGTATTTAAGGTTTGTCAAAATCCTTATCCCTATTCAATTCCTGACAAATGTCATATGAAAGAAATGACATAACGTACTAACTTGTATTTTCCAGATTTATTATTCTTAGATTAGAACTTTAAGGAAGGTGAATCCATGAAACCGATTATTGAATTGAAGAATGTAACGAAGCGTTTTAAGAATCATACGGCTGTTGATAATATTAGTTTAACAATCAAAGAAGGTAGTGTTGTTGCTTTACTTGGTCCTAATGGTGCAGGGAAAACAACATTGGTTTCGTTGATTTTAGGGCTATTAAACCAAACAGCAGGCTCAATTGAGGTGTTAACTGGCTCACCAAAGGATATGAAAACAAAACAAAAAATTGGAGCATTGCTTCAAGAGAACTCCACCATTGATGGTTTAACTGTTCAGGAGTGTATTGATATGTTTCGAAGCTTTTATCCCAAAAGTCTCCAAACCGAACAGCTCCTTCAAATGGCGGGACTAGAAGATGAACGAAAGAAAATGTCTATCTCCTTATCTGGTGGACAGAGAAGACGACTTGGATTTGCACAAGCTATTGCTGGCAATCCCTCTATTCTTTTTTTAGATGAACCGACGGTTGGAATGGACGTTGCGTCAAGAAGGATGTTTTGGGAGACGATTCGTGCTTTTGCTAAAGAAGGAAAAACCGTTATTATGACTACCCACTATCTGGAGGAAGCCGATCAAGTAGCAGACCGAGTAGTGGTCATTCATAAAGGAAAAATCGTGGCTGACGGTAGTCCAACCTCCTTAAAGGAAAATGCAACGTCAAAGTATATCCAGCTTAAAACAAGAGGGAATGTAAATGTAGATGCATTACCGTTGGTAACTAAAGTGGAAGAATCTGCTGGTTCCATCAAGCTTTACTCTTCTGACACGGATCAGTTACTCAAGCATATTATCAAACACAATTTAGATGTTTATGACATTGAGGTCCAGCGAGGTCGACTAGATGAAGCGTTCGAATTTTTAACCAATAGTCCTGAAAAACAAATCTCGTAAGGAGTGTACTCTCATGAATATGTTATTTTCTCAATGTAAGGCTGAATTCAAACGAACCGTTCGGAATAAATTTTTTGTGATGTTTTCGATTGCCATGCCTGTCGTGTTTTATTTTATCTTTTCAAGTGTCATTGGTGATGACACACAGGTTGGAGGAACTGATTGGAAAGCTTATTACCTCATGTCCATGACCGTATTTAGTGTAATCGGTGCAGCCATTAGTACACTTGGCATCAGGTTATCGCAGGAGAGAACACAAGGCTGGGTGAAACAGTTAAAGGTTACTCCTCTGCCAGGCTGGGTGTACCTAAGTTCTAAGATTGTGACACAAGCCATCTTAAATATTGGGATTATTCTTCTGTTATTTATCATCGGCATTTTCGTAAAAGGGATCGAGCTGACTGTGTGGCAATGGATTCTTTGCGGTCTATGGATTTGGATTGGGGCATTACCATTTCTTGCGCTTGGTGTTTTGATCGGAACTAGTAAGACGACGGAGCTTGCGCAAGTTTTTAGTAACATTGTCCACCTCGGCTTAGCCATTTTAGGAGGACTATGGATGCCGCTTGAAATCATGCCTACCATCGTTCAAAACATTGGCGAGTGGCTACCAACCTACCGATATGGGCATGGCGCATGGAATATTCTTGCGGGTGAATCCCCTCAATTGGTAGATGCAGGAATTTTACTCCTCTACTTAGTCATCTTTATGGTATTATCTGTATATATATCCAAAAGACAGGAAGCGATATCATGAAGCCGTTTAGGCTATTTCCCGAAAGGTTTAAAAGCTTGCCACTATTCTGGCTAAGCTATCTCATCTTTCCGCTATTCGGAATTTCACAAGAACCATTAACCAAAGCAATCTTCGGATATGCTTTGGTTCTTCTGCTTGTCATTGTTTACCGGGAAAGCTATTGGCGACCACGATTTCTTAACATTCATTTAACAATTGAGCTAATAATTGTCTTTGTATTTTGCAGTTTTTTTAATCCTATGTTTATTTATGTAGGGTTTTATCCTATTAACCTATTAAATTTGATTCAAAATAAAATCATCCATTGGATAACAGTACTATGTATAATCGGGATCTTTATCTCATCGATCATCATTCATGATGTACCGATAAGCTCCCCCCTTTTCATTGCAACATTGGCACCAATTTTCATCATAGTGCTTACTCCTTTTGCCATTCAAGCCAATAAAAAATATCAGCTGCTTCAACAGAAATTAAACTCTGCGAATCAACAAATCAATGAATTAATTAAACGTGAAGAGCGGCAACGAATTGCTAGAGATTTACATGACA
Source organism: Bacillus salitolerans (assembly GCF_042680805.1). NCBI lineage: Bacteria > Bacillati > Bacillota > Bacilli > Caryophanales > Bacillaceae > Bacillus > Bacillus salitolerans. The sequence goes on along the minus strand of NZ_JBHUEM010000055.1, from coordinate 245,030 downwards.
CACTTGGTCACACGTTATCTTTAATTACGCTTAAGAGCGAAATCGTTGAAAAAATGATTAAACGAAATCCTGACCTTGCAATCCATGAAATAAAGGAAATCAAGGAAACGTCAAGATCGACATTACGTCAAGTAAGAGAGCTAGTAAGTGATATGAATTTAATCAAAATTACAGAGGAACTTGCAAATGTAAGAAGTATATTAGAAGCCGCACAGTTTGAATTAACGTTGTTAGGTCCCATCAACAATGTCAAAATGCCTAAGCTTCACGAAAATATTCTCGGAATGTGTTTAAGAGAAGCAGTAACTAATGTGATCAAACATAGCGAAGGTACCAAATGTATCATCGAAATAAAAGAGGACATTGATAAATTTGTTCTGACTGTGAAAGACAACGGCACAGGAATTGACCAGAAATCAGCTAATGGAAACGGGCTCCTTGGTATGATGGAGAGAATCCGACTTATCGATGGAACGTTTCATATCGATACACATGAAGATAAAGGAACTACCATTCATATATCGTTACCGAAAATTATCCGAAATAGTGTTGAATCAACAGCGTAAAGGTGGAGTATGATGATAAAAATTGTGATAGCTGAGGATCAAGGTATGCTACGAGGTGCTCTTGGCATCCTGCTAGATTTAGAGGAGGATTTTGAAGTTATCGGTCAAGCAACCAACGGGGCTGAGGCATTACTGATGATTGACGAAAAGCAGCCTGACCTTTGTATCGTTGATATTGAAATGCCGGTTCTTTCTGGTCTTGATGTTGCCGAAAAGCTAAAGGAACAAAACCATCCTTGCAGGGTGATGGTGCTCACCACTTTTGCTAGACCCGGATATTTTCAACGAGCAATGAAGGCAGGTGTCTACGGGTACTTACTAAAAGATGGTCCAAGTGATGAACTCGCTCACTATATTCGTAAGGTGATGGAAGGAAAACGGATTATTAGTCCCGAGCTTTCGTTTGCCGTTTGGGAGGATACGAATCCTCTTTCCGAAAGGGAGCTTGAAGTCTTAAAGCTTGCGAAAAGCGGAAAAACCTCGAAGGAGATTGCCAAAACGTTGTTTTTATCCGATGGAACGATTCGCAACTATTTGTCAGAGGTTTTTAGAAAACTAGATGCAAAAAATAAAATTGAAGCAATCGGAATTGCCGAAAATAAAGGCTGGTTAAAAGAATAAGGCCATCACAACAAACGAATGATGGCCCCTTTTTCTTATCGTAAAGCTAAGGTGACATAATCTAGCTCTCTCTCAAGCTCTCCTCTATACTTTCTCTCTTCCTCTTCAGTCCAGAGCAACACATACTTCATATAAGAAATGACATCATCGACCTGTTCCTTGAAGGAATCAATGTCAAAAAGTAAGGAGGACGCCCTCCGAATAAAATAATCACAAGGTGTAACCATCATTTCATGCTTAATACCGTATAAAACTGGAATGATGAGGTCTAATGGGAGATTTTGAGTCTTTGCTGACCGCTTGTAGATGCTTATTTCTTTAATTATGGTTGTGATATTGGAACCGTAAAAGCGAACAAGCCGATCGGCAGCTTCTTCTGATAACCCAACTTCTTGCAGCTTCAATCGGTTCGTGTAGACAAATCGTTTAAACCCCTTAGAGCCACCAACATTTCCCCCCGATATAGGAAGGGCTTTCGTTCGGCAACGGTCAAACTTCTGATCAAGCCGTTTCGCAGCCAAGTTCACGATATGTTCAGCCATTTTCCGGTAACCCGTTAATTTTCCTCCTGCAATCGTCATCAAACCTGATGCTGATTCCCATATTTCATCCTTTCGTGATAGTTGCGAGGGTGCTTTTCCTTCTTCATGAATAAGAGGACGAAGCCCAGCCCAGCTTGAATCAATATCCTTTTTAGTAATCTTTACATCTGGAAAAATATAATCAATCGCTTTTAATAGATATGATAAGTCAGTCTTATCCATATACGGATGAGCAAGATCCTTCTCGTAGACGGTGTCTGTTGTTCCAACATACACCTTATTTCCTCTTGGAACGGCAAAAATCATCCGTCCATCCGGTGTATCATAATACACGGCTTGTGTTAAGGGCAGCTTCATTTGATCAATGACAACGTGGACTCCTTTCGTACGAAGTAGGTACTTTCCATCCCCCTGCTTTCTATCGAAGTCTCTAACCATATCACTCCACGGACCAGTCGCATTAATAATGATGGATCCATGTACGTCATATACTTCATTCGTCAATTGATCTATCGCACGGACGCCTATTATTCTATCATCTTGATCATAATGAAATTTCGTTACTTTTGCATAGTTAATTGGCATGGCCCCTAACTCATTGGCTTTTTTCATGACCTCAATCGTGAGCCTTGCATCGTCCGTTCGATATTCTACGTAACGAACACTTCCTACCAATCCTTCTTTTTTAATAAAGGGGACACGCTTAATCGTTTCTTTCTTTGATAGCACTTCTTTTCGTTCTTCCTTTTTCACACCCGCTAAAAAATCATATACAGATATAGCAAAAGAAGTTGCAAGCTTCCCGTATGTTGCTCCCTTATAAATAGGCAATAGCATTCGGACAGGCTCTGTTACATGTGGTCCATTTTCATACACTATCTCTCGTTCCTTTCCAACATCCGCGACAAGCTTTACTTGGAATTGCTTTAAATAACGCAAACCGCCGTGAATGAGCTTTGTGGAACGACTCGACGTTCCTGCTGCAAAATCTTGCATCTCCAATAGTGTGACTTTCATCCCACGGCTCGCTGCATCAAGCGCGATGCCAGCTCCCGTTATTCCACCGCCGATGACAATGACGTCCCACTTTTGTTTACGTATCGTATTCCATCTTGCTTGCCTTTCAAGTGCTGAAAAATTCATGTGAGTACCAGTGAACGGTTTCGTCTCAGCTGGTGTTTCACCTCCTAAAGTGGATTCCCTCTTCTATTGTATACATGGTGATGGCTGTCTTATTTCAAATTGGTCAAAATGCTTGGTTGCGCTATTCAAAGAAGCAAGGAATTGATCAGACTTTTTCCTTAGAGGCCCTAAAAACACTTGGATATATTTATCCTCCAAGCGTATTAACTGTTTTTCATGCTGCTTTTGTATGTTATTTTGCTATATTTTTTCACTATCGGCTTCCATGGGGTCCTATTTCAATGAAAACATTTGAGCTGCGCTTACTGCCTTTTTCCAGCCGGTATAGTATTGATCTCGGTCGTTCTCACTCATTGTTGGATGAAAATGTTTGTCTGTCATCCGTTGTTCTTTCAGTTCTTCCTTACTATCCCAATAGCCAGTAGCTAATCCTGCTAAATATGCAGCGCCAAGGGCCGTGGTTTCATTTACAACCGGGCGTTCTACCGAAACACCTAATATATCACTTTGGAATTGCATTAAGAAATTATTCATAACAGCTCCTCCATCTACTCGGAGTTCTTTTAATGCAAGACCTGATTCCTTCTCCATAACGGTTAAAACATCTTTTGTTTGATAGGCAAGGGATTCTAATGTTGCCCTGATGAAATGCTCCTTTGTTGTTCCTCTTGTCATCCCAAAAACGGCACCGCGGACGTCACTATCCCAATATGGTGTTCCAAGTCCGACAAAGGCAGGGACCACATACACCCCGTCCGTCGATTGTACTCGCTCTGCGTATAACTCGCTATCCTTTGCCGCTTTAATCATTCGAAGTCCATCTCGAAGCCATTGAACAGCTGAGCCGGCTACGAATACACTTCCTTCAAGAGCGTATTCCACCTTACCGTCTATCCCCCAAGCAATCGTTGTTAATAATCCGTGCTCGGATGATACTGCCTTCTCACCCGTGTTCATGAGCATAAAGCAGCCTGTTCCATACGTGTTTTTCGCCATTCCCTTTTCAAAGCATGCTTGACCAAACAGAGCTGCCTGTTGATCACCAGCTACCCCGCTTATTGGAATCTGTTGCCCGAAAAATTCCTCTGGTAATGTGTGAGCGAACAATCCTGAGGATGGCTTTACTTCTGGGAGTAGAGAACTTGGAACGTCCAAGTATGTGAGCAGATCCTCATCCCATTTCAGTTCATATATGTTATATAATAGCGTCCTTGATGCGTTCGTATAGTCTGTCACGTGAGTACGTCTGCCGGATAGGTTCCAAATAAGCCATGTGTCAATTGTTCCAAATAAAAGGCTGCCTTCATTTGCTTTTTCTCTTGCTCCCTCTACATGATCGAGCAGCCACTTTACTTTTGAGCCTGAAAAGTATGGATCAAGCACGAGACCTGTTTTTTCTCGAAACGTTGGTTCAAGTCCCTTATCTTTGAGTTCTTCACATATAGAGGATGATTGTCTTGATTGCCAAACGATTGCGTGATAAATTGGTTTACCCGTATTTTTGTCCCAAATTACCGTTGTCTCCCGCTGGTTTGTGATGCCAATGCCAGCAATTTGGGAAGCACTTACACCTGCTTCCTTTAAGCATGAGCCAATGCACGAAAAAACAGACCCGATAATTTCATTCGCATCCTGTTCCACCCATCCCGGCTTTGGGTAGTATTGCGTAATCTCCTTTTGCGAAATATGGACAATCTCTCCCTTGTGATTAAACAATATCGCCCTTGAGCTTGTAGTACCTTGATCAAGTGAAAGAATATACTTTTGCAAAGAAACGCCCCCTATTCTATTAAAATACAATTCATTCCTATTTCTACATATATTCTCATTATAGAAAATTAGAAAGAAAAGGAAAAGAAGTAGCTATATAAGCTACTTCTCCGACTCCTTCATTTATAAAACCTTGCTCAAAAATGCTTTTGTTCGCTCATTTTGTGGATTTGTAAAAAGTTCTGAAGGGATATTCTCTTCTACAATATATCCACCATCCATGAATATCACTCTATCGCCAACTTCCCTTGCAAAGCCCATCTCATGAGTCACGACAACCATGGTCATCCCCTCTTGAGCAAGCTGCTTCATGACCTCAAGAACCTCTCCTACCATTTCTGGATCTAATGCAGAAGTTGGTTCATCAAATAACATGATCTTTGGTTCCATCGCTAGGGCTCTAGCTATGGCTACACGTTGCTTCTGGCCACCAGATAAGGAATCTGGAAAGACATAAGCTTTATCACCCAAACCAACCTTTTTTAATAATTCAATTGCTTTTTGCTCGGCTCTTTTCTTATCCCATTTTCGAACGACCATAGGTGAGAGCATGATGTTTTCTAACACTGTTTTATGTGGAAACAAATTAAATTGCTGAAATACCATTCCCACTTCTTTTCGAACTTCATTTATATTCGTCTTTTTGTCTGCAAGGTCAATTCCCTTTATATAAACATGTCCATCTGTAACAGATTCTAACAAGTTTAAACAGCGTAAAAAGGTGGATTTTCCAGATCCAGAAGGCCCTATGACAACCACGACCTCCTGCTGTTTTATTTCAGCATTTATGTTTTTCAACACTTCTAATTGTCCAAATGATTTTTTCAAACCTTGTACGGATATCATTCTGTCTTAAACCTCTTTTCTACGTGGTTTAATAGATAGGTTAATGTTAAGGTTAAAACAAGGTAAATAATGGCAACAGTTAAATACGGCTCCCAAACTCTATAATATTGCCCTTGAGCAGCTCGTCCCCAATACATAAGCTCAGGTGCTGCAATAATAGCCAATAGTGACGATTCTTTTAATAGAACGATAAATTCATTACCAAGCGGAGGAATCATACGTTTAAAGGATTGTGGTAAAATAACATGGCGCATTGACTGAATATGGTTCATACCGAGTGATCTTGCTGCTTCCATTTGTCCTCGATCAATAGACTGAATACCAGCTCGGAATATCTCCGCAATATAAGCAGCTGCATTCAATGACAATGCTACAACACCCGTTGCAATCGGGTTGACAGGTGACATAAATATAGGCATGAGTCCGAAATGTATTAAAAGGATTTGAACAAAAAAAGGTGTTCCTCTAAAAAGATTGATATACCATATAAATGGTAGGCGGATTACAGCTATAGATGACATCTTTCCTAAACCAATCAATAATCCTAAAATTGTACCAATCAATATTCCTAATAAGGAAAGAAGGATTGTCCACATTGTCCCTTTTAAAAATAATGGAAAATAATCTAAGACAATATCAAAACGAAAATCCATAATTGACCTCCTGAATGATGCGTTTCTTGTTGCTTTTATAAAAAATAGCGCAACGAGCATACGTTACGCTACTTGTAGTTTTTATTCAGCCTTTAATAGTTCCTCTACATTTACTTCTTTACCGAACCATTTTTTGTAAAGCTCTGCATACGTTCCGTTTTCAATAACTGTTTTTAGAGCCTCGTCAAACTTCGGTTTTAATTCGCTTCCCTTTGGGAACATTAAACCATAGAATTCAGATTCAAAGTTTGTATGATCTTCAATAGCTTCCACCTTAGCGTCAGGATTGTTTTTCACATATTCACTTGCCACCACATTGTCTGTTACCACTGCCTCAACATCACCATTAGCTAGAGCCATAAATGCAACAGCTGTATTCTCGTACTTCATATTAGTAGGACTATTAACTCCCATTATTTTTTCAGCAGCCGATTGACCGGTTGTACCATTTTGTACCCCGACCTTCTTTCCTACTAAATCGTTCGCATTTGTAATACCAGCGCCTTCTTTAAATACAATCATGTGTGTTGATTGGAAGTAAGGTACAGAGAAATCATACGTTTGCTTACGCTCTTCATTGATTGTAATACCTGAGATAGCTAAATCTAATTCTTTTCCCTGAATGGATGCGAATAATGGGTCCCATCCAATGTTGTTTAATTCGTAATCATATCCAGCTTCCTTCATTACAGCTGCTAGTAAATCAACATCAAATCCGACCATTTCCCCTTTATCCATATACTCAAATGGAGCAAACGCTGCATCGGTACCAACATTTAGAGTTTCACTTGTTGACGTTGATTGACCGCAGGCTGCCAGAATCATCATTGTAAGGACAGTAAAAATAATAAATAATACCTTTTTTTGTGATTTCATATGTTGCTGCTCCCCTTATTGTGTTTTAATTATCTGTTATTTATAATTATACATACGAATTAATAATTATCAATATATTTTTGTCGAATTTTGTATTATCTTAATTAAATATGTCGAATCTCTTGTTTTAGCAATCTTTGGTTTGCTAATTTTATTTGATCCATAACTTGAGTCGGAGCAGTTCCCCCATAGCTTTTTCTTGCTCCTACCACATGCTCTGGTGATAGTACGGTATAAATATCCTCTTCGAAAAGTGGGCTAAACTGTTTGTACTGTTCCATGGTTAAATCTAATAAATACTTGCCTTCGCCAATGGCAAATAATACAATTTTGCCAATAATTTCATGAGCATCTCTAAATGCCACTCCCTTCGTTACTAGATAATCGGCTATATCAGTCGCATTTGAGAAGTCTTGATTCACTGCTTTTCGCATGACCTCTTTCTTCACTACCATGGTGTCAATCATCGGCGCAAGAAGCTGAAGAGAGCCCTCTAACGTCTCAGCTGTATCAAACATTCCCTCTTTGTCTTCCTGCATATCTTTGTTATAAGCCAGTGGCAATCCTTTTAATACAGTGAGAAGTCCGATTAAGTTGCCATAGACACGGCCTGTTTTTGCACGTAAGAGCTCTGGTACGTCAGGGTTTTTCTTTTGTGGCATTATACTAGAGCCTGTACAAAAGGAATCGTCCAGTTCAATGAATTGGAATTCTTGACTCGACCAGATTACTAATTCCTCAGAAAATCTTGAAATATGAGTCATTAGAAGTGATGCAATCGATAAAAACTCTACGATAAAATCCCGGTCACTTACCGCATCCATGCTGTTCGGATACACCGTTTCAAATCCAAGTAACTCCGCCGAACGCTCTCGATTAATTGGAAATGTTGTACCTGCTAGAGCTCCTGCACCAAGAGGTGACCAGTTCACACGCTTCAAGCTGTCTTGCAGACGTTCTTTATCACGTTCAAACATCCAGAAATAAGCCAACAGATGATGAGCAAAAGACACTGGCTGTGCACGCTGAAGATGAGTATAGCCCGGAATAATCGTTTCGACATTCTCTTTTGCTTGATTCAATAAGGCATGTTGAACCGCTTCGACAAGGTGAATCATCTCTTTTGTTTTTCTGTTTAAATAAAGGTGCATATCGGTGGCAACTTGATCATTTCGACTTCTTCCTGTATGCAGCTTTCCTCCAACTGGCCCAATCAAATCGATTAGTTGTTTTTCAATATTCATATGAATATCTTCATGCTCTACCGTATAGTTCATCGTTCCAGCTTCTATTTTTTCTTTTATCAAATGAAGACCAGCCTTAATTTTTTGCACATCTTCATGCGGAATGATTCCACATTCACCAAGCATTTGAACATGGGCAAGGCTACCTTCCACATCCTCTAGTGCCAATTTTTGATCAAACGAGATCGATGCCGTAAACTCTTCTACGAGCTTATTCGTCTCCTTTGTGAATCGGCCACCCCATAGTTTTGACATTTCGTTACCTCCACCGTTTAATATAGTGAAACTTCAATCAGTGGGGGTGTTCCTCATCCCCCACTGATTGTTAGTTGAACCAATCGGGTTCTTACTGGCGCTTATCCCCCCCTTAAACTTCTCGATTCATCTAAAGTTTTGAAGGGGGGTCTTAGCGCTAGTTGGAACGGGATAAAATGAGCATGCTCCTAAAGTTAATGGTGAGCATGCTATTAAAGTTTTGCAGGCTAACAATCTATTTATTCGAAGAGACAGTCTCTTTTTCTTGATTTACTTGTGAATACACCTTCGTTGTAAGACCCCAAAGCTTAATAAAGCCGACCGCAGCATTATGGTCAAATGCATCTCCTTTTGAGTAAGTGGCTAGTTCTTCGTTATATAAGCTATGAACAGACTTACGTCCTACTACAAAATGAGTCCCTTTATGAAGCTTCACGCGAATCGTACCAGACACCACTTTTTGCGTTTCATCAACAAACGCTTCTAAGGCATTTTTCAGTGGTGAATACCATAATCCATCGTAAATAATCTTTGTCATTTGCTGATCAACTAACGTTTTAAATTGAGTAATTTCGCGTGGAAGTGTTAAAAACTCTAACTCTTTATGAGCGTTAATTAATATAAGGGCACCTGGATTTTCATACACTTCACGCGATTTAATCCCAACTAAACGGTTTTCAATATGGTCAATTCGTCCAATTCCATGCTTTCCTCCAAGCTCGTTTAATGTTTCGATTAAAGTCACAAGTTCCAGCTGTTCACCGTTTAGGGCAACAGGAACTCCTTGATCAAACTCGATTTCTACATACTCCGCTGCATCTGGTGTTTTTTCAATTGGATTCGTCCAGTCATAAGCAGCCTCAGGCGCTTCTGCCCACGGGTCTTCAAGCACACCTGCCTCACAAGCACGTCCCCAAATGTTGGCATCAATTGAAAATGGGTTATCTAAGTCAACAGGAATCGGAATCCCATTTTCCTCTGCATACTTGATCTCTTCATCTCTTGTCATGCCCCACTCACGAACAGGAGCGACTACCTTTAAGTCTGGATCTAATGCTTGAATCGAAACCTCGAAGCGAACCTGGTCATTTCCTTTTCCTGTACAACCATGCGCGACAGCGACAGCTCCTTCTTGCTTGGCTACATCGACTAATAGCTTCGAAATAAGCGGACGTGATAGAGCTGATGATAAAGGATATTTTCCTTCATATAAGCAGTTCGCTTTTAACGCAGGAACGATATAATCCTTTGCCAGCATTTCCTTTGCGTCGACCATGTATGCCTTAATTGCCCCAACGTTTAGTGCTTTGTTTTTGATCGCTTCTAGATCCTTCCCTTCTCCTACATCAAGACCTAACGCAATCACATCATATCCATACTTCTCTTGAATCCATTTTATTGAAACAGAGGTATCCAATCCTCCTGAATATGCTAAAACGATTTTTTCTTTTGCCATTTGATTAGTTCACTCCTCTAAAAATTTCATAGGGGAGATGGAGTCAGCCTCCGCGCCCCTTCTGTATTAATATTTATTATACTGTATATTTATTTATAATCAACAAAAAAAATAAGTTAATTTTTTCCTAGCAACGCTTTTAACACAGCCTTCTGTGCATGAAGTCGATTTTCAGCTTCATCAAACACAACCGAATGTGGTCCGTCAATAATGTCTTCCGTTACTTCTTCACCTCGATGGGCAGGTAAGCAGTGCAAGAAGATATAATCTTTTTTAGCATGCTGGCAAAGCTCGGCGTTCACTTGATACGGCTGGAAAATTTGCATACGCTCTTCATATTCATCTTCCATTCCCATACTCGTCCAGACATCTGTGACAATCACATCGGCATCTTGAGCTGCTTCCACTGGGTCATCTGTGATGACGATGGAGCTTCCCATTTGTTTCGCTGCTTCTAGCGCTCGATTCACGATGCCTTTGTTTGGTTCGTATCCCATTGGACTTGCCACACTCATATGCATACCGGCTTTAACGGCACCTTCGATTAGTGAATGGGTCATATTATTATTTCCATCGCCCACATAACACATTTTAAGACCTGTAAGCTTTCCTTTATGCTCTAGAATCGTCAATAAATCAGCAAGCACCTGGCATGGATGGTGTAAATCAGTCAGACCATTAATCACTGGTACCGTTGCATTTTGGGCAAAATCCTCAATGGACTGATGCGCAAATGTCCGAACCATAATCCCATCCACGTAACGTGACAACACCTTTGCCGTATCTGACACTGTTTCGCCTCTACCTAATTGAATATCCTTTGAACTAAGAAAGATAGCATGACCACCAAGCTGGAGCATCCCTACCTCAAACGAAACCCTTGTTCTTGTTGAAGACTTTTCAAAAATCAACCCAAGTACCTTTCCGCTTAAATAGGGATGTGGAATCCCTTGCTTTTGCATCTTTTTCAATTGAATCGCTTCTGATAAAAGAGACGTAAGTTCAATTGCTTCTAACTGATCTAACGTCAATAAATCCTTATGTTTCATTTGCGGGCCTACCCAATCCTGTTGCCATTTTGCCTTATTTAACACACCTTCCACCTCACTGTATCATGATTTTTTGTTGGTCATGTTGATATTTTTGTATGGACTTCACTGATATACCGTCTTCTTTTTCTAATTCAAGAAATACGTTAAATGTATCTAAGCTTGTAAAACATGGAACTTGGAATCGTGTAGATAGCTCTCGAATAAAGAACCCTAGCTTTTGATTGTTTCTTCCTTGTGTAGGTATATTCAAAACCGCTCCGACTTCACCATTTTTCCAAAGCTTCTCTAACGTCCTTTCGTCTTTTTCCACGGTAGTTGCTTCTATCCCATATCTTTTTAAAAAGCTTACAGTTCCACTTGTTCCAATTAAGTTATAAGACATTTGCGTGAGCTTCTTCAAGACTTCTAAACTTTCATGCTTCATCGCATCGGAGATTGAACAAAAGATAGACTTCTCTTGATCGAGTGATTCATAAGGTAATGCTTTTTGCAGTGCCTGTTTTGGAGTAATTCCTAGTCCTAATACTTCCCCAGTCGATTTCATTTCAGGTCCAAGTATGTGGTCTACGCCTTTTAGTTTACTGGCAGAAAAGATAGGTACTTTGACCGCGTAGTAAGTAGGTTCCTTTAATAGTCCTGTTTCTTTTGCCAGTTCACAAAGTGGTACGCCAAGCTGGGCGTACGTAGCCCATTCAATCATCGGAATTCCGGTAACCTTGCTCATGATTGGCACCGTACGGGAAGTACGAGGATTCACCTCTAGTACGTAAACGGTTCCTTCTGAGATGACGAATTGTACATTCATCATTCCAACTACTGACATTGCTGTTGAAATTCGTGTTGCATAGTCCACTAATGTTTCTTTTGTTTGTACCGATAACGTTACCGGCGGGAAGATGGTCACACTATCACCAGAATGCACACCCGCTCGTTCTATATGCTCAAATATACCTGGTATCACGATATCCATGCCGTCACTAATCACATCAACCTCACACTCTAGTCCAGGAATATAGGCATCAACAAGAAGGGGCCAGATTCGATCATTTGGTGTTTCGGTTAAACGCTTGACATAATGGTCTAGTTCATCCTCTTTATGAAAAATATACATCGATTGACCGCCAATGACATAAGAAGGTCGAACTAACACTGGAAAACCTAGTTTACTAGCTGTTTCTTTTAGTTGCTCAGCGTGTGTAACGGTCTCACCTTTAATATGCGGAATTTGCAGGCGTGCTAACACGTCATAAAATTGTTTACGATCTTCTAGAGCATCAATTGATTCTACCGAAGTTCCAAGCACCTTTACCCCTTCTTCTTGAAGCGCATGCGCTAGATTAATAGCGGTTTGCCCACCAAATTGAATAAGGACGCCAAGTGGTTTTTCTTTGTCAATGACAGCAAGAACATCCTCTGTCGCTAACGGCTCAAAATAAAGCCTGTTTGCGATTGAATAATCCGTACTTACCGTTTCTGGATTGTTATTGATAACAATCGCTTCATAGCCCTTCTTTTTAACAGCAAGGGCGGCATGGACAGAACAATAATCAAACTCCACCCCTTGACCGATTCGAATCGGACCTGAACCAATGACAACTAGTTTAGGGGTATTGGATATTTCGACTTCATCCATTCCCTGCCACGTTGAATAGTAATACGGTGTCACCGCATCAAATTCAGCTGCACACGTATCAACTAGCTTATAGCTAGGCATTAACTTATATTCCTTCAGCTTCCCTCTTATTTCTTTTTCAGAAACATTGAAAATCGAAGCCAATCTAGCATTTCCAATATTTTTTCGCTTTGCTTGTTGTAGTAACGGGATAGGAAGCGAATGCAAGGAATAGGTTAATAGCTCCTTCTCTAAGTCAATGAGACCTAGAAGCTTCTCTAAAAACCATGCATCGATGCTCGTTTTTTCGTTTAACTCCTGAACCGTCATTCCGCGCCATAGCGCTTCAGCTAAGGTAAACAGTCGTATATCCGTTGGGGTGACTAACAGTTCATGTAATTCCGTATCACCGATAGACTGCAAGGAGGGAATTCTTAAACCATTTGCCTGCATTTCTAGTGATCGAATTGCTTTGTTTAATGCTCCTTCAAACGAGCGGTCAATCGCCATGACTTCTCCAGTTGCTTTCATTTGCGTCCCTAACGTTCGATCTGCTTCTGAAAACTTATCGAACGGAAATCTTGGAAGCTTCACGACGATATAGTCTAAGGCTGGTTCAAAAGAAGCAAAGGTTGAGCCTGTTATCGGGTTCACGATTTCATCTAGGTGATAGCCGATCGCACATTTTGCTGCGATCCTTGCAATCGGATAGCCTGTTGCTTTTGAGGCAAGTGCAGATGAACGACTCACACGCGGGTTGACCTCTATAATGTAGTATTGGTTGGACAGTGGATCCAACGCAAACTGAATGTTACAGCCCCCCACGATCTTTAATGCACGAATGACCTTTAGTGAAGCGTTTCTAAGCATTTGATATTGGACATCTGTTAGCGTTTGAGAGGGTGCTACAACGATTGAATCTCCTGTGTGAACGCCGACTGGATCCATGTTCTCCATATTGCAAACAATGATACACGTATCATTGTCATCTCTCATTACTTCGTACTCGACTTCCTTCCAGCCCTTAATACTCTTTTCAAGGAGTACTTGTTGAATCGGACTAGCTGCAAGTCCCGTTTTCAATACAACTTCTAGGTCCTCATCATTGTAGGCAAAGCCCCCGCCAGCCCCTCCTAGTGTATAGGCTGGACGAACGATGACAGGATAACCAATTTCTTTTACAAATTGAACTCCTTCTTCAAATGTGTGAATAATACTTGATTCTGGAATCGGTTCGCCTATTTCAAGCATGAGTTGACGAAACTTCTCCCGGTCCTCTCCCTGTTGAATCGAGTCGACGGAAGTCCCAAGAAGCTCCACTCCATATGTTTGCAGGATGTTCTGTTCAAAGAGTTGAACAGTAAGGTTTAAGCCTGTTTGTCCGCCTAACGTTCCAATGATTCCATCTGGTTGTTCCATTTTAATAACTTCCTCTAAAATAGGAACGGTTAATGGCTCCATATACACACTGTCTGCAATTTGAGTGTCCGTCATAATCGTGGCGGGGTTATTATTCACAAGTACAACCTTGATTCCTTCTTCCTTTAAGGCTAAACATGCTTGTGTACCTGCATAATCAAATTCCGCTGCTTGACCGATCACAATCGGACCTGATCCAATGACGAGTACTTTTTTCAATTCTTTACGTAACGGCATAATTGACACTTCCTACTGGTGATAATTGTCCAAGAAACTCGGTGAAAATATGAGCGGTATCACTTGGACCTGGGTGTGCTTCTGGATGAAATTGTACGGATTGAATACGATACTTTTTATGCTGTAGTCCTTCGATCGTTCGGTCATTCACATTTCGGTACGTCACGATAAATTCATTTAAATCAATACTGGAATCTGTTACGACGTAGCTATGATTTTGAGAGGTCATCTGCACTTTTCCTGTGAGCAGTTCTTTTACTGGATGATTCCCACCTCGATGACCATATGCTAGTTTCTCTGTTTTCGCACCGTAGGCGAGAGCAAGTAACTGATGACCTAAGCAGATCCCTAATGCCGGATAGTGCTGGCTGATTTTTTTAATTTCGGAAAAATAAGACTTTAACTCCATTGGATCCCCTGGTCCATTGCTGAATATGACTGCATCAGGCTTCAGCGCATGAACTTGTTCGTACGTATAATGATACGGGACAACGGTTACTTCACAACCCTCATGTACTAACGCATCAAGTATTGATTTTTTATAGCCATAATCGAGTAATACAACGTGTGGACCTGAATTTGAATAATGGACTGCTTCCTTTGTCGCAACCTCCTTCACCCAAAACGGATTCGAATAATGAAAGTCTGTTTGAGGAGAAAGGCTTGTGGAAACAATGCCTTTAATCGTCCCGTGCTTACGAATACATTTCACTAATGCACGTGTATCCACTCCTGTAAGACCAGCAATACCTGCCTGTTCTAACTGATTGGATAGACTATTGATGGCCAAATAGTGACTTGGCTTCTCACAAAGATCTCCGATGATTACACCTGCTAACTGAGGCTTCTTACTCTCATTATCAAATAAATTGATTCCGTAATTACCAATAAGAGGATAACAAAACGTTAAGATTTGACCTGCATAGGAAGGGTCTGTCATCATTTCCTGGTAGCCCGTCATACTTGTGTTGAATACAACCTCTCCTGTGCACCCCTTTTTATTTCCAATAAGATATCCCTCAAATGTTTCCCCTGTCTCAAGGATGAGGTATCCTTGCTCGTTCATTCCTGTTCCCTCCTACGTTAGAAGTCTAGTGAGCTTGTAAATATCATCTGTAAAGCATCTATGAGCTGATCGATTTCTTGTTTGCTTGTCGTTAATGGCGGCAGGATTCGAACTACATCAGGACCAGCTGTTAATAGAAGGATGTTATGCTCTCTAGCCTTTTCTATTATTTTCGCTGCTTTTTCTACTGCAACAATTCCTTGTAGCAAGCCCTTTCCACGAACCTCATCTATTTGTTGGAACGTGTCCTTTAGGGCATTTAATTTCAATTCTAAATAGGTACCTAGTAAACTAGCTTCTTGCACGGTGTTACTTGATACTAAATATTCCATCGTGGCAAGACCTGCAGAGGTCGCAAGTGGATTTCCACCAAATGTGCTTCCGTGACTCCCAGGATCAAACGCTTTTGCTGCCTTTTCATTTGCGATGATCGCCCCAATTGGAAAGCCTGATCCAAGTCCTTTTGCTAAGCTCATCACATCTGGTTCGATCCCATATTGCTCATAGGCAAACAATGAACCTGTTCGGCCCATTCCTGTTTGAATTTCATCTATCATCAGGAGAATGTCATGCTTCCTGCATAAATCAGCGATTTTGCTGATCCACGCTGGGTCTGCTGGCACCACTCCGCCTTCGCCTTGCACAAGTTCAAGCAGAACAGCACATGTTTTTTCTGATACAAGATCGGCAAGTGCCTCTGCATCATTAAACGGCAAATACCTAAATCCTGGTACAAGTGGGAAGAAGCCCGCTTGAATTTTTCCCTGTCCTGTGGCTGATATTGTGGCAAGTGTTCTTCCGTGGAAGGAGTGGGTAAACGTGACAACCTCATACTTATCCGTACCCTTTACTTTTTGGGCATATCTTCTCGCTAGCTTAATCGCCGCTTCGTTCGCTTCAGCCCCGCTGTTACAAAAGAACACATGATCACCAAAGCTATAGTCAACAAGCAGCTGTGCTAATTGTTCCTGAACCGGAATGTGATATAAATTTGAGCAATGCCATAACGACTGCAATTGTTCTTCCAGTTTCGCTTTTACAACATCTGGCACATGACCGAGGTTGCATGTAGCAATTCCTGACGTGAAATCTAAATATTGTTTTCCTGTTTCGTCCCAAACAAAGCTTCCTTTTCCCTTAACAATTGTGACCGGAAATCGGCTATACGTAGACATTAACGGTGAGGTTTGTAAATTAGTGGACATGTAAGCACTCCTCATCTAGCACAATTTTCGTGCCAATCTCATTTCCTTCTGTGAATCTTTTTAAGCTATTAGGCTCCATCCCATTTATTATTACGACCTCTGGAACTTGATGAACGAGACCATCGATGGCTGCCTTTACTTTCGGTACCATTCCACCTGATATCATGCCGCGATCGATTAGTTTCTCAACTTCCTTCTTTGTGAGTTTATTTAACGTGAATTTTTCCCCGTCAACTTCCGTGTAAATCCCGGGTATGTCACTGATCATGCACATGCTTCCACCAAGCGCTTTGGCCACCGCTGAAGCCGCGATATCTCCATTAATGTTATAGCGCTGTCCTTCTTCATCGATTCCGACTGGTGAAATCACAGGAATGAAGCCTGCGTCAATAATCGTTTCAATGATGTTTTTATTTACTTCAGCTACTTCACCGACAAAGCCTAGTTCGTGATGGTTAGTAGTCGGGATTGTTTTGAGAAGCGTTCCATCTACACCACTGATGCCAAACGCCTTTCCGCCATGTTTCAATAGCCTTCGAACGATTTGCTTATTGACCGTACCACTCAAAACCATTTCAACAACATCAAGCACTTCTTCGGTTGTAACGCGAAGCCCATCAACAAACTTTGTTTCAATCCCATTAGTTTTGAGTAAAGTCGAGATGAGAGGCCCCCCACCATGAACAATGATGGGCATCCATTCACCACTTACATGAAGATCCACAATATCTTCATAAAAGGAGGATGGCAGCTGTTCCATCACACTTCCACCACATTTAATGACTAAATATTTCATCCTCTCTCCCCTTTACGTACGGTAAGAAGCGTTTATTTTTACGTAGTCGTATGTGAGGTCACAGCCCCATGCGGTCGCTGCCACATCACCTTGATGTAAATCAACATACACATGAACATTTTCTTGCTGGAGATAAGCAGTCGCGCCCCTCTCATCAAATGGATAAGGCAATCCGTTTTTCACCACTTTGATTGGACCTAGGCTTACTTCTAGTCTGTTAGGATCAATAGACTGACCACTGTATCCAATGGCACAAACAATTCTGCCCCAGTTTGCGTCCGTTCCATAAATCGCTGTTTTGACTAGATTCGAAGAAATGATCGATTTACTAACAGCTCGAGCTGTCTCTAGATTCATAGCACCTTTTACGTGTACTTCGATTAATTTCGTTGCCCCTTCTCCATCTCTAGCAATCTGCTTCGCTAACGACTCACTCACCATTTTTAGTCCCTTTTTAAATAACTCCCAATCAGGATGGTTTTTTGTTAGAGAGTTGTTGCCTGCCTTACCATTTGCCATGACAAGAACCATGTCATTTGTACTTGTATCACCGTCTACTGTAATCATGTTAAAGGTATGATTCGTGATTTCTTTTAAAGCAAAGGAAAGATCTTCATAGTCAATTGCCGCATCGGTGGTTATGAACCCTAGCATTGTCGCCATATTAGGGTGAATCATCCCTGACCCCTTCGCCGCCCCAGCAATCGATACGATTTCCCCATCAATCTCTAATTGAACACAGCTATTTTTTACACCTGTATCCGTGGTTAAGATGGCCTGCTCGAATAGTGAGGAACCTTCGTATTCATCCGAAAGAATGTGCTCAATTCCGTCCTTGATTTTTTCCATTGGTAAAGGGACACCAATCACACCTGTTGAAGTGACCGCAACAAAATGATTCGGTATGTTCAGCTTTTCAGCAAACAGGCTCTGCATCGTATACGCATCCTTCATACCTTGCTCACCCGTGCAGGCGTTGGCATTTCCAGAGTTCACTAAAATGGCTTGAACCTTCTGTTCTTTTGCAATACTTTCCTGCGTAACCACAAGTGGTGGTGCTTGAAATAGATTCGTCGTATACACACCAGCTGTTACGGCTGGAACTTCCGAATAAATATAACCAAGATCTAAGCGTTTTTTCTTAATTCCGCAGTGTAAGCCTCCTGCTTTAAACCCTTTTGGCGAGGTCACATTCCCATCTGGTACATTCACAACTTCCTTTGCCTTTATCACCTGCATTGTTCTATCTCCTGTTCTATGGATAAAGTGGAATATTCAACAGTCCTGTGCGAACATCCCATCCATTCATTAAGTTTAAGTTTTGAATTGCCTGACCTGAAGCTCCCTTTATCAAGTTATCAATTACAGACACAATTGTTAGCTTTCCTGTTCGTTCATCGGCATGGAATCCGATGTCACAGAAGTTGCTACCGTATACTTCTTTCGTAGCAGGGACCGTTCCACTTGGCCTGATCCTGACGAAAGGATGGTCTTGATAATATTCCGTGTATGCTAGAGTAATGTCTTCGGTTGCCACCTGCTTCGTTAAATTTGTATAAATCGTACACATAATGCCCCTTGTCATTGGGACAAGATGTGTGGTGAATGTAATGCTTTTGGAAAAATGGCAGGCTGTTTGGAGTGTTTGTTCAATTTCGGGTATATGTTGATGGGCTCCTAGCTTATAAGCCTTTACATTTTCATTTACCTCACCATAATGGGTGGCAAGTGATAAACCTCTCCCTGCTCCAGATACCCCTGATTTAGCATCAATGATGATGTTGTCTTGATCGATGAATCCTAATTGAAGGGCTGGAATCAGGGCTAATAGAGTGGCAGTTGGATAGCAGCCTGGATTGGAAATAAACGTTGATCCCTTGATTTGTGCTTCGTTTATTTCACTGAGACCGTATACTGCCTTCTTTAGGTAGGTTTCTTCTGCTGCTTGATGCCGGTACCACTTTTCATAGGATTGTTGGGACCTCAAGCGAAAGTCACCGGATAAATCAATACACCTGATACCTTCGTCTAAAAATGCAGGGATCATCTCCTTACTAACTCCTGAAGGTGTCGCAAAAAATACAACCTGAATCTTTTGGCTAAGTTTTTTTATGTCTAATGCTTGTAATGGTGTATCAATTAGATTTGTGACGTGCGGATAGATCTCATGTAACTCCGTTCCTCCATTTGAATGAGAAACAATCGTATCTAAATGTGCATATGGATGATGATGCAATAACCGAATGAGCTCAATCGCACTATAACCGGTCCCACCAATAACAGCAGCCTTCAAATTCCTCAACTCCTAAAACCTTTAATAATGAATGATTATAAGTTATACGGTATTTTTATGCAATATAAAATATAAAAATACTAAAAAAAGTTTGTGAATAGTAGTGTTTGCTAAGGTTGAATTCTATAAATATTCAATTATATGTATACTGACTAACGTTTTTGTTCAGTTGGGCGAGTTAGGCCGCTGGGCTGGTTGGCCGGTATTTTAGTAGATTTGGCCGGTAAGGGGCTGACTTGGGCCGAAAAAAAGTATAATTAGTTTTTAGTTGTCAAAAATAGGGACCGCAAATCTATTGAATTTTCCCCAAAAATAAGCTACGTTTGAAGCAATACGTTAAAGAGATAAAGGGGTAAAATATATGCTAAATTGTAAAGATGAGGTACTGTTTTTAACGAAACAGCTTGTGAGTATAGAGAGTATCGTAAATACGAACGGTGAAAAGGAAATGGCTCAAGTGCTATATACGCTTCTTTCCTCGTTTCCTTATTTTGTGGAGAATTCGAGCCAGATTGTAATGAATCAAACCCAAAATGATGAACAAGAGCGGTATAACGTGCTTGCCTTTGTGAAGGGGACAAAAGGGACAAGTAATAAGACTGTGATTTTAATGGGACATATGGATACCGTCGGAATTGATGACTTTAATCAGCTAGCAGACAAAGCCGTGCATCCAGACGAATTACTTGAGGCGATTCGAAGAGAATCGTTACCAGACGTGATTAAAAAGCACGCAGATAGCGAGGATTGGATGTTTGGCCGTGGTGTATTAGATATGAAGAGCGGACTCGCCAGCCATATTTATCTATTAAAATATTATTCCGAGCACCCTGAGGAACTAGACGGAAATCTTGTGCTCGTAGCTGAATGTGATGAAGAGGATAGCTCACATGGAATCCTTTCTGCACTTAAGGATTTAAAAGCGTGGAAAGAAGAGCATCACTTTGATTATGTTAGTGCCATTAATGCAGACTTTGTTTCACCTCGTTATGAGGGAGATGAAAATCGTTACATCTATAAAGGAACCGTCGGAAAATTACTTCCTTCCTTTTTCATTACAGGAGCTGAAACTCATGTTGGTTCTTGCTTTGAAGGATTAGATCCAAACTTCCTTGCTGCCGAGCTTACAAGTCGAATTAACTATAACCCGGACCTAAGTAATGAAGCATATGGGGAAATTACGGTTCCGCCTGTTTCCTTAAAGCAAACAGATTTAAAGCCTTCATATACGGTCCAAACAGCTCTATCTGCGTATGTGTACTATAACTTCTTTATACACTCCTGGTCACCAAAGGAGGTTTTGGAGAAGTTAAAAACCGAGGCTCATGCGGCTTTTAAAAAGGCGCTTGCATTGTATAATCAACGCTACCGAAACTACTGTGAGATAAGTGGTGAACCGTATAAGGAGCACCCATGGAAGCCTAGAGTGTTTATATATGAGGAATTTGAGCAAATGCTCATTTCCACTCAGGGCACTCCATATATTGATCATATGAAAGAGTTTAAGGAGCAACTGCTTCTTGATTCTACATTAGATACCCGAATGTTTGCTGCAAGAGTGGTGGAAGAAGCGTGGAAATGGATGCCTGACAAGAGTCCAGCCATGATTCTATTCTACTCATCACTCTATTCCCCGCGCATTGAAATAAGCGGGAAAGATGACAAGGAAAAACAGTTATTAGATGCACTCGAGGTTGCCGTAAACGAAATTCAACCAACATACGATTATCCAATTGTGACAAGGAACTTTTTCCCTTACATTTCAGATATGAGCTTTGTAGCTCTAAGCGACGATGAACAAGGGATAAAGGCTGTTTCTGATAACAACCCTGGCTGGGGTACTAAGCATTACGTGAATTATCAAGATATCCGGGATATTAATGTACCCGTTATTAATATTGGTCCGTACGGGTTTGATGCTCATAAAAAATATGAGCGAATGGAAATTACGTATTCTACTGAAGTCGTTCCTAACCTTACGAACCTTGTGATAAAGAATTTGTTACAGTAAGTACTCAATTTCGATAAACTAAGTAAACGGCGATAACAGGAGGCGACTTGTCCTGTTGTTTTCGCCGTTTACTAGTTAAAATCCTTATTTTAAGATCATTTACTCCCCTTCCATTTTCACTTAGGAAACATGATATAGTCTATTTAGCTACAAAGTTACTTAAGTATTCAAATTGAAACCATTTCTTCACCTAGCCGTACATACTATTAGTTCAATAAAAAGGAAGGATGTATATGACGGTATTAGTGATGCTTCCTGCGTTTATTCCTGTCCTACTCGGTTTAGCAGGGTATTTTATAAGTAAAAAAATACAGGTGGGTTTGCTTGTGTCAATCGTTAGTGGTATACCCGTTTTCTTAACTTATGACCACTTAAAATCCATTTGGACATTATTACTAGCACTATTACTAATGTGGATGGTCATCTGTTTGTTTATGAACTTTAAGGCAAGAAAATAATCGCAATTTGATGAATTAGTAAGTTCACCAAACAAATAGTCTAACCAGGTAAAGGGATGTTTATTAAGGGATAGGACTTCATCTTCATCACTAAGACCCGTCATTGTTACTTCCAACATTCCAATACACTATTACGTCATTTCATTTGTAATACTTTCATGAAGATCCAATGAATAATGAATCTATTTATCTTCAAGTTCGTATAAATACCTAGATACTACTATACCTCAGTCATAGCCAAATTTAGATTTTGCTTAACAGTTCACACAATACCATCTAAATGATATGGTATTGGATTTGAATTGAATACAATAATGGAGGAGATTTTATGAAAGCGATCGTTTATCAAAAGTATGGTTCACCTGAAGTCCTAAAATTAAAAGAGATTGAAAAGCCTGTACCTTCAGAAAATCAAGTGTTGGTAAAGGTTCATGCTGCATCGTTAAACTTTGGAAACGTAGTTCTTTTGAAAGGTGAACCTTTCTTAGCTCGCTTCGCTTTCGGACTCCTAAAACCAAAATACTCCATTCCTGGAGGGGATATCGCTGGACGGATTGAAGCTATTGGCAAGAATGTTAAACAGTTTCAAGTCGGTAATGAGGTGTTTGGTGACCTTTCTATTTGTGGCTGGGGAGGATTTGCTGAATACGTAGCTGTCCCTGAAGAAGCTCTAGTCCTAAAACCATCCAGTATTTCTTTCGAGGAAGCAGCTGCTACGCCAATGGCGGCTGTTACTGCCTTACAGGGTATACGAGATAAAGGTAAGATTCAGCCTGGACACAAGGTATTAATTTACGGGGCTTCTGGTGGTGTTGGTACGTTCGCGGTACAAATTGCAAAATCATTCGGAGCTGAAGTAACAGGGGTGTGTAGCACAAGAAATGTAAACATCGTGAAATCAATTGGAGCAGATCATGTCATTGACTATACAAAGGAGGATTTTACTCTTAAAGCTGAGCATTATGATCTTATTCTCGGCGTGAATGGATCTCGCCCCCTTTCAGTTTACAAGCGTGCATTAAAACCAAATGGCACATTTATTCACGTTGGGGGATCTGGATCACAACTGTTTCAAACGTTAGCTTTCGGCCCTATTATTTCAATGAGTGGAACAAAAAAAATGAGTAGCCTGTTGCAAAGAGCAAACCGAAAGGATTTACATGATATAAGTGATCTACTTGACTCTGGAAAAATAAAACCAATCATTGATAGACGGTATAAATTAAGTGATATAAAAGAAGCCTTTAATTATTTTGGAGAAGGGCATGCCCAAGGAAAAGTGGTCATTACGGTTTAATTGGTTTGATATTAAACCTTCAAATAGAACAAAGAAAAAACAGGCTGCGATCCTTCTCAGTCTGTTTTTTGAGGACATTATTGCTATCGCATTAGATAGAGAAGATTTATTATGGATAGTTTTTCCAGATAACCCCTCTTCGTTCATATTCCATTCGACTTTCGACAGCTGCTGCAATATTTGCCCCTGCGAATCTTTCAATGATCCATAATGCAAGATCAACACCAGCTGTTACTCCTCTAGAGGTTATTACATCTCCACTATCCACAATTCGGTTACTAATCAATTCTACGTCATATCCCCTTAACTCTTCTTTTGCCAGATAGTGCATACTTGCTGTTTTCCCTTTCAAAATACCAGAAGAAGCCATTAACATGCCACCTGTACAAACCCCGGCTACAATTGTCCCCTTTGAATGAAGGTCATAGATTAATTGAGGCAAGTTCCCCTTCTCTGCTTCTTTTCTTGCTCCAACATCTGATCTGTGGTTCCATCCTCCACCAGGAATGATAAGTAAGTCAGGTCTATTCTCTACTCGCAAAATATCATTCGCTTTTACGATTAACCCAAAGGATGAAATAATGTCAGTCTTTTCTTCATATGAAACTACTTCAACGTCAAAACTAGCACCACATTCATTTGCTCGTTTTAGAACCTCAAAAGGTGCTAGGGCGACTAACTCTCCAAAACCATCAAATAATACAATTTGTATGTTCAACTTGGTATCCCTCCTTACTCTTCCATAATGATAGTTATTTTTTTCTGAATCAATTTCTACTCACAGTTCTAAAATTATAATAACTTACTAGAAGCGATCATAAAAGTTGAATAAATTTATCATATTCTATAAGTAATTCTTATATTGACTCACTAATTTTTATAAAAGCCATTGCTGTTTATCTTATGCTAATTACACTCTTTAGCAGCAACATTACCGATACATTTACTTACCACTCATAAAAAAATTCTCTGCATGGATTTTACCTCGAACTGCAAAAATCTAAGAATGAGATAAAACCATTGGGGAAAATTAAGTAGGAAATGCTCACAGCTTATTGAAAGGATTATCAGATGAAATTCTTAATTTTCTCATGCATTTTGTTTATTATGGTTGCTTATTGGATTCCTAAAAATCTTTCTAAACCTGAAATTTACGCGATTTCAAACTTTTCAATTTTATTAGGATTTGTAACAGATATTACGTTTGACCTTAAATATAATTGGTATGGCTATTTTACTTCAGGCGTCCAATTTGCGGGGTTTCTACCTATTCTAATACTCTTTCCAACATCAGGTGTTATCTTTATGAACTTCTATCCAAGTAATCAATCACTAAAAAATAAATTACTCTATATTTTTTTCTGGACTATTTTCTGTTTGATTTTTGAATTTCTTTCTATACTGTCAGGGTATTTTTATCACAATGAGTGGAGATATTGGTACTCGGCTATTACATATCCATTTCTATTTCTTCTGCATTTATTGCATCTTACATTTTTCAGAACGTTGAACAAATAAAGTGAAACTTCAATCAGTGGGGGTGTTCCTCATCCCCAACTGATTGTTAGCCCCGGCCCACACTGTGGGTCACACTGACATTGCCACAGAAGGTGGCGACTTTAGTCTTGTTCCTATACAGGGTTATTACTGGCGCTTATCCGCCAGTTGGAACCGGATAAAAATCATGGAATTCAGTGCCTTGAGAGGAGGCTCTTTACTGCTAATGAGCCCAACTCATAATCGAGAGGAATTGTTCGTTTCTTTGGTAATTGATGTGTTCAGATTCAATGGCCATTACTGGCATACCAGAATCAAGGCAATACTACATTAAGGCATTAAGATCATCATTTAGTTCCATTTCATCTACTACAACTTTCTCTAAAAGCCACGATAGAAAGTTTGTGTAAACCAGCTTTTGGAAGAACAAAAGGCTTAGTGCGCCCCGTTTAGCCTAAGGCAAAGCAAATGTTCTGTCATGAAAAAATAAGGTGGTTTTCCCTTTTAGTCATAACAGGTTATTTGACCTCGAGTGGCTGGGAGCTGGATTCCAAGTTACTAGCCCATTCTCTTGCTGAAACCTTTCTTAATAATTGAAAAAAGCCTAAATCAAATATGATTTAGGCCCAGATTATCGTACTTTCTATTCTAGGATAGGTGGAGTATCCACCATTTCCTTCCGTTTCTTTTTCTCTGCATACATGTTCGAATCCGCTTCTACAAACAAGGAGCTCATGTTTCCTAATGAATGTTCTGCATGAGCATAGCCTATCGATGCTTTAATGTTGATTGTTGTGCTTTTCTCATTAAACACTGTTAGTTCCTGATGGATTTTTTTTATGAATGCTTGCACGTAGCTTTCTGGCTGATCCTCTATTAAAATAGCAAACTCATCTCCGCCAATTCTAGAAACAAAGACATGCTCATCGGAAAATTGATCTAATATTCTCGCTGTCTCTTTTATCAGGATATCCCCAGTCTTATGGCCATATTGATCATTAAATACCTTTAATTCATCTAAATCACATAGGATGATACTAGACGGAACATCCCGCTGTTTGTTTAGTCTTTCCATTTGCTGGTCAAAATAACTTCTATTGTAAATACCTGTCAAAGTATCATGTGATATTCTAAACTCCAGATCTTTTTGAAGTTTAATTTTGTCGTCAATATTTCGGATAATACCTTGGATAGCCACAAACTCACCATTTTTATAAATTGGTGTAGCGTACTCTTCGAAATATATATATTCCCCTTCTTTATTTCTCCATCTTTGGATAATGGGCTTGCTGTAGTCGGCATGGCCATATATTTTATTAGATACAATTTCATAATCATCTGGATGAACAAGATCAAAGGGAATATTAGGATTCATCAAGCTTTCCCCGACTATCCCCTCCCCTAACACCTTATCTATAGAGGGACTTATATATTTAAATTTCCGTTCGGGCTTTACTTGATAATAATAGATAATATCTCTAGAACTCTCTACTAAATTATAAATTCTCTTCTCATTTTCCTTTCGTTCCTTGACCCTCATCCTTACGATTTGTTTATACGTTTTTATGCTGAGGATCCCAACAAACAAACCTACTAAAAAACTAATGAATTCCATCGTCATCCTCCATTATCTTTTCTGATGACTGCATGAACAAAGAGCGAGAACATAGAACAAAAGGCTCAGGGCGCCCCGTATAGCCTCAGGCAGAGCAAATGTTCTGTCATGAAAAAAAAGGGTGGTTTTCCCTTGTATTCATGACAGGTTATTTGACCAAGGAAAAAGTGATACTTCTTTTTCCCTCGAGTAAGATGAAACGGCAAAGATCGTCGCCAATTCATCTTGGCTGGGTGCTGGAGCTAGATTAGCCGAAACATTGTTGTATAAACTAAACACCAGAAACTTATTTTACTTTAATACAGGAATGCTAGAATAAAAAATAGACTAACCGATTACCGATTAGTCTATTCAAATAGACGAATAGTTCATTCTATCGGTAACTGGCTGGCATAATCAAACCGATGTTAGCCCCTTTAGCTTTGCGTCTCCACCTTTCGATGGGTTTGCCTTTTATCAAAATATTCAGTACTTCAATGCTAGTATATAGGTCTACAATCCTAAAGTCAATGTAAACGCTAGTATAATCACCGGAATATAGGTAGGGAATATGGACTATATACGTTTATTGTTACCAAATTAACAACGAAAGAATAGTTGATACAACCAACCCCGCCATTACAGGCCAGAAATTTTTCCGAACAAGATCCATAACTGGTACTCCGCATAATCCAGCTACTGCCACAAGTGATGACCAAGCGATTAAAGTTCCTCCACCTGTCCAGATTGATCCCATTTGACCGATTGCAGCAAGGGTAGATGGATCGATGGAATTGGAGGCAAGCGCTCCAGAAAGTGCACCAGTTAGAGGTAAACCAGAAAATCCTGAGCCATCGAGACCCGTAATAATTCCAATGATCAAAATTCCAAATGCTGAAAGAACCATGTTTTCTGGTATGACCGTTTGACCTGCTTGAACTAAATCGAATAGGAAGGCAGGTGGTGTAGCTTCACCGAGTGATAGGATGCTTCCAGAAAAATCACCACTTCCTAAGAAGAAAAACCCAGCAATCGGAATTACCGGTCCCATCGCTTTAAAAGCAAACACAAAGCCTGATGTAATGTGCTCACTAATCCGATCTAACGCTTGAACTTTACCGTACGTTACAGTAGCTAGGCTAAGGAGTAGCACGGCCACTCCACCGATGAAGGCCGCACCATCTCCCCCTTCGAATCCTCCCATTCTTCCTCCGCTCACCTTTGTTGAAATCATATAGATCATGACCCCAAGCATTGAAAGCGGTACCAATACAGCAAACACCTTGCTCCACACGGTTTGTTTCGCTTCGTCTTGCTTGGATTCATCCGATGATCCTTGAAGCGTCTTCAGCTCCGTTTCGATTACGGGATCCGTCGATTTCCTCATTTGTTTCCTTACACCTAAATAACCTAACAGGATAGCTGTTCCACCAGATATAAGAGATAGGATTAACGCTTTGTCAGCTACTAATGCTGTATCAATCCCAGCTGCTTTTGCACTCAAGCTTGGCGCAATTTGCATGACGTAATCCGATGAAAGAGCCATCCCTTGACCGGCAAGAGCAACAGCCATTGCCGCTCCCATTAGCGGTAACCCAGCTCTAACTGCTGCTGGTACTAACAGCGCACATATGAGTGGAACAGCAGGTGTCGGCCAGAAAAATAATGAAATCACAAATGTGACGGCTATCAAGACAATATAAGCAATATGCCCATTAGTCATGACCTTTTGGATAGGGGCAATCATTTGATGGTCAGCACCTAAATCCTTTAATGAATGAAGAAGGGCCACCATAAACGTAATAATTAAAAAGATACTAAACAATTCTTTTGCCGCAGTTAAATTGGCATTAAACACAGAGGTGAACCCGCTGATGACACTTCCTTGGTACACCCATGCGACAAGAAACGTTCCGACTAAAGTAGGCAAGACGACACCTTTCCGAAAAATCATTGTTAAAATGACGCCTAGCGTAACCAACCCGTACAACCAATGAGCTGCTGTTAACTCCATACATTTCCTCCTTTCCTGAGAGTAACTCTCAAGGTTGGAATTATCATATGAACAACAGCCTATATTGGTTCCAGGTACCACCCGGGTTTTGTCGAATTCGACAGGTGACAGTCACTTGTCAGGTTTTGTCGAATTCGACAGGTGACAGTCACTTGTCAGGTTTTGTCGATACTTTCTTAATAATCTAAAAAAACACCACTTCAACTAAGTGGTGTTAACAATACTTCGGAAAGACATTCTTCTCCAACTCATCTGATGGTAATGGCTTACTAAAATAATACCCTTGTACTTCTTTACAATCCATCTCTTTCAGCCTAAAAAGCTGCTCACACGTTTCGACTCCTTCTGCGACAACATTAAGGCCGAGTGCTTTCGCAAGATTTATGATGGCCGATACAATTTTCAAATTTCCAATGTCATCCAAAAGATTAAATAAAAATGAACGATCTATCTTAATGGTATCCACTTGAAACTTCTTAATGAACATTAAAGAAGAGTAGCCAGTTCCAAAATCGTCAATCGCAATTTGTAAGCCTATTTCCTTCAATTTACTAATATTTTCCTGAAGCCCCACATCTTGATCAATTACAGCTGATTCGGTTATTTCTATTTCCACTTGATTTGGATTTACATTATACTTATCGATAATGTGTTTTACTCTTTCATGCAAATCGATTTGCAAAAATTGGAGGGGTGAAAAATTCACCGACACGGACAAGGAAGTGTACCCTTGTTGATGCCATTTTACAAGCTGCTTACAAGCGCTGTCTAACACCCACTCACCTAATTGGACAATCCACCCTGATTCTTCTGCTACTGGAATAAACTCGATTGGTGAAATTGGACCAAGCTTTGGGTGATTCCAACGGACCAATGCCTCAACCCCTACCATTTTTTCACTATCTGTACTAATACGCGGTTGATAATGTACCGTGAGTTCATTGTTTATGAGAGCATTTCGTAAATCATTTTGAATAAAAAAGGTTCGTTCATTACTCTTTTGAATATCCTCATCAAATATTCGGTACGTATTTTTCCCCGAATGTTTAGCTCGATACATGGCCATATCTGCATGTTTTAACAGTGTATCTGAATCCTTCGCTCCATTTGGGAAATACGAAATACCAATACTTGTCGTAATATAAAATTGATACTGATCTACTTTGAACGGCTGGTTAAACATTTGAATAATATTACCTGCCATAACCTCAACATCATCTATATTTACTAAATTTCGTAAGACAATGGCAAACTCATCACCACCTAGTCTGGCTGCTTTTCCTTTATCACCTACTAGGTCTCTTAACATCCCCGATATTTTTTGTAATAGTTTATCTCCTACTTCATGTCCCAGGCTATCATTTACGTATTTAAAATTGTCTAAATCAAGGTACAAGAGAGAAAAACACGAATCAGTTTTCATAGATGCTTGTATTTCTTCAATAAGTAATTGGTTTAAACCTCGTTTATTCAGGAGCATAGTTAAATCATCATGATACGCTAATTGCCTCACCTGTTCGAAGTATTCTTTTTGTTTCGTGATGTCTCTTATATTGACCACAATCCCACTTACATTTGGATCATGTAGAAGATTTGTTGATACTTGCTCACAGTGTAGCCATTTTCCACTTTTATGCTGTATCATAAGCTCTGCTCGAATTGGTCTTCCTGGATGTTTTAATGCTTTCTTTAGGATTTCCTCAGCTCGTCCTCTTTCGTCAGGATGATTGTAGGTAAAACCATTTTTCCCTAATAATTCTTCTGGTTCATGACCAAATATTTGTTTACTGGAAGGGCTTTGATATTGAATAACTCCTTTTTCGTCTACAATACTAATCACATCACTAGCGTGCTGAACCATTGAACGAAACTTCTCCTCACTCCTCTTTAGCTCAAGTTCCGTCTTTCGTTTTTTCGTTATATCCTGGATGGTACCAATCATAAAAATGGCCTGTCCATCCTCATAAATCACCTCCGCTTGTTGGCGAACGAATTTCTCTTTTCCATCAGCTAGAATAATTCGGTGTTCAACCAAAAAAGGTAATTTCTGATTCAAAGCAGCTTCGCTTTCTCGATGTACGTATTCTCTTTCTTCAGGAGGAATAAAGTTTAATAATGCATCGTAGCTTGGTGTAAATTCTTCTGATGTCACCCCAAAAATTCGATATGTTTCATCCGACCAACATAATTTCTTCTCAAGTAAGTTAAACTCCCAGCTTCCTAATTTAGCAATTCGTTGTGCTTCTGCTAGTAGTTGTTCACTCTTTCGAAGCTGCTCTTCTTTTTCTTTACGTGCCGTGATATCTACTCCAACAGTTAGCACAGCCGTTTGTCCTTTATAGTGAATTTCTCTAGCTCGTGCTTCAATATAAAAATCCTTTCCTTCATTTCTAATGATTCTATATTCTCGAAAGGAATTATCAGTATCATCCATGAAGGATTTCATCCTTGTTTCATATAGTTCTTGACTGTCAGTATGGATGAAATCTGTAATAAAATGATCGTTTAACTCATCTTGACTATTTAAACCAACTATCTTTACCGCTGCTGGGTTTGCATATAAAATTTTTTGATCTCTATGAATAATAATAATACTAGGTGACAATTCTACGACGCTTCGAAATCGTTTTTCATTTACTGATAAAATCCTCTCCATATTTTTTAGCTCTGTTATATCTATGGAGCTCCCCAGTACCTCTGTTACCTCATTTTCTCTAAATATCGGTGTTAACCTTGTAATATATGAAATCCCGTTAAACGTTCCTTCATAAAATAGATCCTCTTCTCCGCTCCATGCCCGTTCATATATATTTTTGATTTGTAAGGTTTCTTCTGAATAACCAAATACTTCTTCTACTGTTTTATGAAGTACATCGCCAGAGCTACTTCCCATTTTCGATAGTAATTGTCCATCAGCTAATGTATAAATGAATTCATCCTTTATTTTCTTGAATTTAAAAATGAACCCTAGGTGCTTATGAACGATATCCTTCAATTCTTTCTGTGAATTGAGAAGCTGTTTCTCTAATCTTTTCATTTCTGTAATATCTTTTGCTATACCGAATACCCCCGTTACCTTACGATCGATAACAATGGGAATATTCATAATGCTTAAGTCAATCACCCTTCCACTCTTATCGTGAATCGAGCATTCATAACTCTCCGTTTCACCGAGTAAGACACGATCAAAGCTAGACTTCACTTTTTCTCTCTCGTTTGATGCTATTAGTGGAAGGTAGGATCTCCCAATTAATTCTTCGGCAGAATAACCTGATAGTTTTTCACATGCTGGATTAACATCCAAAAAGTTTCCAGACACATCAAACGTAAAAATGGCATCTGGGTGATTTTCATAGAGCGATTTGTAGTGCTGAACTGACTCTAATTTTCTACTCAAGTTTATCACCTCCTACCTTAAACAATTTCTTACTACTAGTTATTAGTATTATAACTACCCGTAACCGATATTATGTTAAACCTAACTCACTAATTGGTAATTATTGAAAAAAAAGGGACCGTTTTACTGTTCCATTCGAACGTAAAACGGTCCTTTATGGCTTAATCAACCTCTCTAAGAGGCTTTGCCCTAATGATCGTAAAGACGATAAACAAGCATAAGCATGAGCTACTTACGAGCATGATTTTTTCAATCGAAATACCAAGTGCTAATAAACTAGAGGTGAGAAGGTGTGAAATGGGTGTAAGGCCCATGGCTGCAAATGCGAGTAAACTCATCACTCTTCCTAGATACTCCTTATCGGTATGACTTTGGATAACAGCTGATAATGGTACATTCGCAAACGCAATCGTTGCCCCCATTAAAATTACGACCGGGATACTAATCCAAAATACTTTTGTAAGGCTTAAGACTATAAATAGAATCGACATGGCTAAAATACTAAGAATTGAAATGAGTCCTCGTTTTTTCTTAAGATTTAGCATTCCAATTAAAAAGGTACCCACTAACATTCCAGTTGTGACACTCCCAGTTAGTAAACTATACGTTAACACATCTCCCCCTAATATATTCCGGGTGAAAATAGGCATTCCTAACGTATAAGGTCCCGTAAAGAAAAGATTTAAAAAAACCGAGGTACTCATTAACGCAGTCAGAAAGGTGGATTTTTTTACATACATGAATCCTTCTTTAATTGAGGCCATGATACTTGCAAGCTGCTGTTTTGCCATACGTCCTTCCTTCTCGCTTTCCTCTTTTAATTCTTCCGATCCGTTAGCTCTTAGTTTTAGATCAATAAATGCTGCATAAAGCAAGAAAACAGCCGTTATAGCGAATACCGTCGTATATCCTCCTATGCCAAGTAAGAATGAAGCGATCAATGGTCCACATATAAAAGAAAATTGCCTTGTCATGTCTAAAATTGAATTGGCACGAAC
This sequence comes from Bacillus salitolerans, assembly GCF_042680805.1. NCBI lineage: Bacteria > Bacillati > Bacillota > Bacilli > Caryophanales > Bacillaceae > Bacillus > Bacillus salitolerans. Next base: position 212,112 of record NZ_JBHUEM010000055.1, on the reverse strand, counting down.
TAGCTCTTCTTCCTTTACAATCGTAGGTAGGATCGATCCACTGGCAGGCCAGAAAAAAGCGTCTAAAATCCCAAAGACAAGTCCTAAACCAATGAGTACCCAGATGGATAGTAAATCAGTAAACAATAGAACAATTACCCCAAGTAAGATGAGCCCCTTTGCAAAATCAGAAACGAACATAATCCATGGTTTACTCACCCTGTCAGCAATAGCTCCGCCAATTAGCATAAATAAGACCCTAGGAACAGTCGATGCAAAGAATACGAGCCCTAACATCGCTTCCAATCTTAAATAGTCAACTACGTACCAATTTGTGACAAACAAAAAGAACGATACACTTAATGACGATGCTAAATAGGTGAGCCACAATAGTAAAAATTTCTTTTGTCCAAGTATCCCCATCATTCCCATTTGTTTCGCTTCTTGCTTAATAACCGTTTGTACCTGTCCCATCCTCTTCACCCTCTCATCAAACTAAACATTCGATACACATCGAATGTTTATTCGTAAAAAAAGGAGGAGCATTCCCCCTATTCTACCTAGTCAATAAACATTCTTTCCACTTGTTGTAAGACAGCCTGAATTTCTTCCTTATTGGTTTCATAATACACTTTGTTTTCTTTTCGAATGGCTCTAATGAAGTGATGGGACATAAGCGTAGAAAGGTGATGAGACATCGTTGAATTCGAAACATTGATAGCTTGAGCTAATTCATACCCATAGTAAGGCTGCTTTTTTAACATTTGTAGAATCTTAAACCGACGTTCATCGATTAAGACCTTTATCGCATCTAATGTTTCCTTTTCCCCTCGGGCCATTTCCTTTGTTTTGTAATGCCTTGTGCCTACAATAAAACACTTTAAATTAAATCGGCCGATAGATGAGTAAGCAATATTTGCGTCTGAATAATAAGAAGGAAAAACGATGACATCATGATTCATCAAATCGATTCCTTGTTCGTCAATTAACGACTCAAGATATTTCACATTGCCTCCCTGAAGCTCCTGCTCCATCTGGCTCGTGAATTTCCTTTGGTGTTTGATTAACTTCTCTTCAGACTCTTGAAAATACTGATAATAGAAACGTTCAATCAGTTTAATCACACGCTCTTTTGTTCGCTCACCATCAAAAATTAAATAGCTAATCTTCCACTTTTCTTCCTGCGGCAAATTGGTCGTATTTAATAGATCAATGATAGCTTTGGGCTCCTCATTTCCCTCCAACTTAATGTCAGGGCTAAAGCCGGTATTCGTAAACGCCCAATAGTAATCCTTTAATGGGAGATGATGAAGCATACTAATAAAGGCATGAACTTCTTCAAATGCTTTGTGATGGATACCAAACGGAAACAGTGTGAACCCTAAAAAACTCTCTTTGTTGAAGAATACCTGGATTTCCTCTAACATGTCTTTAGGAAGTTGTTGTTTCATGCTCTCTACCCATTCTTTTAGCTCTGGATTAAGCTCGTTTCGCTCATTCGTTGCATCATCAACATGTTCTTTAAATCCAAGAAGACATAGTGCTGAAAGCAACTCGGCTACAGGTGAGATTTGAAAACTAATTCGTTCTTGATACATACTCAATTGAATCCATTCTCCAATCCTATCATTTTGTTAATCTTTCCCTTTTCATTGTATTCGAACCCGTCATTCGACGTCAATAGGATTTTACATTTGATGTGAATCGGATGTTAGAATTTCCTCCGGTCAAGATTTTCTTACAATACAATCCTTGGACTTTAATGCTCATGAATACTTTAAATCGTGGAAAAACATTGTTTCTTTACTTTTCCGGCAAACAAATTTCCCTTACATACTTTATGTGAACGAAACTATGAAGGACATTCAGTTTGAAATAGATGTGAATTCTAAATTCACATAGTTTATCCATTATCCTATTCCAGTTTTATAGTAAATACAAATAAACCTTCCTGATTGAAGGTTCTAATGTGTATTCTTTAAATTATGCTCTATATTTTGTTATGAATTACTCAGGTAGCAGTATACTTACATAGGAAATAGCCAGTTGTCATCCCTCGGCTTGAGAGGAGAAGGTTTTTCGTTATCCTTCTTTGAACAGTGAACATTGTGAATTTCATTCGTTGTCTTAAAGTACTTCATCATGCATCTCTCCATTTGTTAAATAATTAACTTATCTGCACAATTGTAGTTTAATACCGAATTATCAAAATTATGTCAAATGAAAATTATTTTCTATAGGATTGTAAAGAACTCTGTGAAAAGGTAGGATGTTCTCTTGCTCAGTCTTACGATAATGGAATAGCCTTACCTACTCTTTAAGGTTTCCTTCTTGCCAAAAGTATTCTCGCAGAAATACGACTAATTTTAAGGCTTCTATTTACCGATCCCATCATTTAACCAGTTGATCCATCCATTGATGTCCAGTTGGAAATTGCTCAGCAAGTGAATCCTTTAACCACCTTAATTCTGAATTCGCCAATAGTGGTAGGACGTTTTCTAAATCTACCGTATCTTTTCCCCTAAGAACAGAGCTTCCTCCTTTATAAAGAAGCTGGATTTCTGGTCTTAAATATGGAATGCCTGTTGGTGAACATAGTCCGATATCCTTTATCGGCTTCCTTATAGTATTTTTCCGTTTATATTCCCATTCATCCCCTTCCGTATCTAATATCATGACTTGAAATGCCCATACTTTGTCGCCCTTTTTTTTCACCCAAATACTATCAATTGGAACCTGTAGTATTTCATCTTTATCCCACGGTATTAATTGTCCTTTGATCGCTTTATACATGTCCCATTGATTATGTAAATGAGCCTGTAATGTTAAGTGCTCGTCCCTTACGATGACGATATCGATATCATCGTGCTCTCTTGTTTTTCTCCCTACATTTAGGTCTAATGCCCATCCCCCTGCAATCCACCAACTTATCGGGATTGTACGAAATAGGTCGTGAATTTCTTCTACTGATAGAGGATTCCATTTATTGTCTTCCATAACCTCACCTCATGAAGCTCTAGAGTGTTAAACTAACGTAATTTCTTTACCATGATTACAAAAGGATTACTCTTATCACCTGGGTAAAATGTTTCTTTATAAAGCACCCAATGTAAGCTTTCATATAACTTTCGGGCAGAGAAATTGTTTTGTTGAGTAGTTAAAATAGCAGTTTTATGTCCTACACCATCGAGCAATTTCGTAATTAATTGATTCGCATGGCCCTGTTTCCTATAACCAGGATGAACTGCTAATTCAACAAACTCAAAACAATCTGTAAGCCACTTTTGATAATCTTCTGAATTAAACTCATTAGATAGTAAACCATGGTAATATTGTTCTGGCAGTGATGTATATCCATAAGAATAACCAATCACATCACCATCTTCTGAGACGATAACAAATCCTGTAAACCCCTCATAGTTCATATGCTTTTGTAATCTTTCTAGAAATGAGGTTCCTCTTACACTCCAAACTTTATTATACAAAGAAGCAACTTTCTCTAACATTTCTTCTTTTATTTTTAAAATCTCCAACATTATCCCCCACTTACATTTTTGAACATCAAAATAATTTAATCTAACTTAATTTTGTTTATTTGGTACCTACCCTTCCTTTTGATCACTCGGCATCGTAGCTTTCACGTTATTCACTATTTTCCAAGATATAATCGTTGTACTATCACGGACATGATTATTCTTGATCCTTTCAAGCAATTTTTTGACACCCTCTTTATTTGATAAGCCCAAAAACTCATCAAATAGTACCTTTTGATGATAATAGCTAGTGTTTGGACACTCTATGAGACCATCTGTGGTCATGAATATATGATTTTCTCCTTTTCGTAGCTCTTTTGTCCCTGAGCTATAACAAGGAACCTTCTTATTGAACGTGCTTTCTTGACCTATCCATTCATAAAAGCTTCGATGGTTTTGTTGATACTCTCCGAGAGCTGCAAGTTCTGGATGATATAAAGAAAGAACACAATCTCCAATTGAAAACCACCAAAGATAATTCTCTTTTCTCACAACAAGTAGACATGCTGTCTCACCGGTAATATGCTTACAGGATTCCTTAAATTTCTCACTTGTGAAGATATGTAGCAGGTGCTTGTTTATTAGATCAAACACTTTATCTGTTTCTAAGTGTAAAAGCTTTAAAATGTCCTCTTTTTCATTCTCGAAAGTATTTATAACGAGCTCTGCACTTTGAGCGGTGTTATGAGAATCAAGAAGGATCACAAATTCCCACGCTTTATCTGGAGCTGCCCAGATTAATAGGCCGTCCTCATTTTTATATTGACCAGCTGATGAGTTCCCCCCAAAGCGTCCTACTACAACATGATCATTCAATGATCGAATGTCAATTTCATCCACAAACGTTTTATCGCTACCTACCCATTGAAAATCAATCATATTTGCACCTAGAATCTACGTTTTGTTCCAAATAACCCTTTATTCGTTTGCAAATTTTTATTACTTCATCGTTGCTTCCCATGGGTGCATCAGCCCAATCATATACCTCCATAGGACCCCAGTATTCCTCAGGTGTATTCGGATAACGTGCGACTAAATGGACGTGAAGATGAGGAACTGAGTTACCCGACACAAGTGCATATACATGCTCAGCTTTCTCCGTTTCCTTTAATGCCTTACTAACTCTAGCCATCACCACTCCAAGGACTTTCGCTTCTTCCATTGTCATTTCAGCAAGTGTTGGTATATGCCTTTTCAAATCAATCATGATATGACCTATATAATTTGGTTTTCCACCTCTATCAATATGACCAACAAACACATATTCATCTTCATAAATCATAATTCCGGCGGTATTGATGTTCCCCCTATGCTTGTCACAAATGAAACAACTCTCAGTCATTACACTTCCTCCTTTTTTATTGTAAAGGCTTTATATGTGTTTAATGTTGATTTTCATCAACACAATTAGGACTTCCGTATATTTGGAATTCTAATTTCTATGGTCTTAATCGTAACCTTTATCAGATTCATATACTTTAATAGATTCATAATCCTGTAAGGCTAAAAACCTTTTACCCGCTTTACCATTTAGTTCATCGTAAGATAACGTAATTAATAATTCTGGATCTGCCTTACTATACTGTGTATTTATTATTTTCATAGATGGAAACTGGATGTTTTTATATTCTTTTATATGCTCCGTTAATGCTTTTTCCTCTGGAGTGTATGAATATTTTTTCAATGTAGATTGTTCCTCGGTTCTCATAGCCTCTAGGTAAAGAATGACAACTGATGCAATTCTTTGATCTTTTACTTTAGTAATAAGTTCTTTATACATCTGTTCATAATGTGAATTCTTTTCTCTTAGTGTTAAAACAAAATTCTGTTCTTCAAGAAAAGAAATAGTATTATCCATCATTTGAATTTTATCCTTATTTTGGGCTAAATACTGTTCTTGATTTTCTAAGATTACTTGTTGTTTTTCAATAGTTTTTTCCAAATTAGAAATTTCGGCTTCTAAACTATTTATACTTTTTTGTAGTTCTAGATAATCTTCCTCATTTGATGTGTGGTTTGTGCACCCTGTTAATAAAGCAAAAATATAGCTTAGAACTAAAGATTTCATTTTATTACGAATCCTATTAACCTCTTGAAAGGTACTCACTTTTTCTTGATCTTCCAACTCTTATTCCCCCATAATGATCTCCTTTATTACTGTCAACAGTTTTAACCGATAGTAAATTCTTCTACAACCTTTGCTCCCTGTAGCGAAGTCCCATATAAATTTCAATTAAGAAATAGGGAACATTCTGCTTTGTCTAAACTGCTTCGCAATAAAAAAGTCAAAGTAGCCGAATTATTGCCCCAAAAGGTCTTATAGAACAGTCCCCGTAGAAGAAGCAGCAGCAAGGGCATCAATTAAATACTCTCGTAAACGATGTTATTTCGCCGGTGTTAGTTTTTGAATTGCTCCTAGAATATCGGTTGCTCTCTCGCTCAACACCAATTTCTGTTTCAATATCAACAACAAATACTAATAGAGTCATTGCAAAAATAAAAAACCTATCGTCTCAAAAGAGACGATAGGTGTTATCGTGGTACCACTCTTCTTGTTTCGTTAAAGAAAGCGAAACATCTCGATACTTGATTACGGAAGTGACCCGTACAGATTTACATATCAATCTATCCACTCATAGGCGAGCTTCAGGAGGCTATTGACTGTCTTGCACCGACCGACAGCTCTCTTTCCAATAACTTGTCCTTACTACTCCTAATCATTGTGTTTTCAACTATGAAACTTTCCTAATATTCTATTAAATAAAGGAAAAATAGTCAATACTTTCCACACAGCGACTATTGTTGGTATTTCTTCATGTTAAGTTCTTCCTTCAAATGAAAGCATTCCTGTAAGTCAATCTCATGAACATTCGCAATGGCTAGGATATAGTAGAGAACGTCATATAATTCCTCTTCTATCGTTCCTTTTATCACACCTTGTTCCATTCGTTTATCTTTACGTAAGGATTCAGCAAGTTCCCCTACTTCTTCAATGAGCTTCTGAAAATAAGCATGTTTCATATCCGGTTTATAATCTTTATTTTTTATATATTTCTGTAAATCTTTCAGTGTAAGTTCGTTCATTGTCATTCCTTTCTTAAAGCGGTTCTTCTATTTCTCTCACAATCATCCATTTGTTATCGATCTTTTTCCAGCTTTCTATCGTAAACAACCTTGCTTCTACCTGCTCTTCTTTTACAATGACCTGCTCATAAAAAACAACCACAAGTTCATCGCTTTTAAGACGAATGACTCTATTTTCAAATCTCTTTTCAGCCCCTAGAAAATGCATAACCGATTGCTTCATACCAGTTACAGCTTCTATTTTATTAAAGAACATCGGCTTGTCATGTGCTCCACTAAAGAAGGCGACATAGTAATCCTCAGCCATTCTCTCAACAGCTGATGTATCACCTGTTTTCATCGCCACCTTCCAATTTTGAATAAATTCATCGTGCATTTGTGTAAATTCTAATAGACGATTTTTCTGTTTCATTTTAGAACCTACCTTTTTCTGATAGTATTATTTAGGAAATTCAACATAATAAACTAAATTCCTTCAATTCGTCTACAATAATGCCTCACTTAGATCATGTATTAGGGAAAGTTCAAGCACAACTCCCCAATTTGACTAGTAATTTCCCGTAGCAGCAGAATTTACCGGCGAATTTCAGCAAAATACCGGCCGATTTTGGCCATTTACCGGCGAATGAATAATGAGGGAGTTTACAAACTCCCTCTCTACCTTACCCAAGCCACAGCTCCATTGCACTCTCAAGCTCACTATTTAAGGCTTGTTTTCTATCATATAGCTTCGTCAGCTCTTCGTAATCCATGTCACCTGTGTTCATTGCAATTTCGATCTCACTAATTTCCTCCTCAAGACGTTCAATATTTATAAGGACTTTGGCTTTTGCAGCTTCCTTCTTCGAATCAACATCATTTGGCAGTTCTTTCTCTACTTGTTCGGTTTTTGCTATCGGCTCTTGTACTTTGGACATACTTTTCTTTTCTCTTTCCAACTTATACTCATCATAATTGCCTAGATAGCTTTTCAGCATTTGGTTTTCAACAGCAATGATTCTTTCTCCAATTTTGTTAATAAAGTACCGATCATGAGAGATAAAGAAGATAGTCCCCTGAAAGTCCTCAAGTGCTGCCTCTAATGTTTCGATAGAATCTATATCCAAATGATTGGTTGGTTCATCTAAAATTAATAAATTTATATCCTGATATAGCAGCATCGCGAGCTTAAGTCTAATTTTCTCTCCACCTGACAGATTCTTGATTTTCTTAAACACACTGCCTTTGTAAAACATGAATTTAGCAAGATATTCTCGTGCTTTTCCCTCCACAATGGATATATCTTCTCTGAAGCACTCTAATACGGTATGCTCATCGTTATGAAAGGTAATGTTCTGTGGTAAATAGGCCGCCATCACATTTGCACCTAATTCCACCACACCATGATCTGGCTGCTCCTCTCCTACAAGCATCTTTAAGAAAGTCGTTTTCCCGCTACCGTTAGGACCAATCAGCCCCACTCTTTCACCATATTCAACTAAGAGGTTGGCATTTTTTAAGATTACTTTATTCTCAAAGCTTTTCGTTAAATCCACCGCTTTGATTGTTTCCTTACCCGAACGTTCTGTCTCTTTGAAATCAAGTCTCATATTCCGTCGTTCAAAAATCGGCTTATCAATCCGAGCCATTTTATCGAGCTTCTTCTGAATACTTGCTGCTCTTCTGAAGAACTTGTTGTTATCAGCCCTCATGGCCCATTCTCTTAAACTCAGCACCTGTTTTTCAAAGGTTTTAATCTCTTTTTGTTGCTCACGATAATGCTCATATTGGACTCGCATGTTTTCCTCTTTTTGACTTACAAAAGAGGAATAATTGCCCTTGTAGGAGATTGACTCCATATCCTCGATTTCGACTATTTTGGAAACAACATTATCTAAGAAGTATCGATCATGGGAGACAATCAAGACGATACCCTTGTAGCTTTTCAAGTAACCTTCAAGCCATTCAATCGATTCCATATCTAGATGGTTGGTCGGCTCATCAAGCAACAAGATATCTGGGTTATGAATGAGTAACTTCCCTAGAACGACAGTCGTTTTTTCCCCTCCGCTTAATAAATCAAAGTCTTGGTTTAAAAAGGCATCTGTAAAGTGAAGACCTGTACAAACCTTACTTACCTTCTCATCCCTTTCGTATCCACCTTTTACCTCATACACTTGTAGCAAATCACTATATTTTTTTAATGCTTTTTCGAGCTGTTCATCTTGCAGTGTCTGCATTAGTGCTTCTAATTCTCGCATTTGCATTTCAATGGTATCTATTTCCTCAAACGCTACATTCAATACATCAATGACCTTTAATCCCTTTGGAAACACTGGTGATTGTTCTAGGTATGCCCTTGTGGCACCTCTTGGCAAGTGAATCAATCCTTCATCATATCCGGGGCTTGAGGTTTGTGGATATCCTGGCCAATAGTTCATCTGGATTACGCCAGCGATTAATTTAAGAATCGTGCTCTTTCCACTTCCATTTGCACCAACTATCCCAACCTTTTCCCCTTCATACGCTTGAAAGGTTATATCCTTTACGACTAGGGTCGCTTCCATATATTTTTTAATCCTATTTAATTTCAGTTCTAACATACGTATTCCTTCTTTCATCCATAATGTACGTTACGTCTTTATGGACACGGCAAAGAAGAACTGCAGGTATTTAGTTGAAAAATAAAAAGACTATAAGAAGAGGGTTTCTCCTTACAGTCTATATCATCAACACGTATAATTTATGGCCCATGAAAAAACATGCCCATGCAAAAGAAATGCAAGCACTTGCCTAATCAAAACCAACGACATCCATTAAAACTATAAATGAGTCGATAAATTATTATCTCGTTATCAGTAAAGTAAGTAACCTTCTAAATTGCCGTGATTTCATAAAGAGCATAACAAATAAACCTATCAATTGTAGGCGAATCCATACTCCATACAAAATACATATTAATTTAAATAAAATTAATACTAGCAATTCGTTGGTTCCATAAACTTACTTTCCCCCTTCAAGATTTTCTTTATTATCACATTTTTTCATATTTTTGTAAATGATTGTTATAAAATAAATGGAAAAGTTTGATTGAGAGCAAGTTCTAGAAATTTTGGCGGCCATCCCAGACTCAAAGAGGATTTACATCCAAGACTTCCAGTTCTCCTCTATTTCATTTAGCCATTTTTTATTAGCTGTAATGCATATTCAACGTCCACATCTTTTCGTAAATGTTCCGGTGTCCACTTAATATAAATATCAGGATTAATTCCATTGAAATCTATTCCTTCGTTACGATCAATTCGGTTACTTCTAGATGTTGCATACACAAACTCATAACCTTCATGTTTAAATATCTCAACAGCCTGGTTACTATAATCCAAGACACCTTTTGTTGGCCTGCCAATTACCGTTACTTTTGTTGACTGTTTTGCATCCAACACAAACTGCTCGCCTGAGCTTCCACAAAATTTATCTATTACGAGTATTACCCGTTTGGGAAGCTCAGAACCTTTAATCGGATTGTCCTCATTAAATTCACTAAAATCAAATTGTACAAAACCTTTGCCACGATTTACGTCCATCTGTATCATAAAGGCTGCAATGAAAAGATCTGGACTTTCTAAGATGTTATTAAATTTCTTAAAGGTCGTCATACGATTATGATAATTTCGCTCTGTACATAAATGTAGCATTCCATCATGGGTAAGGGTTGGATTCGGTTGAAAGATCCCATCCAGTAGTAGATGATAAACTGAGTCAGAGCCCCCTCGACATTCTCGAACATCTATAATCCAGTTGTATGTACTGTTTAGCTGATCTTTATGTGTTTCTAATAATGATTTCATTTGGTTAAGGTCGATAAAATCATTAAAACGAAAGAGCAAGGTACCTTCTTTTTCTTCAACAACATAGTTGGAAGGTTGACGAGGGTTATCATAGTGACTCAATTCAACTAACGTTTTCGTTCCATCTTTTTCAATGGTTATCGTTTTCGCCTCAAGTAAAATAGATTCCCACCATTCTCTTTCAGGAACCGTTGACTTTAAGTACCGTCTCATCTCATCAGCTATAACATTTATTCGAACCTTATCAATCTCAGTAATGATAGTACCGAGCTGTATTCTCGATTCTTGGTCTACCCTATCCACAAACAGATACTCTTCATAATGTCTGACTCTAAACCCTACTGATGTTGGTGGTGCTTCATCCAATATGGAACGAAGAACATTATGCTCATCTTGAAAATCTAGTAAATAATCTCCTACTATTTGTTCAAATCGATTTCTAGTCAGCTGGTCATTCTTGTCAAGCTCCTCAAGCTTTCCTCGAAAATAGTCCGGCCGGTCCCAGCCTTCTTTATCTTTATGCCCGGCATAGTCATGATGCATAATTTCAACAATCGTATCAAAAAGATGTAGTAGCCCCAAAACATCCCGCCCCTTTCCCCTATTACAAGAGAAAAAATAGTATTCACTTATCACAAATTTATGAAGTTACAAGTTACACTTTTGGCATCCATGAAAGAGAGCCATCAAGTATGAATTTATTCTACCAAAATATTGAAATAAGTTACTAGTAAATTTATCATTATAGACAATAAACAGTAGCTATAATTTAAATTTTGAATACCACACCTATTTAATGGCGGAAAAAAATGAGTTTAGTTGAAATCGTACTCAAAAAAAGGAATAGCTTTGGCATCGTACCTAAGCTAAGCTATTCCTCTCCTCATTAAATCTACTTCACGATAACAGATCCGGTAAAGCTCTGTAAATCCTTTACGACCTCTTGATGATGGTCATCCCAGAATTCATCTGACCCCGCTGGTAATGCGTCTATAGGGTAGAACTTGGCGTTAGTTGTCTCCTCCGTTTCGGTTATGATTTCACCTGACCATTTATTCACATGAAAGACTAGCTCAAACATTTGGTATTCATCTCCAAAATAATTCGTAATCGACTTTTTAGGACTAGTATAAATAGCTAGTAATGTTGCTGCTTGCACATCGATTCCTGTCTCTTCTTTCACTTCTCTAACTAAACAATCATAAATTGATTCATCTAGCTCCATTGATCCTGCTGGCATCCCCCAACGATTTTCCCCTCTTCGATCAATGAATAAAATTTCACCTCGTTCGTTTTGAATGATTGCTCGGACAGAAGGATGAATAAGTTTAGCATGACCAATCAATTTTCGCATTTGACCTACATATGATTCTTCCCAGCTTATGTTTCCCATTGTTAGCATCCCTTTCATAATCAGAGTGTCAGTTTACGAACATGTTGTACTGTCATTTTCAACTTTTGCTTCCATTTGTCTAGTCATTCTTCTGTCTCCCTTATATATTTCATTTGATGAGAAAATTCTACAATTTTACCACTGAACCCCATACAACTCTTTATCTACAAACAATGGTATATGAAGCTCCTTTGCCGCTGCTTCTAAAAATTCCTTACAGAAATAATAACTTCTATGTTTGGCAATCCGTCCATTTTCAATTTCAACTGTCGTAATATCCCATAAAGCAGTTCCCGTTTTTGTTTCCTTTGTATACATAACAGATTGTTTCCCCCAAAGAGTGACAAGCTTTGCCTGCAAGCTTTGATCCGAACCACCACTTGCCCAATCCCCCATGGAATTCTTGCGAATTTGTACTTTTCCGATATCAAGTCCTCTTCCAACAACTTCATTTGTTGCATAATCTGCTAATAGAGTGCCGATTGTTTTAAAGTCTCCCTTCACAAATGAATCCATATACTGCTGGATCACGGCCTCTTTTTCAGCGGAAGTGGAAAGGGACTGTTCAGTTTGGTCTATAGTATGCAGCTTTTGTAGTCTATTTCTTGCTCGATTCAATAGTGAGTACACTGCACCTTCAGTCGTCCCTAAAATGTCTGCTGTCTCTTTTGCTGTAAAGTTATGTACTTCCATTAATAATATAACCGATGCTTGTTTTGGTGGTAATTGATGAATTAACGTGTCCATTGCCTCTGAGAGATCTATGTAAGAAACAGAATGTTCTTCATAGGCTTGTTCAATCTCAAGCTCTTCTATTTGGATTTTGTTCCTCCGACAATCGTCAATCCACGTATTTGAAGCAATTCGAAATAAATAGCTTTTTGGGTTTACTGATTGCTTCACCCTAGTCAAGGATGCAAATGCTTTTAACAAAGTTTCTTGCAGCAAATCCTCCGCATCCCATGGAGAGCCAGTCAATCTTTTGCAATAATTCCATAGAGCTGAGCGAAAAGGCTGGACCATTTGATCAAAGGAATCATGAATACGTTCTAACTCTTCACTAATGTTGGATACATCATTTTTTATCACTATAGTTCCTCCCTAAAATAGTGTGTTCAATGGTTAAGACGAAAAAATGATCGAAAACTGTACGGGCATAAAAAATTAATAAAACAATAGTAGCGTTCCTTTTACGATCCCTTCTTATAGAAATTAACAAATTCTGCAGACAGATTTTCAATAGAGCCATATATTTTTTAACGGCGGTTAACTTATGCTCCTAAACGTTTATTAGCATACTCCCCGTAAAACATTTAAGTTCTTTTGTAACCCAGGCATCCTACTATTTTTTTACCAATCCTCAAAATAGGCACAGGAAAAAAAGCTATCGTGGTAGAATGCTTCCAAGGAAAAAACAATAAAGGAGCAATCAAAATGAGCCATTTATTTAAAAGAATCGATACTGTTTTTTTAGAGGTTTCTGATATGGATGAGTCTATTAAATGGTACACAGACGTTTTAGGGTTTAGCTTGCGCTGGTATCAGCAAGAAGGTGGGTATGCTGCAATCAATATAGGTGAAACTCCACTGACTCTAGTTCGTTCAAAAGAAGTAACGCCTTCATCCCACTGTCCTTTTAACTTTTATACATCCGATATTCATAAGGCACATCAAGAACTCAAGTCGAAAGGGGTTCAAGTAGAAGAAATTGTTGATTATGGGGATGTTTTATCATTTAATTTCAAGGACTTAGATGGTCATACACTTGGTGTGTGCTATTTCGCGGAGTAGCCTTATTAAGGCTTTACTATGGTAAAGCCTTTTTAAATGAATCGTTCCCACTGTTCTTCGGTAAGTTCTTTATTTGAGAGTATTTGGGTTCTAGTAAGGTTTAAGATAAATCTATGTTTCTCGTAAATCAGTCTTGCTGCCCGAAGCTCACGATTTGTCCAAAGAATGATTTATTTATAGTCTTGTTCCTTACAAAAACCAATGGCAGTATCCTTTTAATATCACATAGCTTTCATCTACTTGACTTTTACTTTAGGAGACGACTATTAGTAGATATCAGTTTTAATACTGTTAGAAATAGAGGATACTAATTATGAATAACATAGGTATACCTGGCTTAAACACTATCGCATTATTTCTTCTGATTGGATGGCTTGTTCTATGAGCATTTGTAAATTTCTTTAAAAAAGACAGTAATACAACCATCCAAATCGTGTATAGGTTCCCCCCAGTAGGAAGTGGTTTTTTCTTTGATATCATATTGGCATACTGTAGTTAAAAAAACTCATATAATCCCTCATCAAAGTATTGTAGCTCCTCTTTTGACACCCTGTAACGTGTATAGCCTTCATAGAAAGCATCCATATCCTCTTTATCGTTAACAAACTTTCTGATGGCGAGCGACTCATCATATCTTGGATCACCGACTGTCATCCCAGCAACATCTATAAATAGCTTCACTTCTCCATCCTTCACTAGAACATTATCAATTGTACAATCCCCGTGGATAATGGTTTGTTTAACCGGGAATGGTTTTGAATTCTTTAACTTCTCAAGTAGCTCTACACTCCCATCTGTTTGTCCACGTTTCACATACCCTTCAGCCTTTGCTAGCTGTTCCTCTAACCAATTTTCATGACGGTCTAGTGTTTGGATAATTTTTGTTTCGTGGAGTTGTTGAAGAAAATGGCCAAAGCTTTTTATCAGCGCTTTCTGCTCAGCTCTTGTTTCGGCTTGCTTTAAGGCAACTCGTAACGTGACTCCCTGCTCAAATGACATGATCAAATGTGCACCATCTTGTTCCTCAATAAACCCATAATAAGCAGGGACGGGAATTTGATTTTGGTTATGAAGCTTTTCTAACACGTTTGCTTCTTGCTTTAACCACTCACGGTATTTTTCCTTATAAGAACTTTTCATTAAATAAATACCAGCTTCAGTTTCAATTTGACAAACTTCAGAGGTCCAGCCCTGCTCAGCTAGTACAGTGATATTTTGAATTGGACCTACCATTACCTCGATCTTTTCGCGTAAAAATGGATTCACGATTTCTACCACACTTTCTTTTAAGGATTCCTTGTCTCTTAACCTCATTATGAATGAAAAAATAAAAATTCGAAATACTAGGACGACGAAAAATGGAGACTATTAGTAGAAGCAAGATTAAAATGGAGGCTAAAATTAGACTTTATATAAACTTGTAGCTGGAACCTGAACAAGGAATTACTTCTTTTTCACTGGTAACTCAAAAATTTGTCTAAAAAAACAAAATCACCATCTAACAGATGATGATTTTTTAATCATGATGGTTAATCACGTGCTCAGCTCCGTCTACGGTACTGAACTTAACACCTTCTAAAAACGGTTCGTTACTTACAATCTCTTCTTTTGTTAATCCCTTCGTGTCAAAAATAATATACCCTTTAATCACCAGATCATCCATATGGATCGTTATCTCGGTTATTTGCTGGTCAATTATTAGATCTTTTAACCAATCTGTTTGCATGATTTCAACCGAATTTTCCTGAATAGCTTTATGTTTATCATTCGTCATAACAAATTCATAGCTTAGTTTCTGTATATCGGTTTTGGTTTCTTCGACTGCACCAATAGAGACGGTTGATGATGCCATTTGGAATCCTGTATTTTCTGTTTTATCCGATGTTTTCGCTACATTTGAACAGCCTGCAACTGTAACTGCAACTAAAAATAGTCCACACAATAATATGAATATTCTTTTCATGAGGCACACCCCTTTGTTTATAGACTACCATAAATAGTAAAAGTAACTATACCCTTTTCAAATTGAGTTTCTGGTAAATTTTGTCACACCAAATTCTATGCCATACTTGAAACTATGTATATAGTGTAAACATATACATTAGTATATCGGATTTGAATGGAGGGAAATACAAAATGAGACCACCCAAAAAGCTAATTAAGATTCTAATAGTTTTAGGAGCTTTTGCATTTTTACTATTTTATATTTCTCAACAAGAACGTGAATCCGTCAAAAAGAAGGATCCCACGATTGATATGATCCAATCCTTTTTAACACATGAGTTTACTGGTCCAAGTGAAGAATTACATGATATTTTAACAGAATTACATACTACAGGGCAGATGAACGAGCGGCTATTTGACTATTACTCCAAGTATTATAAACCGTATGTAATAGAGACGAATTACCCCAATTTTATCAATTCTTATGCATTAACGTGGCTGCATGTTGCGCATGTAGGTGAATACGAAATGACAGTGAACGATATCCAAATTCATTCAGAAAGTGATCATGCCTATGATTTTGTTGTTCAGGTTCACTATCAACAAGATGGGAAAACAAAAAGAGAGACAGCAGAGGTGAAAGGGCGTATTAACGTAAATGATGAAGGGAAAATAGCACGAATTCGAGATCTAAATGGTGATGAACTTCTGGAAGCGATGCAAAGAAGTGAGTAAGAAGTAAACCAATAGTATATGTGTACTACACATTATATGTATAATACAATTCCAAGTCGCTAGCCCATTCTCTTGCTGAAAACTTTTCTACCTTCTTCATAATCAAAAAAAGAGTAGGACTAGCCCCACTCTTTTTACTGCTATTTGTTTTCTTTTCCTTTTCTCTTCTCATCTTGTTTATTTGATTCTTCATGCTTGCGCTCGTCGGCTTGTTGATTACCTTCTTCCTCATTACTTACAGTCTCAGATGGTTTTGCTTCAGCCTTCGTTGCTTTCTCATCTTGCTTCTTCTTATTTTCAGGTTCAGCTCGATTTTGAGAATCTTCACGTTGTTTTTCTTCATTTTTCTTTACTTCATTACGCTTTTGTTCGTCAGCTTTTTGCTTCTCTTTTTCATCTTTCTTCACTGATTCATTCTGCTTCTCATCAGCCTCTTTTGCCTCTTCTTGCTTCTTCGTAGCTTCACGTCCCTGTTCAGCACGTTTTTGTGATTCTTCCCGTTGCTTTTCTTCTTGTTTCTTTACCTCTTCACGTTTTTGCTCATCAGCTTTTTGGTTTTCATCTTTTTTTACAGACTTACTTTGTTTCTCGTCTGTTAATTGCTTTGGATCTTCCTTCCCACGATCTTCCTTCTCTTTACCTTTTTCAAGAGCTACTTTACCTGCTTTATTGGTATCTTCATTCATCTCAGTAAGAAGCTCTTTCTTCTCTTTCGCTAATTCTGCGTTCAATTCAGCAAGTTCTTCATTATAATCCTGTTCATTCATTTCGCCATCATCTAGTTCTGCTTCAAGATCAGCACGCTTTTGTTCAATTGCAAGTTCCTTCTCATTAAGCTTTGCTAGGGTCTTGTTGATCTTCTTCTCCAGCTTCTCTTGTGCTTTTAATATATTCTTTACGAGAGCCTCTTTTGC
This sequence comes from Bacillus salitolerans, assembly GCF_042680805.1. Lineage (NCBI taxonomy): Bacteria > Bacillati > Bacillota > Bacilli > Caryophanales > Bacillaceae > Bacillus > Bacillus salitolerans. Next base: position 194,912 of record NZ_JBHUEM010000055.1, on the reverse strand, counting down.
TTGTGGATTTTCCACTTTTTCTAGAGCAGTTGTTAAGGCAACAAGGTTAGCTGCCATTTTTGCTTCAAGTTCAGCACGTATAGGGTCTACTGGAGCTTCTGTTGCAACTTGACCTTCATCGCCTTCCGATAAAGGTGTTTCCGCTGGTTGCAATTGTTCGTAAGTAGCAAGTGCCAATTCTTGTTGCTCAATTGCCTTTTGAAGAATGTCTTGTGCTAGTTCCACTTGACCGCCTGCAATTAATACTTCAGCTTCTTTGATTCTTTCTTCAGCAAATGTTGAAAGTAGTTCAGCCTCTTTCACCGAATCAAAGGTTAAAGACAGCTGTACATTTTCACGTAATATTTTAAAAAAGTAAAAGAAATCACCTGGTAACAAAGAGGGCAAGTCTGCTTCAGCAGCTATCTCATCTGGCGTCTCTTCTGCTGAAGTACCTTCTTCTACTACTTCATCCTCAGTAGTAGGCTCTGAACTTTCAGTTGTTGAATCAACAGTTTCGACTGGTTGGTCTTGTTGAACCGTCTCTTCCACTTGTGAATCCGTGGACTGTTCATGATTATCTGCATAGGCTTGTCCAATTCCAATTGAAAAAGCAAAAACTGATGTAACTATACTTGTTGCAAGCACATTCTGAATATTCTTATTAAACATCATAAAAAATCCCTCCAACACAAGTTATTTGAATCGGAAGAATTTCGAATTCTACTTAAAAATAAGTAAAGTATCTCAATTCTTCAGCAGATCAGCCACCCTAGTATAAACCGTAGGTCTGTACCTTTGCGTCTCTATCTTTCAATAGGTTTGCCTTTTTCAAATGAAGAAACGACGATATTTCATTCTTCATATTAGTAAGAATATACAGTATCTTTTCTAAAAAGAATATGCATATTTTTTTCCATTCAAAGTAAAATCCTTTTTTAGGACGGCGGCTTCCTACAAATGATGAAGCTTAGTATGAATCATTTGGATTTTGTCCTGGATACTTTCGATCTTTTCTTTTGGATTTTGGTTTTTTTATCATCCATATTAAGATCAAAACAATGATAAATAGAACAATCATTATGGTTGTCCATGGAAATGTCTTAGGGGCAATTGCGACTTCTCCCCGTTCTTCCATTTTTTCTTGTGTCTTCTGCACTTCATTATTTTCAATCGATATGGTTTGTTCGTAAGATTGGGTACTTCCATTCACATCCAGTGATAAACTAACATCGTATGTTCCTGGTTCTAATGTTCCTTCTGACCATCTAATCGGATAATGAAAAGTCGTCATAGGCGCCATTTTAAATGAAGGAATTTCTCCTGTCATGGAGAACGTTGTATCTTCATTCTTGGTGATCTTGTAGGTTCCCGATATATTTGGAACAATGACCGGATAGCTATTTTCCATTGGAACCATAATCGCAATTTGCTCGGGAGAAAAGAATGGTTTGTCTAATTCCATTGAAGGTGTCTCGTTATAATCTGTTACATCAATCTGAACACCAATGTTAATTGCTTTGTATTGGTCAATCAGTAGTTGTGAGTTTTCTTCTTTCTGTGTCAATTCTTTTGTGCCTTTAAAGACTCTAAACTCTACACTACCAAGTAACGTACCATTAATATTTGGAATATTTAGTGTAAATTCAACGAGCTCAGACTGCAAAGGTTCAAGTGTTACTTCAGTTGGGGTAGTGGCTATTTTTTGAAATTGAAAGCTTTCATTGATAATTTCCGTTCCTTTTAAAACAGGCTCTGTTTGGTATAAGATCCCTTGATTTCCACTATAAGCATTCAAACTTCGAATGATAACATTCAAATTCTGTTCACTGTCATTGATAATACGTGCTTGTAACGTAACAGTATCATGAGGTGTTCCTTTGAAATGGTAATATCCTTTATTACCAATTTGTGAATCTGGAAAGATTGGTTCCACACGGAATTCAAAATTATTTTCCTCTGCATATACTGAAATAATTGGGTAAGATATAAACATAAAGGCTAGTAAGATCAAGCATAATAACAGGTGTTTCATTAACAACCACTCCTAAAAATTAAAAAGTCCCCCTTAGTATTGGAGGACTTTTAAAAAAATAATCATTTATTAAGGAGCTGTATTTATAGTTACAGTTGCATCTGTTTTGTATGTTTTTGCATAGGCATTAGCAGGAATAGTCAATTCTACACCTAGGTTACCAATTGTGTAGGAACCCATACCACCATTTAGTGACGCGGATAAAACTTTAACCGTACTTCCATTATCTAGTGCTGTTCCTGAAGCAACGGGAGTGATGGTTGTAATGTCAGATGAAGTCGAGTCTTTCTTATTAATTGTAGGTACTCCGACTACTTTTAATGAATTCGTAGCAAGAGATTTTCCGCCAATAACATAAGCTCCATTACCATCAACTTCTTTGAATTGAGTTAATGTTAGTGAAAGGTTCCACCCCTCACCCGTACCTCTTGCATCCGTGATATCACCAATAGCCCAATTTGCAGTAGATTTCACTAGAGTACCATTTAATGTTGCTGGTAAACCAGTAAATGTCATGGATCCTCCAGATAAAGTCCCGCCTTGAACGGTTGAAGTTGTAGAAGCAAATGAATGCGTGCTAAATGCAGTTGCAACAATACCAAAAGCCATTGTAGTAACAATAAACTTTTTAAATAGAGATTTTTTCATCTATGAATTCCTCCTAAAGTATATGAGATCAAAACACGAACGACTAGACAACAAATAATCATATTTGCTGATTTGGCTCGCATTCACTTAGAAGGTGAATTTGAATTTCATCAACAACGTAATCATACGAGGTTTAGAGATTATTGAATAGATAGATTCCATTTCCAAATGAGGATTTCGCTGGTAAATAATCATTTGTCACAGGAACTGTTTACATTAATTAATAGTATCTCTTTATATGAAACAATGAGAATTTCTTCGATTAGTGTATGTTTACATCCTCGTGGCCATTTTTATGGCAACATTGGTAATTAAAAGCATATAGGCATAATCATTCCTCGAGATTATGATAGACATATATACAGCTAGATCTTACAAATGAGAGGAGAACATTTATGAAAAGGTTACTATCAATTCTTACGGCCTTATCACTTACTTTAACGTTTATACCTTCATTTGCAGGCGCTCAAGTTCAACAAGAACGCGTGTTAATTCTTTTTAAAGACAAAGTCGATAAAACGATCGTTACAAAAGCAAAAGGAAAAGTGAATCGTGAGTACAAACATGTACCGGCTCTTTCAATTACATTACCTTCTACCGCAATTAAGGGCATTCAAAATAATCCTAATGTAAAAGCAGTGGAAAAAGACATTGTTCTTAAGGTGAAATCACAAACCGCTGATTGGGGGATCACAAGAACAGAAGCACCAAAAGCTTGGGGAGCTAACTTTACTGGTAAGGGTGTAAAGATTGCGGTTGTGGATACTGGTATTGCGAGACATGACGATTTAGTCATACCTGGTGGTATATCATTTGTATCTTACACAACTTCATTCCATGATGATAACGGACATGGAACGCATGTAGCAGGAATAATTGGGGCGAGAAATAACTCTATTGGTTCAGTTGGGATTGCTCCTGAATCAGATATTTATGCGGTGAAAGTGTTAGACCAACATGGTTCTGGATACCTGTCAGACATCGTCGCAGGTGTTGATTGGTCTATTAACAACAAAATGGACATTATCAACTTAAGTTTAGGGACAACCACTCACTCTTCTACTCTACAACAAGTCGTAGATAAAGCATACAGCCAAAACATCCTTATTGTAGCCGCGGCTGGGAACAACGGTTCAAGTGACGGAAGTGGAGATACGGTGAACTATCCGGCTCGCTATAGCTCAGTTATTGCGGTTTCTGCGACAGACTCTTCTGACCGTCGTGCTTCTTTCTCAGCGACTGGAAGTACAATTGAAGTGGCTGCTCCGGGTGTAAGTGTGTTAAGCACCTACTTAAACAATCAATATGGACGTATGAGTGGGACTTCTATGGCAGCTCCTTATGTAGCTGGGAATTTAGCATTATTAATACAAGCAAACAGCTCGTTAAGCGCAAAAGAACTCCGTACTAAACTACAACAAGGTGTAGTTGATCTAGGTACTGCAGGTATAGATCATTGGTATGGATATGGTTTAATTCAAGCTCCCAAAGCCGAACAGATAATTGAACCAGCTCCAGCTCAAGAGACGGTTCTTTATGATACTAAAACGACGGTAGTTACGAATAAATCCGTATATAAAGCTGGAGAAAAAATCAATGTAACCATGACTGCCTATGATCATAATGGAAAAGTTTTAATTGGAGCTAACGCTAGGGTTGTTGTTTACGACCCGCTTGGCACTGGTAAAGTATACAAAGGCATCACAGACTCAAGAGGACAATTCAAAGTAGCTCACTCAACATCTATGTGGACTTCATTAAAAGGAACATATGAAATAGAGTCTCAAACATCAAAAGAAGGTTATAGGAACAGTATTTCAAGAGTCAAAATTAGTGTCAGATAGCCATTTAAGTAGGACACCCTGAAAAAATCGGGTGTTCTTTTTCGTTAGGGAAAATGAATAGCCCTCAAATTTTTTTTAGGAAGGTTGAGAAGAACATCATAATATAGATCAGAAAACTCATTTATACCTTAATAACCTTATTTTTTATGAGTCCTACTGCACCTTGTTCCTTTTATCAGTCCAATTACTCACTAATTTCCATTACTGGATCTACTCAACTCTGAATTACATAATCAGCTTGCTCCATTGGAGATACAGTCTCTACATAATACTCTTCTGCTTTCCAATACCGATTTTCGAATTTTTCAAGGTTTTGCTTGGTACTAGCACTTTCCCGTTGGAATCTTTTATCACGAGGGCAATCCAGATAAATCATATAATCATAGAAGCTTCTCCACTCTTCTCGCTGCAGAAACACGCCTTCAATCATGAGTAGACAAGTCTCAGGTAACGGAATCGTCCGTACGCTTTGTGTATCGGAGTGATCGTCATAAGTTAATAAGTGAAGCTCCTTTGATTTCTTTAGCTCCATGAAAAAGTTCTCCTTTAACCACTCTATGTCCCATTGCAGTTGATAATACTCATACCACTCTTCGTGCTGCGTGTTATAACGCTTTTTTCTCTCTACAATGTAATCGTCTATATGAAATAAACAAACCGGAACTTGCTTCTCTTGAAGATACTCTTGAGCTTTTTTGACAAAGGTCGTTTTTCCAGATCGACTTAATCCGTCGATTCCGAGGATGATTCTTTGGCCACTTTCTAGTTTTGGTATTGATTGTAAGGCCAACTGGATTGTTTCTTTCAATGTGATTCTCTCCTTACAATTGGTATGAAGTTTCGTAGCTTTTCTTGTTTAAAATGAAGCTCACTTAGTATTTATATAGTAAAACCAAAGCCCAGTTTCGGGTTCTGTTAGGTCTCATTTGCTGCTTACCGGCCGAAATTGAACATTTATCGGCGAAACTACCATTACTTAAACTGAAACACTTTATACTCCCCAGTATCTGATGAATATTTTAATAGATTCCCATCCTCTGGCAGCCCTTCAAAGTAGGCACCGATACAACCAGTCGTACATCGATGTCCTGACAGTAGAATATTAAGCTCCTGATTACAAAACCTATTCTCTAATTCACTCATAAACTGAAAGACTCGTTTGACAAAACGAGTTGGGTCTTCAACACCATGATAGACATTTGAATCTGGCAAAACCCCTACTCTCTGCACTTCGCTAACATGTAATCTGTCTGCCTCCCCTAAGTCAAACACATTAAGGCGATCATCTACCACAGCTTTCATTCCTGTTACCAATTCTGCCGTTTGGATCGCCCTTACTTGCGGAGAAGAATATACATAATCAAATGTTATCCCGCTCAGCTTTTCTCGAAGTAACTCCGCTTGTTCTAATCCTGTTGCATTTAATGGTAAACCTGACCTACCTTGCATTCTTCGTTCTTTATTTAAATCTGTTTGACCGTGCCTTATGACATAAATCATCCTTGCACCTCCTACTAGAGTCTAGTTTTTATACTAATTCAGTATATTGACAAAAATCTCCTTTAATCTTCCCTATAAAGGATGTAATCGTTTATTCTTAATGTAGAAATGAATATAGCAAAAAATGTTAAGACCGAATGTTTGTTTGCTGTTATATTGTGAATAGGAAGGTGATGTAAATGGATTATTTCGCCAGTATACAACGAACGCTTGATTATATTGAACAAAATCTGCATGACCCCATTACACTAGAATCACTCGCAGAGATTGCTTGCTTTTCTCCGTTTCATTACCATCGCGTATTCCAAGCCATGGTTGGAGAGTCTGTGATGGATTATGTGAGAAAAAGACGGCTTACTTCTGCAGCAGAGAGGCTATATTACACCGATGAAAAGGTGATTGATATAGCGATTGATGTGGGGTTTCAGTATCAGGAATCGTTCAACCGCGCGTTCAAAAAATACTACGGCGTGTCGCCAAATCAGTACCGCTCTCAAAAACTACTATCTGGCCCTTTACGCGGGAAAGCCTTCCTGAAAACTATCGTCGTTCAAGGAGGAAATCAAATGGAACCAAAATTTATTACAAAGCCAGCTTTTCACATCATTGGATACGAACTAAAAACAAAAACAGTAGACGGTCAAAATAATAAGGACATTCCTGAATTTTGGCAGGTGTATATGCAAAAACGATTAGGTGAGAACATCCCAAGTCCTCTAAATAATAATGAGCTTGGAATTTGTACCGACTTCTGTCCTGATACTGGTGAGTTTGTTTACCTGATTGGAATGGAAGTAAAAGAAGGAACTCCAGCACCTGAAGGATTAGTGTACAGAAGCTTCCCAGAATTGGAATATGCGGTGTTTACGACACCGAAAGCAGATGAATCGACGTTTACCTCTTCCATCCAATCGACATGGAACTATGTTTTCACAGAATGGTTCCCACAATCAGGCTATGAGCATAGCGGAACTACGGAATTCGAATTGTATGATGAGCGCTGCTATGGATCAGAAAATAAAGAGATGGATATTTATATTCCAGTGAAGAAAAAAGCTGTCACGGCATAAATGAAAAAGAAGCTCACCCTCAGATTGATGCATGAGGTAGTGGGCTTCTACTAATTTACTAGCTCTTGTTCGTATCAGCTATATGTATCATGGTAGCTGAATTGAAAAAAAATAATCACCATCATTTTCATCGTAACGAACATAAATAACACTCCTGTTCAGCCGTCGTTTAGAAATTGCATAAGCATAGGACTCCATTGGGAGTGGAACTTTGCTAATTATCAACTTGGCTATGGGGGTACGGAATAGTAAGAGTCTTTTTGTATATGAAATCACTCACCAAGATTCTCACCTGTCAACACCCCATGTATAATAGCAGAGTTTTCTTCATTCATAATTGCAAACTGATTGAATCCTAGCACTTGCAATCGATCCTTGTTAGGGGTAATCCAAACTCTATATACTTCAGATTCTTCCTTACTTTTTGAATGAAGAGGCATAAGGTAAAATCGGTAATCTTCTTCTCGCATCATTAAGACTCTCATATCCTCCCGCCAATGTGTAGCATTTAATGCTTCCATAACGAGTTTGACCTTACTTTCTGCCTTGATGACGTTTGTTGTCTTGTACTCTTCACCTACGAGCTGTTCCATGACAATTTTATTTTTCACGTAATGATCGTTCTCTTCAATCCTTATTATTGTTGAACATCCTAATAGGATAAGAAAGAGAATGAATACAAATACCCTCTTCATCGCTATCACTTCCTCCTGCAACCTTCATGGTTTTGAAAGTTTAATAGGTATGTCTACGGCTACACATTCACTTTCCATGGAAGGAAGGCATCCACATAAAGTGAAACTTCAATCAGTGGGGGTTTTAGCCCCGGCCCACACAGTTGGTCACACAGACGTTGCCACAGAAGGTGGCGACTTTAGTCTTGTTCCTATACAGTGTTCTTACTAGCGCCTTATCCCCCACTTAAACTTCTCGATTATTCTAAAGTTTTGAAGTGGGGGTCTTAGCGCCAGGATGTATTAAGCTTTTCTACTCAGACAACATCTTATACGCCCCTGAAAATGGGTCAACTGCAAACAAAACCTCATCCTTATCTATGATCAAATACCATTTCTGCTTGTCAACGATTATACTTCTCGGTTCATTTGTTGATGTAATGATCTGTTCTTCTTTTATTAGCTGTTCTAAAGCTTCTTGATAGGTATACTTCGGGACATTCAAATAGTAAAGAATCGGTAAAAAAATCAATACTGCACTGACACACAAAACAATATTATTTATTAATTTACTCTTTGCAGAATCTAGTCTAGAAATAGACATAAATACGGTAACAAATGCATCCGAAGATGATATGTGAATAAGGGAATAAATTGATGGAGTCATACTGCTTTGAATGTAATCCAATTATTATTAATTCTACTATTCCAGCAACCATTGTCACCGTAACTATTAAAGCCTTTTTCCACATAGACTCACCTCTTCATTTTTCGGCTCCGAGTAATTTATGTAAAATACAATTTATAGCCCACCGTAAAAAAGCAGTTTAGTTTTTTTTGACTATCCTGCTTCTAGTTAACCACTTTTCGATTATTTACCCTTTCCTCATCATTGCAAAATAATGATCTTCATTATCGGCATCACTGGATTGTTATATATATAATTCAATACAAAGTAAAAATTTTCCTTTAATTTGATCTTTTCTTTTATGTATGAAAAAAGTGGCGATTCTTCATACGCCACTCTTTTCTCTCCCTTACTTCTGCATTCCAGTATAAATATGGATGGCATCTCTCAAAAATTCCGCCACACCCTCTTGGTTTTTATCATAATAGGCCTTGAATCGCTCATCGTCTACATACATTTGAGCAACACCAGCGTGTGCTTCTTTACTGTATTCAGACCAGTAAAAGGTCAGCCATTGTTTATGCAAATCAGCAGCCTTTTGTGCAATATCACTTGAAGGATCTCCTATTTTAAAAGCTTCTGCTAACGTCTCATGTATCTGCTCAGCTAGTTTAGTGACTGTTTCATGATCCTCCTGTGTCATGTTCTGAAGCTTTTGGTTCGATTGATTGATCGCCTCATCTCCATATTTTTCGCGAATTTCCTTACCATATTTTTGTTCGTTTTCATCTATTAATTTCTGTTTAAATCCTTCAAACTTTTCTTGATCAGACATAGTGGTTCTCCCTTCTTTTACATGTATCGTTTTATCTACATTGGCAATTAACAAATCAAGCTGCTCTCGTTTATCCAATAGTTTCGTTCGGTGCTCTCTTAAGGCATAAATGGCGTCAAAGGATGGATCAGTGAGAATCTCCATGATCCGTTCCAGCTCCAGGCCAAGCTCTTTATAAAATAGAATCTGCTGCAGCTTATCAACCTCCGCTTGCCCGTAAATTCGATATCCAGACGAATTAGTTCTAGCCGGCTTTAATAGACCAATTTCGTCATAATATCGTAGTGTACGTGTGCTAACACCCGCCAACTTCCCAAGTTTATTAACGGTATATTCCATGCATTCACCTCCTGACAACTTAACTGTACACCTTTACGTTACGTCAATGTAAATGGGTTTTTTTGAAAAAGTTTCTCTTTATTTTTTTATTTGTTGTAAGACCTTATTTAGCTACAACTATCACGTTTCTTAAGGTTATTTGGAAGTAAAAATAAGTTATGTTCTTACAATTACCAGAGGATTGAAAAAGAATCATCTTTATATTATTAAATTAAATGTAAAAATGAACAATCGGGGGTGAATATGCAATAGTGGAACCATGCAGGATTCGTTCCATTTATTGTTGAAGGAATGTACGATCTAGTTAAGTTAAGAGGAAAGAGAAGATGTTAAAATGAAAACTATGTTGATAAGAAGACCTACTGTAGAGGATGTAATAGAGTTAGAGACGTTTTTTAGAACTGTAATAACCGATACTTTTCAAAGAGAAGGTATAGGGGATTTGGTGGAAGATATGGAAGATGAAATGAAAGCCAAGATTAACTATTTGAATAGAGATATTAGAAGCCATGGGAAAGATAGGTATTTTCTACTCGCAATGAATAATAAGAAGATAATTGGAACAATCGAATATGGTCCAGCCAGTGAACTAATAAACAGTTGCACAGACCATGCATTGAAGGAGTTAATGGAAGTAGGTACCATATTTGTTCACCCAAACTATCAAAGGCAAGGAGTAGGTAATAGGTTACTTAAAGAAATGTACATTACATTAAAGAATAAAGGAATTGGAGAATTCTGCTTAGATTCAGGATATCAACAGGCTCAAACTATTTGGAAAAAGAAATTTGGTGAACCAGACTATGTGATCAAGGATTATTGGGGAGACGGATTTCATCATATGATTTGGCGAATAAATGTTCATGACTACTTACCATAACAGTTTTTTGATATGCTTTTTCAATCAACTAAGGCGAAAATGGTCAAACCGCTCGATTTGTTTGACCATTTTTCCGGGGAGTTTGTAGAAGCTTGCTCAAGACAAGTTAGCAACGTATTAGTTTAATAAGATTATCGCTTCACCCTTTTTTCAACGATAAAAGTAAAGACTAGCATCAACACGAAAACCGTTCCTAAAAGTGCAATAAATGAAGTTAAATTAGATGGTTCTTTTTTGATAGACTCTTTCGCATTTACTCCAAATTTATAAATCCCTTCCCTTACTGCCTTCTGATATAGATTCCCCTCTAGTTGAACAGCAATTGCCTCATCTGTACTAATTCCATTGATCGAATAATATTTTGTTCCTTCTTTATAAACGTTTGAAAAATTTCCTACCTTTCGCTCCATATCAGAATAGCTCGTTACCTGTCCAATCTCTGTTTCGACATCTGTTACATATTCCTCTGTTATGACATAAACGTAGTCATTCCAAACTACAAATGGATGCACCCATTTGGTTGCAGATGCGGGAACCGAATACATCATAGATGAAATAAAACATGAAAGAATGGTTAATGAAAATATATGTTTTATTTTCATAAGCGTATCTCCTTAGGTTATGACTTGCGTTAATTCAATCAATTGAAAATGGAATTGGTATTAAACGTTGATGATCGGTAGCTATTAATAGGGAAAAACGTAATGGGCTTAGATAAAACGACAACCCCATAATGGACACTTTCACTTGCTTTTACATCCTGAGCCTCAAAAGGAATTGTATATACATGCTTTCTTGCATGTACTTGATAATAATGCATATCCTCCCATCTATTACTATGCGTATAATGAATCTCCTTGGTTGAAACTTTGATAGGTTTTACCTTAGGAGAAGTGTGAAATACAAAAAACTCGTTCTTTACTGTCAGGACTGGTAATGGCTTATTTGTCTCTATTATTAATAGCACTTGTTGGTCACTCATGATCTCTTTACTAAGATGTAACTGAATCCCATTCAATTGCCATTTTGTCACTTTTGTGTTCCACACGTCCCATAGAGACATCAGAAAGACATTAAATACTAAAAGAGAAAGTAGCACTGTCTTTCGATTAATGACCTTTTTATCACGTTCATTTGGCATTCCCACAACTCCTTACTTACAGCTTAGTTTATACTTATTCTGTAAAAATGTGGGAATACCTCCATAATTTAAAAGCGTACTTTATTTATCGTACTAAATATCACATTTTGTCTTATTTCATAGGCTTGTTACATATATTTAGGTAAATCGCTACCGAAAATGGGGGATGAGCGTTATGAAGAAGTACTTTTTATTTACCCTTCTATTTGCCTTCTTTTTTCCACTTGTTCATAAACTTGCCTTAACCATATTGATGATGTTTTATAAAGAAGATCCTTTTGTCCTAGTCTCCTATTATCATGAACACGGATTGTTAAGTATTAGAAATTTAGTGATATCAATAATTGCGGGAGTGCTAACCTATTTCTTTACTACTAAGTTTATAAGGTGGGAGAAGCAAAAAAAATAGCCCTTGCACAGAAGGACTTAATAATGGCACTACTTTACGTAACTGGATAAAAGAACGACTTGTATCTTATAACCATAACCCTCTTGTACCCATTATGATCATTTCTAACAGGCTAACTCCATTTATCTCTCCAATCATCTCAACAACTGTAAATGTCCACAAAATAAAGAATAGAGCTGCTAATCTACTATTCACGGGGTCATTATCATTATGAATGGCATGAATTAAATAAATAACGAAAAAGTACCCAGAAACAATACATAGAAATAAAGTAAATATAATCATGCATTTCTCCTTTCCTCACTTACTACATAACGAAGAATGATGGTTCCTGTTCCATCATCCTCTTCCTTGAATTGATGTTCTTTCCAAAACGAAGCGCTCTTATTTGAGGACGAATATAATTCAAGTATGACACCTTTAAACTCTTGTTTTAGCCCAGCGATAATCCTACTTCCAAAACGATTCCCTTTTTGAAACACTTCAAGGTTATCTATATGGATGCTATTGGGGATCATCCCCAATGAAAATTCAATAAGACCGACAATGTTCCCATCCATTTTGATCTTACATAGTTCTAAGTCATCTATGAAATCAAAGCTCAGTATATCCCAAGTTGGCAAGGTGAGATACATTTCTTTGTAATGTTCAAATTCCTCTTTCGTGCAAGCTACTAACTCCATTTATGTATCACTCCCTTCAGCTCATTAAATAGGATTCAAATTGACGTTCTACCTCTGCAGAGACCTCTCCAATTGGCTTGTTTTCTCCACACCTCTCAATCAAATATTTATCTACTATACCTTTTTCTAAACTATTCATAAAAATGACAGGATCAATAGAGTATACCTTATAATCACTTCACCATGTTCGGTCGTTTCTACAATCTCTACTTTTAGTTCCATAAACTTATATACTAATGGTTTCGGCTTTTTGAGGTAAGGAATGATATCGTTCGCTATTAATGAAAGAAAAACTTTACTCCGAAAAATAACAAGCTGTTACTTTCTTTTAGTAACGGCTTGTTGTTTTTTCAATAAATGTGTTAGTTTCTACTTTACTTCGTTCGATATTAACATTTCGAATCTGGAAAACCAGAATGATTGCTTAGTTTCCCTACAATCATTTATTTCTTTAAATCTGTTACTTTTCCTGCTGCTTACGCCATCCATATCGAGTCAAGCCTTTTGGTTTATACACCGACAATAATAGGATCACTAGCAACACGACCAGGCCACCAACAGAGTGAAGCAAGGTGTTCCCCATCATACTGAGATGGGTGCCCGCCATCTTGGGATTCAGTGCCATAGTCGCCATGGAGTTAATTGATGGTGCCGCTAGAAGTAGGATGATGGTGGCAAAAGAAGTAAGCAGCAACTTGAAGATGACCCAATAGTGCCGGAACACCCCCCACGAAGTTCCCAAAGATACAACGAGTCCTGTTATAAGGGAGGTTATGGCTAGTGGCACGATGGCCCATGAGACCGTTATCCCCATCGCGATATAGGCTGCACGCAAAAAATGAATATTTTGGCTAACGAAGACGGTAATGTCAAGTGCCAAATAGGCAATCACCGCACCGAACCAACCGACCGATGATCCAATATGTGCAATAAGTGCGAGCTTACGTAGTGCAGGTCTCATAATCATGAGTATCTACCTCCAAACGTCTTGCGGACAACAATTGGCGTTGACTGCTCTCTTTCGAAATTCTGCCCGATTTGCTTGCGGAGTTCTCCTTCCGTCCCGTGGTTCCCGAGTCCATGACGACTAGGACCGTGTTGACCGCCATGGATGAACAAAATGATAACGACCATAAAAATGATAGCGATGGCAATAATTCCAGAAATCTTCACCCACCGTGGTGGACTAGGTGGTCGATTTTCAGTACCGTTCTTTGAATTTAGTGATTTACTCATTGATTGATATACCCTCCTCTTTGTTTTTATCCTATCTTAGTGCAAAATTAGTATAATAAGGTTTTATGAACAGAAGATGAACACGCATACCTTTTCCTATTATTTTTTGTTCACACTCTGTTCATATTAGGATGCTAGTATAGTTGTAATAAAGTGAAACTCAATCAGTGGGGGTTTTCCTCATCCCCACTGATTGTTAGATGAGGACCACACTGTGGGTCACACAGACGTTGCCACAAGAGGTGGCGACTTTAGTCTGTGTTCCTTTTCAGGGTTCTTACTGGCGCTTATCCCCCACTTAAACTTCTCGATTCATCTAAAGTTTTGAAGTGGGGGTCTTAGCGCCAGTTGGAGCGAGATAAATTTAGGGAGAGCACATGAATGCAAAAAGAAGTTAACATTCTCGTAATAGAAGATGATCCGTATATTGGTGAATTGATTATTCTATATGCAGAGAAGAATAAGTATACAGTGAGCATTGCGAACGATGGAATGAAAGGATTAGAAATGTATTATGATAATCCTCCAGATCTTGTCATTTTAGATATTATGATACCTGAAATGAACGGATGGGAAGTTTGTAAGGAAATTAGAAGATTTGATCAAACCCCGATTATCATGTTAACTGGGAGAGGAGAGAGCTACGATAAATTAAAAGGGTTCAATTTAGGAACGGATGATTACCTAGTAAAGCCTTTTGATCCAAACGAGCTAATGGCACGGATAAAAGCCTTACTGAAACGGACCAATCCGATGTTACATACAAATGAGGTTATTGACCTTCCCTTATTAAAGATTAATCTTAAAGAATATATGGTCATCTGTAAGAATTGTGAGGTTGTGTTGCCCCCCAAGGAAATGGAGTTACTATATTTTCTTGCTTCCTATCCAAATCAAGTATTTACTCGTCAGCAACTTCTGGAAAAAATATGGGGGTTCGATTTTGAGGGGGATCCGCGAACAGTCGATGTTCATATTAAAAGAATTCGAGAAAAATTAGGAGATTCAAGTCCTTTTTGGGAGGTGAAAACCATAAGAGGAGTTGGGTATAAATTTGAGGTGAAAAACCATTGATTTGGATAAGAAGTATTTTCTTGAAGCTATTTATTACCTATATTGCCATATTGATAGTATCGCATGTCGCTTCATACCTGCTATTCCAACACAATATCACGAGCATTCATGTGATTTCAGAACTTAACCATTTACATGAAATGAAGTCCTTATTTGTGTTTACCTCTTTTATTTCGATTATCATTACTGGTATATTTGCTTATTACCTTTCGAAAAAAATTACCGCACCCCTTCGAGAAATGAACCGAATTGCACTCCAAATAGCTAAAGGGCAATTTAATCAACAAGTCGAAGTGAAGAATCGTGATGAAATCGGAGAATTGGGGAAAACGTTCAATTATATGGCTAATGAATTGTCAAGTTTAGATCAGATGAGAAAGGATTTTGTGGCCAATGTATCTCACGATTTACGTTCCCCTCTAACTTCAATTCTTGGATTTTCCAAAGCGTTTCTAGATGAAACCATTCCAGAGGAACGAAAGCACCATTATTTTACACTTATGAAAGAACAATCTGAGCGAATGTTAAAGCTCGTCAATGATCTTCTTGATGTAGCGCGAATTGAAGCCGGCCAATTGGAAATTCGAACAGTAAGCTTTAATTTGTCCGAACTGGTTCGTCAAGTCGTGGCTCGTATGGAGCCTGAGTTCGTGAAAAAACAAGTCAGTGTGGAACTCATATCTAATTGTGAGCAAGACATCTATGCACATGCCGATCCTAATAAAATTGATCAGGTCATCGTTAATTTAATTCAAAATGCAGTACAATTTTCCTCAAATAACAGCTATGTAGAAGTAATTTTGAATAAAGAAGAACAAGCGGAGATTTCTATTCGAGATTATGGATCGGGGATTAGACAAGACGATATAGAGTCTATATGGGACCGATTTTATAAAGCAGAAAGATCTCGAACACACAAAACGGGTACAGGACTCGGTTTATCTATTGTTAAGCACATTTTAGATCTTCATCATACTGACATTCGAGTGGAAAGTGAAATAGGAAAAGGTACTACTTTCACTTTTAAACTCCCTATATCTAGTAACTAGTGGGACAGGGGATCAGACCTCTGTCCCTACTATTGCTCAACTCCTTTGCTAATGTTTTTTTATAATCTGAATGAACTATTAACTTTAATGGGATACTACTAACAAACCCTAATTGGGAGGTACTTATGGAGTTTGTCGTATTTTTCTTTCTATCATGGCTAGTAATTTCGGTTTACACAGTCACCGACAAAAGGATCAATATTATAGAAAATACATTTATTTTTTTAATACTACTAATCGTTAGTATCAATTTTTCATGGATTATCAATGATGAATTAAAATTAATGACCGTAACCCAAAAGTGGCTTCCCTACACAGCCTACTTATTAAACCGTAGCATCATTATTCCTCTCATCATATTAATTCACGTAAATCTCTACATAAAAGTTGAAACCTTTACTAAGAAGGCAATGATCTTCATTTCCTCCATATTTATATTGGTCATGATCAGTTTTATTTCAATGAAACTAAACATTACAGAATTCAAAAGATGGACATTTCTTTATGAAACGGCGTACTACTTATTTTTAAACATTGTTGCCCTTCTTTCTTATACGTTCATTCATAAAATTTCTAAAAATGTGGTGAAAAACCAATGATGTTATGGGAATCCTTTAATAAAAATGAAATCTATATTTTAGTCATGTTTCTTCTTGCCTATACAGCTTTTTTTATCCTTCCCAAAAAACTGCCTCTACATTTAACGATGATGTTGTTGGCTTGGGGATTTGCAAGCTCCACTTTATTTGACTTTACGATTGGTGGAGGATTATTAGATTTTTATAAAGTGAATGATTCTAATAAATATGAACTGACTGACCTGTTAACCTATTTTTTATTTGCAACTTTTAGTTACTTTTTTATTTATTTTTATAAAGTATTAAATATTAATAAAAAGCGTTTTATTTTTTATATTTTAGGCTGGGCCATTGTTGGCTTACTAATGGAAAAAATATCTTCATTAATGGGAGTGACCCATTACCAAAACGGGTATAAAATCCATTTTTCATTGACTGTATTTTTAGTTGTTCAAACAACAACCGCTCTATACTTTGAACTCGTTAAGAAGAAACTCAAACTAACCTGAAAAAATTTATCATCATAGTTACCGATCTTGATGTACTTTTCCTTTTTGGATAATGGTGCCTACTAGAAGGCACGATTAAAATTGGACCGTTTTGGATGACTCGACAGCCTCCATAAAGAATGCAGGAGCTTCCATTATTTTCAGGGATTGGTAGGCTTTTGCCGGCATATATTCTCGTAAAATTGGAAGGCATTCCTCCAAGTCATTTGTTCTTGTCCCGATCACTGGATTGCTCAGCAAATAAAAACCAAAGTCCGAATATAATTTTATTGCTCGATAACTCGATGGCTGTGTATGAAGAAACACTGGATACTCATCTTCAGAAAGACACTTCATCACTACCGAAAGCAGCGCTCTACCTATTCCCCTCCCCTCGTATTCTTTTAATACCTTGAACCAGTGGATGGTTGTGATTTGATCATATGCCTTCCATGCAAAGCAGGTCGCGACCGGACGATCTTCTGAATCGCAGACAAACAGACATTTTTCATAAAATGAATCTTCATTATGAGCGTAAACATCTTGAAAGTAGCTAGTCATAAAATCCCTATGTTGCTCTGCCTCCAAAGGGTCATCAAAGGGAAAGTTCATCCAAATGTGTAACTCACTCTTCCGGCATTTTCGAATATGAAACCCCGTAGGAAGCTTTCGTAGGGCTTCTGCCTTTAGATCCGAACATATCATAAAAAGGTTTTTATCTGGTATCACATTTTCAGATTGTTTTACATCACGTTTTATTGCTTTCTTTACTTCCCTTTTATCCATTTATTCACCCCTAAATATCGTCCATTAAACTCCATAGTGAAGGATATCATTCTATTCTTCTTTTGCTCTTATGATATAGCATCTATATTCAATAAGGAAATGTAATTCCTTACCACTTTACTATATAATAATAAAAGAGAAGTGCTGCAACACTTCTCTCTGAATGTCCTATTTACTAAGGTAGTAGGCGTTTATTCTCTTTCTTGGGAGCCACCTTATTCTTGTGATGAGGATGGGTGGTTTTCCTTTTTTATGACGGGGGCCACGTGAATTTTTCCATCTTCAATGTGTAAAATTCGGTCGCATAAGTCTAATACTCTCTCATCATGTGTCACCATAATTGCTGCTTTTTTTCTAGATTTCACTTCGCGAGATATCATTTCGACAACTTTTCTTCCACGTTCGGAATCTAAACTAGCAGTTGGCTCATCGGCTAAAATGATGTCAGGATCATTCATAAATGATCTGGCAATCGCTACTCGTTGTTTCTCTCCACCAGAGAGGCTATTTGGAAAATGATTTAATCGGTGACTAATTCCCAAGTCATGACATAATCCATCAACCTTTTTCATACTCTCCTTTTTATTCCCATTTCCAATATCTGCAATGAGCATTAATTGATCTTTAATGGTTAGATAAGGGATTAAATTGGATGCTTGAAATATAAAACCAATTTTCTTTAACCTAGTTGATGTTAGATTAGAAGATTTAAGATCTGTTATATCTTCATTACTTAAGATAACTTTTCCGTTGCTCGGTGTTAATAAAGCTCCAATAATGGAAAGTAGTGTACTTTTTCCAGATCCTGACGGCCCAACAATAGCAACGAACTCTCCTTTGGAGATAGAAAAAGAGATATCCTTTAAAACACTTACTGATGAATCCCCATCTCCAAATACTTTAGATACATTCATCAATTTAAGAATTTCATTATTCATGAATTATTCAACCCTCCCAATTGCTTCTAATGGATCTATTTTCGCAACTTTAAATACAGATAGTAATGAACCTAATAGGTTTAGTACTAAAAACAATACACCTGTACCCATGATAATTGAAAAGGAAGTCTTAAACGGAACTCCTTCAGGCAATACTTGAACCATCCCAAATATGGCGAAAACACTAACAATTAAGCTTATAATGGTAAGTAGAATGACTTGAATCATGATACTTTTAGAAATATAGTTTGTACTTGCTCCAACTGCTTTTAATACACCAAATTGACTGGTTTTTTGTATGGTAATCACATAGAAAAATACGGTGGAAACAAAAGCAGAGATGATAAACATAAATACAGTCATTACCATGAAAGAACCTTGTGTCTCGGTATACCCTGACATCGACTTAACTAGTTCTTCCTTATTGAATGTATCAAATCCACTAATGTTTTCTTTGGCACCCGTATATAGCACTGCGTTATAAAAAATTTCCTCATCGTACAGTTGATTCATCCCTAAATGGAAGTCAACATAGACAACCGGTAGAAACGTATACGTATGACCTTCGATAAAACCAGCAATGGTCATAATCTTCCCAGAATGCTCATCCACGATTTCATCATTTAATTCAAATCCAGCTTTTTTCAAACTATCATTTACAATAACTTCATTTCCCGTTAACTCACTTATATTTTTTCCTTCGGTGACCTCCAAATCGGGGTATTTTTTCGTATCAACGGAAAAATAGATCACATCTAAATCTTTCTCTTGTTCTAATTTAAGTTGAGCAAACGTCATATCCATTGGAGTCGAATCATAATTGAGATTCTTGCTTATACTTTGTACTTGTTCCTCCGTTAATTCGGAAATAACAATTTGCCCATCCGCTTCTTTGTTCGTGATTGCATAATCCACTGATAAATTTTGTAACGAAGAGCTGTCTGCAAAAGATAATCCATTTGCCAAACCGGTAATGAAGAATACTAGAAATAGGATAGCAACCATCGTCACACTCAATAATGTGTATTTTAGTTTTGATCGTTTTATTTCTCTTATTGCTAAAAACATGTTAGTTCTCCTTTATAGAATTTTTTATCTTGTATTTAAATATTAATTGCCAAGTATTCTTAACGACTAATGTGGAAAGCCAAAACATAATCAGAGCGATTACAGGATGAAAGGCCCCTGCATTCGGAATATTAGCCGTTGCATACATAAGCATAATGAGAATAAATAGACCAACACTTTGCCATTTTAAAATGTTTGGAAGCTTCCCTATAAAACTGATGATTAACATAAAGACCGGCAAAAATTCTATTACCTTAACAAAGACAACATGTGATTGCCATTTTACAGGATTAATAAACGTGGCATATCCCGCTAAATAAACTTGTATAGAAACTGTGATTAGAAAAACTACAGCGAAAATAAAGAACATTCTTCCCCACAACTTGCGTCTCCTCGTCTCTTCCATCATCATTCACCTCCCTTAAAAAGATCATCCAGTTGTTTATTTGTTTTCAATAGTAATTTTTCCATTTGTAGCGGTTAATTTTATGACATGATCGCCATTTCCAGAGACAGTATCCCAATTTGAACTACCGAAAACCGTTGCTTTCCCATTCGTTGTTTTTATATCTAAGATAGTGTTTGTCGGTTTTTTTTCTGTTTCAATACTGATGTTTCCATTACTCATTGCCCACTCAATATGACGGTCTACATGACTTGTTGTAAGGAAGAGGGAACCATTATTTGTTTTTCCTTTGATTTCCCCTTCTACATGATCCAGGTATACTTTTCCATTAGCTGCAAGAATAGTAACACTCTTAGCAAGAATATCCCCCATCTTGATTTGTCCATTGTCTAAATCGGTTCGAATTTCATTGATTGTTAACTGGGTCGCTTCCAAACTCCCATTATCAATGTCTACTTGTAATGCTTCGTATACTTTTTCAGGCAATAACACCGTTAACTTTAGCGATTCTCCAAATATATTAATATTGAATAGCTTTTTTTGTTCAATCGTTTGAATGGTCAGTGTATCCCCCACAACTTTAACATCTAGCCGCTCATCTAAATTCTTTGTTCTGTTGCCAGTTAGTTCTACTTTTATTTCTGTATCATTTGTAGAAACAAGCTCTATCTCTTCATTACTTCCATTTATTTCTATATTTGTGATTTTTTTAGAATCAAACATTTTCTCGATTGAAGATGCCGATTGATCTACTAAATTCAAGGTCAAGAGACTACCTACTACACCAAGTAGTAACAACAGAGATGCAATTGTTAAGATTACTTTAATGCTTTTCATAATTCATACCACCTTTGACTAGTTTTACATTGTATTTTAAATATCTTTGAAATCCCTTTATTAATCCACGTGTAACAAACAGCATTCCGATTACAATAAATAGGCCAACACCTGTAAAGGCAAGTGATAGGAAGAGTTCAAACAAATCAAATGTTACTGGATACAACAAGGCGTTAATGAGAACGAGCAATGGAGAAACGATAAAGGAAAGTCCTGTTGCCCAACCTGCAAACCAAATTCCAACTAATGCAATAAATGGCCCAAGAACGATGGCAATATTAAAAAAACTTAATCCTATTACGGCCCACGTCGCTCGGATTAAATTTCCGGCTGTTGTAGATTCCTCCATTTTTTCAAGGCGATAAGTTGCAAGTAGTTCTTTAGCTATCTGTTTTGGTAATCCTAGAGAATAGGAGATAGCCTCTTCGGATTTCCCCTCCATTCCACCAATGAAGAAATGCTCTTCAAAATCTCGGATAATATCTTCACGTTCCTCTTGAGGAAGTTTTTGTAATCCAGTTGTTAACTTCTTTATGAATTGTTCTTTATTCAAGATAAACACCTTCCTTTATAATTTGATTCACTCCATCTGAAAATAGTTTCCACTCATCCGAAAGAATGTGTAGATAGTCTCTTCCTTTATCCGTAAGCTGATAATATTTCCGAGGAGGTCCCTCAGTAGACTCTTGTAAATAGGTTGTTAAATACTCATCCTTTTTTAATCTTCTTAAAAGGGGATACATAGTTCCTTCTGAAATATCGATTTGGTCAGAAATTTTTTGAACGAGCTCATACCCATATCGATCTTGCTTATTTAGTAAAGCAAGTACGCATAGTTCTAAAGCTCCTTTTTTAAATTGTATATTCACCGCGGATTTTCACCTCTTTTCACTACTGTGCAATAAACAGTACTGTACTAAAAAAATACCTTTCGAAAACAATATATCATACACTACTGTTCATTGCAAGGTACTGAATTTTTTATTCTGTGGTAGTAAGTGTCCCCCTCCCTGTGACTGTCTATATCAAAATAAATAAAAATCACTGGCAAAACAGGTCATCATCATTCCATAAATTCTAACCTTCTTATTAAACATTAGTACCCCTCCTAGTAGTCAAACAAATAGGTATAAAGAAAGAAAAAATGGAATCACCGCAATGTACAGGCCGACGAGTACCGGAATCTTTAAATACGGATACTCTGGATTCAGCTCTGCTGCGCTTCTCGCTAACCCTGGCACCCAGATGCACAAAGCAAACACGAAAAAGCCAATGATTATAATAGCCGCTTTCAAAAATGTAGTCGTTCCTTTTTTCATAAAGCACCTCACCATCCGTTGTTACGTCTATCTTAAATATTTTTATATTGTTTATCAAAAATTATTAATTTTAAAACAATAAATTTAAATTATTTCAACCAAAAAACATCTCTTTGCCTAAGAGATGTTTTTCACGTTAATCTTTTATGGCGTATTGAACAGCATCTTCTTAATCATTCGAATCTGCCCACGGTGGTTAACTTCATCCTCCATGACATGATACCAGAGCCAGTAATAATTATGAGTAACACCATTCTCCCATTTATGTTCCTCAAATAACCACTCTTCTTTTTGTGAGCGCAAAAGTGCTAATGTTGTTTCCCGAGTTTCACTTAATAGGTTTACGTAGTATTCAATCGGTTTGTTTTTGATTGCCTCTTTTGCTTTTTCACCTAGAAACAAAGCGGACTCCCAATAGGCAAGTTCGGTTTCATTTAGATCTCTCTTTTCAAAGGTAATCACTTGATGAACAAACTCAATTGCTACGATATGCACTAACAGAGCACCAATCGAGTTAGCACCTTCATACGCTATATAATCTAAATCCCCCTGATCCAAACCTTTTATATCATCCAATAATATCTCTCGTGAATACTCCAGCATGGAAACAAGCTCTCCGACTCTCCCATCAAAACCTTCTCTTTCCTTTACCCTATAATCCAACGATCATCTCCTCCATTTCTTTGCTCTATTAAGACTACCAAGAAAATAAAGAAGAACAAGACTGAAAATAGTAAGGTGCATATGGTATAATTTAACTGAGCACTACTATAAGGTGTTTGAACAATGGTAATTAATGATAATAAAAGGGCAAACTGATACAATCAGTTCTGCCCTTTTTCTTGTTTTCTTTCCTTACAATGTATAGGTCGTACAACTACATGTTTGTACCCGACTTCCTATTGCCACCTAATCTAAGTAAGTCTTCACATTACCAATTATTGGCATTTTTATGTGGCTCCCTTTTTCAAAGGAATAACAAATGAGAGTAATAAATTCAACAAGCATTAGGTTTTTTTACCATTCTTACATATTTTTGTTTGATTTTATTAAAATGACAAAAACTATAGGTAAGACCATGTTATAAGGGGGGTAAAAGTGAATGAACGATTCGCTCATATACAAGTTAAGTTTATTAAACTCATCCACTTACAATGAGATTGAAGCGACACGAGAAATCCTAAATAAGCTAGAGCATGCGTACTGGTCTGAAAATGTCTTATTCTCTTGGCAGTGGTGGTTTCTTTTATTCTCTACGATAATCCCATGGGTTATTTGGTGGATTCTTGTCGATAAAACACGTTTTTTTGAAATTATGACCTTTGGCTTTTGGTGGTTAGTGATTGCGACGATTCTAGATGTTCTTGGCGTTTCATTAAGCATATGGGCCTACCCGCTTAAACTCACGCATTTAATGCCACCTTTAGTTCCTGCAGATATGGCCGTTATCCCAGTCACCTATATGCTTCTATATCAATATAGTAGAAGATGGACAAATTTTATCATTCTCTCAGTGATAGTGGCTGCTGTTTTCTCCTATGTGATCGAGCCCTTTTTTGAACACTTTCACATGCTTCGGTTTCTTAATGGAAGCATACCATGGTCACATCTTATTTCGTTTATTTGGTTTTTCATTCTTTCGATGATCGTTCGAGTATTTCACTTATTTATTGTAAATAAAGTCACTACCCCCACCCATACATTTCATGACAGTACGAGCTGAGGCGTTAAAGGATTTCGAATAAAAAGAGCTCTTGGACATTGTCCCAACGTCCTCTGAAAGGTCCGCGATTGTGATCCCATTGGACATTTTGGGGTGAATCACCTGCCCAACATCCAGGAAGCTCGTTTTCGGGGACATTTTCGGACTTTATGTTACTTGAAAAAATTCTCAGTAGTGTAACCAGCTGCAAAGGGGAAAATAACAAAAGCAATTTACAGTAAGGGAGGTCCAAGAAATGGACAAACAAACATTAGCCGCACATGAGTCGGTCGACCTACATGAGATTGTAAACTTCAAAACACTTTGTATTGCAAAGTCAAAGTTAATGCAAGGACTTGTTTTTGACCAAGATCTAAAAAAACTAATGCAAAAGGATGTAGAACAATCCATACAGGATCTTGCTGAGCTGCAGGAAATCTATAAACGTTCACCTTTTGAAGCACCAGTTCCTGAAAGCCGCCCCACGCCGATTATTAATTGAAAGGAAGGAAACTCATGAACCAAGATTATTTAGATCCTATCAATGCCCTAAATATGCCCGAGCTTGCTGATACAACCTTTGCTGTGGATTTTCTCATTCGCACGAAAGAAGGAGTAAGAAATATTGCTGTGGCCTTAACCGAAACTGCATCACCTGATCTTAGAGCCGTTTTGAGGAAGCAACTCATGCAAGGAATTGCGATGCATCAAGAAATTACTGAGCTTATGATCGAAAAAAAATGGTTCCATCCATATGAGCTACGTGAACAGTACAAGCTTGATCAGCTTTCTGCAAAAAATACAAGGATGATTGGTAACATGAATCTATTCCCTGGTGAAACAAATCGAAAAGGCATGTTTGATCGGACACCTGATGAACACTAACATGGGAGGTTGAAGAGATGAAGGCTGTAACCTATCAAGGCGTCAAAAATGTCGTCGTGAAAGAAGTTGAAGATCCAAAGATCCAAAAACCAGATGACATGATTGTGAAAGTAACAAGTACCGCAATATGCGGATCTGACTTACATTTAATCCATGGCTTAATCCCTAACCTCCAAGAAGACTATGTGATTGGTCATGAACCTATGGGAATTGTTGAAGAGGTCGGGCCAGAAGTGACAAAGGTGAAAAAGGGGGACCGCGTCATCATCCCATTTAATATTGCATGTGGCGAATGCTTTTACTGTAAAAGTCAACTAGAGAGCCAGTGCGACAATGCGAATGATAATGGAGAAATGGG
Organism: Bacillus salitolerans; assembly: GCF_042680805.1. Classification (NCBI taxonomy): domain Bacteria; kingdom Bacillati; phylum Bacillota; class Bacilli; order Caryophanales; family Bacillaceae; genus Bacillus; species Bacillus salitolerans. Next base: position 169,523 of record NZ_JBHUEM010000055.1, on the reverse strand, counting down.
CGCTTATTTCGGATATTCAGGAAATACAGGTGGTTATCCTGGTGGCCAAGCAGAATATTTAAGAGTACCGTTTGCTAATTTTACTCATTTTAAAATTCCTGAAACATGTGAAGAGCCTGACGAAAAACTTAGTGTTATATCTGATGCTATGACAACTGGGTTTTGGAGTGTGGACAATGCAGGTGTTAAGGATGGAGATACTGTTATCGTTCTTGGATGTGGTCCTGTTGGCTTGTTTGCCCAAAAGTTCTGCTGGCTTAAAGGAGCAAAGCGCGTCATTGCGGTTGATTATGTAGACTATAGATTACAGCACGCAAAACGGACAAATAATGTAGAAATCATAAACTTTGAAAACTTCGAAAATGTCGGCAATCACCTAAAGGAAATCACAAAGGGCGGGGCGGGTGTTGTGATTGATGCTGTCGGGATGGATGGCAAAATGAACGACTTAGAGTTTCTTGCTAGTGGAATGAGACTTCAAGGCGGTACCTTAAATCCGATTATTATGGCATCACAAGCCGTCCGAAAAGGTGGAACCATTCAAATCACAGGCATTTATGGCGGCCGTTACAATGGCTTCCCGCTAGGAGATATTATGCAACGAAACGTCAATATCCGGTCTGGACAAGCACCTGTCATTCACTACATGCCGTATATGTTTGAATTAGTGACAACCGGAAAAATTGACCCCGGTGATGTGGTAAGTCATGTTCTTCCACTAAGTGAAGCGAAGCATGGTTATGAAATTTTTGATACGAAAATGGATAATTGTATAAAAGTTGTGTTAAAGCCGTAAACGAAGGAGGCAATTATATGAATTATGGATTACATGAAGTGCTTGAGGTACAGGAAATGGCTGCATTTAAGACGCTTTGTTTGACCAAGTCAAAAACAATGAAAGCTCTCGTATCAGATGAGAAGCTAAAAGACATTATGCAGCAAGATGTTGATATCTCGACTAGGCAGCTGAAAGAATTTTCTTCTATCTTATCCAAAGCAAAGCACGAATGAGGAGATGATGAAACATGAATGCAATAATCGAATACTTAACCGGTATGAATGTATTAACAGACCAAGTTATTGCAATGGACCTACTTATCTCTGCAAAAAGTGGTGTTCGAAATTACGCGATGGCCGTTACTGAAGCTGGTACACCAGAAGTAAAAGAAATCCTTATCCGTCATTTAGAAGAAGCCCTTGATATGCACGAACAAATCTCCACTTATATGACGGAAAAAGGCTGGTATCATGCTTGGAATACAGACGAGCAAATCAAGTTAAATTTGCAAAACATAGATACAGCACTGAATTTGCCGACTTTATAATTATGGATTGAGGAACAGTGAGTCATAACTGTTCCCCTTTTTTGTATATAGAGAGTTTTTCCATACTACTAATCTGGTATAATATGGATTGTTATAAGTAAACCATTCGTCATGCAAGGGGAAGATTCAATGAAAAAAAACATTACACTTTTACATACAAATGATCTTCATGGGAGCTATGATCAATTAATTAGGCAAGCAGGTTATATAAAAAAACGGATAAAAGAGCTAGAAGCCCAAAATGAACATTATCTATTAGTAGATGGTGGGGACCATATGGATATGAGTATCAATGAATGTTTAGCTACACAAGGACGAATTCACTTGGAAATGATTCAGAATTTAGGTTATCATGCAATGTCTGTTGGTAATAATGAGTTGTTACGATCAACACCTGAATTAATTCGCAGTCTTAGCATTGAATCTAAAGTCCCTTGGTTACTAGCAAATTTAGTTGAACAGGATGGTACTCCTATAGGTGGTACAAAGGAATATCATATAGTAGAAATAGGGGACAATTTAAAAATTGGAATGGTAGGAACTACTGACCAATATGGAGATCTATATGAAAATAAGCATGAATTTCTAAACCGTGATACATTAGATTCTGTAAAATCAGCAGTTTACCAGCTAAAAGCAAACGGTGCAAATTTAATCATTTATCTTTCACATATGGGGTATGATACAGACTTAGAACTAGCAAAAGGATTAAGTGGTATCGTCGATGTAATTGTTGGTGCTCATAGCCACACTATACTGGAAGAACCAATCGTTGTATCAGATGTCATAATTGTACAGGCAGGTTCACATGGACGATACGTTGGGGAACTCCGCCTAGAGTACGACATTACGAATAGAAAAATAGATACCTATAATGGCAAATTAATAGAAATTTCAGATGAGCTAGAAGTAGATCTCGATATGTTATCGATAGTTGAAAGGGGACGAGAACAAACTAGAAAATTTATGTCTGAAGTTTTATGTAGCTTTGATCATCCCCTTACGCATAAGGAAATGATTACTCTAATGGCTAGTGGAGTGCAGGATTATTGGAATGCGGATATTGGAGTGATGTATGGTGGAGCAGCTCTTGGGGGTTTGGAGCATGGACCAATCACAAAAGGGGCCATTTTTGACTTATGTAAAAGCATGCATTCACCTGTATTAATTGAATTGACTGGACAACAAATAGAAGGTCTGATTATTGATAGCTATAAAGATGAGATTATTTCAAAAAAGATATACGGAAATGGATTCCGACCACACGGCATTGCGTTTGGAACGTTGGGATTCTCAGGAGTAACTTGGGAACACAAGCACGGTAATATTTTCAACATAAAAATACACGGTAAACCGCTACTAAGAGAGAACATATATCGTGTTGGAACTGGTACACCGATGTTGTATGAAGAGGTTTGCGGATATCCTTCTGTGAAAGGATGTAAAATGCTCGATATTGGCAAATCAGTGATGATTAAAGATGTGTTTATTGAGTATCTAAGAAGTTATAAAGAAAGCATTTTTGTCTAGCAAAAAGATATAGCAAACAAATTTGAAGGCGATAGTAATGAAACGTTTTGAAGAGTAAAATCTGTCGAGACAAAAGATTACGAATCACAAACAGAACGATTCGTCTTAGTTGGGTGCTGGAGCTGGATTTAGCAAGTAACATTGTATAAACTATACACCAGAAACTTAACTTAACAAAAAACCAGCATCACGATGCTGGCTTTTTAAATTTTTTCTCCATCCATAGAAATACATTTGTCAGTATCTTTGCTAAAAAGGCTACACCAACATAGGCGATAAATAGATGGAGATAGTTGATCTTCTCATACATCACAAACATTCCCATTGCGACTATGATGGGTTTAAAGGCAAAGGAAAATACTGCAGATAGGATCACGGCATACATATAATAATTCTTCTTATGATGTAAGCACCATTGGTAGAGGAGCATAAACGCAACCGGTACAAGACTTGAATCTAACGATAAACTAGGCAAAGCTGGAATTACTTGAAATGGATAATTCCAGAGCCCTTCGCCTATTCCGTAACTATCCGTGTATGCAAAAATCACATGTATACTGTAACCAAAAAATCCAATTAAGAAGATCTTACTCTTATCAATTTTGAAACACAAAATGATGAGTGGAACGACAAGTATCGAAACCATGATCCAAAATTCTAGACTCGTATAAATAGCAAACTCATGCCAATATTCCCAAAAGGCTTCAGTCGACTCTTTTCGAAGCTCTACTGCCTTATTAAAATGCTCCAGTCTACGATCTGCCAAGGTAACCATCCTTTATTTTGCTTAGTACATGATAATAAGATATCCATTGATGTTGCTCCGTATCCTCGTTTTTATATCATTTTTGGAACAAAAGGCGCATGCGCCCCGTTTAGCCTCAGGTAGAACAAATGTTCTGTTTCGAAAAAAAAGTGGTTTTTCCTTTTATTCAAAACAGGTTATTTGATCAAGGAAAAAAGGATTTTTCTTTTTCCCCCTCGAGTAGGATGAACTGGCAAAGATCGTCGCCATTTCATCTTGGCTGGGCGCTAGAGCTGGATTTAGAGTAACAGTATATAAACTAAACACCTGTAACTTTCCTAACTTACAAAAAAAAATGGACGAAACGTCCAAATTCCCTCAATTAATCCGACATGGAGCTTTTAAAATATAATTTTTCAAACTCATTAGCTGGAAGTGGTTTACTATAATAATACCCTTGGCCAAATTGACAACCATTTTGAATTAAGAACTCTGCCTGTTGTTTATTTTCAATACCTTCTGCAACTAAATCAAATTTAAAGTTATCTCCCATCTCAATAATCGTTTTTACCAATGATGCCGTATTAGAATTTGTCATAATCTCATTTACAAATGATTTATCGATTTTCACGACATCAATCGGTAACTGATTTAACACACTCAATGATGAGTAGCCAGTACCAAAATCATCAATGGATATTTTGATCCCAAGATTTTTCAACTCCTGAATGATACAAGAAGAATAATCGATATTTTGCATGACACTTTCCGTTATCTCTAGTCCCAAATATTGAGGTGACAATTGGCTTTCCTCTAGAATTTCTTTTACAGTTTCTATAAATTGGCTGTCTTCAAATTGTAAAGAGGAAATATTTACTGCCATTTCTATCCTACTACCAAAAGATTGTTGCCAACTTTTATTTTGTTTACATGCATTTCTTAGAATCCATTTACCAAGAGGAATAATCATTCCCGTTTCTTCAGCAATCGGAATAAACTCTACTGGGGATATTACACCAAGTTCTGGGTGTTGCCACCTGAGTAGTGCCTCCGCGCCATATACTTCACCCGTTTCCAAGTTAACCTTAGGCTGATATTGCAGGTAAAATTCATTATTATAGAGTCCTTTTTTCAAACCTTGTTCTATTCTTGTTTTTCGATCTAGGATATTCTGATCTTCTTGTATATAAAACTGATAGTTATTTTTGCCACGCTTCTTGGCTAGATACATAGCGGTATCAGCATGTTTAATCAAGGTGTTAATATTCTGTCCATCTGCGGGAAACAAGCTAATTCCAATACTTGGAGACGTAAAAAAATCCTCCTCATTTAAGGTGAAAGGTGTACTAAAACTATTTAAGATTTTTTCTGCTATTTCTCTAACTTGAGTCTCATTAACCTCTTCCATCAATATGATAAATTCATCGCCTCCTTGGCGTGCGACTAAATCACCCTCACGAACACTTTTCACTAATCTCTCGGATACTTGCTGTAGTAAAACATCCCCAAACTCATGACCCATCGTATCATTCACGAATTTAAAACGGTCTAAATCTAGTAACATGATCGCCAATTGTCTATGATTTCGTATGCAACGACTTAAGGATTTAGCTAGATATTGGTTGTACATATATCGATTAGGCAATCCAGTCAACATATCATGATAAGCCATATATTCAATTTCTTTTTCTGTTTCTTTTTTATCGGTAATATCAAAAACGACACCATATACTATGGATACGTTCATATTTTCATCCAATGTAGGAGTTGAACGAGCTTCCACCCAGCGAACCTCACCATTTGGACGTATAATACGATATTCAAAGACACTACTTTGCCCAGCACTAAGGGTTTCTTCTATTTCATTTATAATCGTTACATCTTCGGGGTGTACAACTTCTTTCCACAACGTAATATTCTTCGAAAACGCTTCTGGATTTACGCCATATATTTTGCCTGTTCCTGAAGAAACTTGGATTTTTTCCTCTTGGACATCAAATATCCAAATTCCCGCATCAACATTGTGAAATACATGATAGAGTTGGTCATTTAGTTTTTTTAATTCTAATTGTTTTTCTATGAGTTTTTTCTCATGGTTATATGTTTTTATATCAAAATTTCTCCCGAGTACATATGAAATGAAGAGGCCGATTGTGAGCATAATAGGTTCATGGAATGGAATAAAAGAATCTAGTTCGTGAAGATAGTAATGCCCTAAAAATATATACATTCCAAAAATCAGTACTGCTGAAAATGTGTAGATTCTTCCCCTGTATTTCATCTATTATTCCCCCCCTTCATCATGGCTTATTCTAAGCGAATTTTCTGTTAATTTATCCGTTGAAAGCTTTGTCTCCATATAAAACACGTATAACTCTCCCGTTAGACGCTCTTGCTGGAATGTAATAAAATTATTCATATAATATTCAGTGTTTAATCACCATTCTACTTTATTCTACTTTATTCGACATTTTTTGACAACTTCTATTGAACTGTTTAAAAGATAGTAAACCTAAAAATGAAAGGATTTAATTTACTCTCTACCTTTTATATTTCTCTAAAGCCAAATCAACGTTTTTCATGAGGTAATAAAAAAATAACCCCAGTACACATACTGGGGTTATTTTTTTATCCTCAGGCTTATTATCTTTTTCACTTTTGTGTATTTATTGGATAATACCTACCATTCATTACCAATTTATTAAACTTCTACATTTGTATCCTCGTCTTATATATTGGCTACTTTTTTAGCCTGCTCTTTATCCGGAGTTTGCCAGCATTCAACACCTTTTAGTCCTTGAATGTCATCGGCATAAAAAACTGGGTCTAACCCTTGTTTACGTTGCTCTAAATAGTGATCAAGAGCCTTAAATGCAAATTTCCCAAGAATACCGATAGCTATTAGATTTATTAATGCCATAATTGCCATGGCCAGGTCAGCAAAATCCCAAACAATTTGTAGACTTGCTACCGCTCCAAACATAACAAATCCTAGAGCGATTATACGATAGACAAGTAAACCTGCTTTACTCTTATTTACAAACTCAATATTGGCTTCACCGTAATAGTAGCTCCCAATAATTGAACTGAATGCAAACATGAAGATTGCTACCGCTACGAAAATACTTGCCCATCCTCCAAAGTGCTCAGCCATTGATGCCTGTGTTAATTCAATTCCTTGTAAACCTGTTGTATAAGCATCTGATAGAAGAATAATAAAGGCTGTTGCTGTACACACAATGATTGTATCAAAGAAAACTCCTAGGGCTTGTACAAACCCTTGTTTTGCAGGGTGAGACACTACTGCTGTTGCAGCTGCATTTGGTGCACTTCCCATTCCTGCTTCGTTTGAGAATAAACCACGCTTTACTCCCATCATAATGGCTGCTCCAATTCCACCGCCTAATACTTGCTCAAATCCGAACGCACTTTTCACGATTAAAGAGAGAACAGCTGGAACGGATGTGATGTTTGTAACTACGACTATTGCTGCTAATATAATATAAAAAACTGCCATGATTGGAACGATGATAGCCGAAAATTTAGCAATACGTTGGATTCCACCAAATATTATAACAGCTGTTAATACTACTAATACTCCTCCTATTACAGCTCCGTTTACATTAAAAGAGTTCGTAAACGCTGCTGCAATTGTATTACTTTGAACGGCATTAAATGTTAATCCAAAAGATAGAATGATACTAAAGGCAAAAATGGAACTCAACCATTTAGCACCTAATTGCTTTTGTATATAATAGGCAGGTCCACCTTTAAATCCTACCTTGTCCTTTACCTTGTAAATTTGAGCTAATGTGCTCTCAACAAAGGCACTAGCCCCACCTAAAACGGCTACTATCCACATCCAGAAAACCGCTCCTGGTCCACCTAGAGCAATAGCCATCGCCACACCGGCTACGTTTCCTGTTCCAATACGAGTCGCTGCCCCAATAAAGAATGCCTGTAATGAAGTGATTGATTTCTCTCCTCGTATCCCTTCATTTTTATCTCTCAATACTCGGAACATTTCACCCATTTTAAAAAGTTGTACAAACCTTGTTTTGATTGTAAAGTACAATCCTAGCCCTAGTAAAAGCCCTATTAGTATATAAGACCATAGTAAAGTATTAGCTTGTCCAATTAAGCCATGTATAAATTCCATCTCCAGCTCCTCCTGTTGTCGAAATTTGTTGTAAACGCTTAACTAATAAGAATTATCTAAAAAATCAACCTTGGAGTCAACATTATTTTAACAAAGTGTAAAAATAGATAATATTAACATATAATTTAAAATATTTCCAGCACTTTGCTTCGGAGATTTCAATTTCAACCTACTTATGCGTACTAAACAAAAAGAACTTCTACTATCTCCTTAAAAGATCGTTATACTATAGCAAGGTAGCTTACTAGTACCCTTCCATTTGTTTTATCCTATCCAAAGCATTATACATAAGGATTCATCCTGTTTAAAGGCACCTAAAGAGTGATGAATACAACTAGTTTTCACCTTTTGATTAGAGTGAGTTTATATTTTCTTAATATATCTTTAATTAAACATAAATGTATAACTACAACATGAAGAAAGCATGTATTACAAGCTTTTAAGAACTCATACATGGATTTGAAGTCGAACCAAAATTTTTGACAACTTTTGATCGTGGAAGTTATTGGTACATGTTTATTAGTTTGCATAAGATGGAAATCATATAGGTTTGTTCATTTCAAAAAACAAACAAGTTCTTCCTTCTTTTATATATGTAAAAAAGCTAGACACTCGTAATGAATGTCTAGCTCATTCTTTAATTACTTCTTCTTTTTACCCTTTTCTTTTAGGTGTACTTCGTACGTAAAATCAACCGGGTTTTTGTCACTCGCTGGTGCAGCATATGACGTAATCATATAGTTTTTCCCGTTTTGGAATAGTTGACGTAATTGAAGTGCGTCCTCTTCCGTCACGTTAAACGGATCAACTGTAATGACTTTGTATTTAGGAGCCTTTTTATTTCCGACTTCCTTTTCATTAATAAAAGTTACGGTATATTCAACGAATTGACCAAGCAACTCGTTCATGGACATAAAGGCATCTGTCGAATTTCCATCTTGACTATAGCCGATTTCAGGGATTGCAATATTATCTACAAACCATCCTGAATCAGTATAACCCCAATCCGTTAAGTAACGGAACGAAACAAGTACTTTTTGACCCGCATATTGACTTAAGTCAAATTGTTCTGTTTGCCAGTCTTCATAGTGACCGGTAAAGCCTGGAACGTTTTCCTTAATTTTTGGATATCCTTCTGCCACGACATCTGAACGAGTGTTTTCATTAGCTAGAGATGTCCACGTTTGACCGTTGTCGGTTGACACTTGAACCACTCCAAAGTCCCACTGCTCTTCAATATCAATATAGTGATCAAACGTTAAGGTAGCGGTTGGTACACTCGATAGATCTGCTTCAAAGATAAGTGCATTGTCTGCCTCATCTGATGAATTGCTCCATAATACTTGGTTTCCTGAACCTAGCGGATCTTGAACGGACTGCCAAGGAATAGGTAAGAAATCTACTCCATCAAAGGAAATGCTGCGAATTTTGTCTTCAAAGTCCAATACTTTAAAGTCTCCACCCCAAGCAGGAACACCTTCTTTTTCATACGTAAGTGCTTTATCATAGTTAACCGTTAACCCGCGTTTTGTTCCGTTACTATCTACGGATAGGTCACGAAGATCGATACTATTAAAATCGTAAACTCCACCTGATCCATCATCTAAGGCTAGAGCGGTAATAAAGTTTTGATAAACCTTCGTAAAATCTTCTTTAGCCCCAAAGTCTGCTAACACTTTATTTACACTTTCCATCCCAACAATATCACTTGTTGCAAGCTGGCGTATAAATTCTTTTCCATACTTGTCATACAAATAAAGGGTAAACAGGTACACTTGACCGTAATCCGCAATCGTTTCTGGACCTGTTTCTGTTACACGGTGCTCATCCCAGTTCACAAGTGAATTTTCTGGATGATCTAAATAGAAATTAATCGAACCTTCACCGTGTCCATACCCACCTAGATACTCAGAGAATGTGGACATCCCTTCATTTAACCAAGTTTCCTCAGCACCATCATTATCAGCATGAATTAAGTGCTGAAGCTCATGAATCGTCGTTGCGAAGAACGTGCTCTCTAAGCGTTCTTCCCAATTATTTGTATCAATTGTTATAATATTTCTGTCAATATAGCTTTCTAGTGTTCCCCAGAAAAATCCGGCAACAAAGAATGGATACGTTGGGTCATTAAAGTTGTCATCCTTAATGTTGTCTACAAGCATGACAATTTTATCACTCGTTTCATAATAGCCTTCTGGAACATATCCCATATCAACAAGTGGTGAATGTGATCCATCATGAACATCTGGCATACCAAAGAACTCAGTTGCTACTGGATATATATTGGAATCGAATTCATCACGCAGCTTGTCCACCTGCTCTTGTGTTACAACATGGGCTGGACGAGGATCACCTGCTGGGAAGCTAAGGTCGTTTGCCACCCAGATTTCCACATTCTCTCCTTCACTTCTGAGCGTGAATTCCTTAAATGCAAGATCTCTGTCCAAGAAGAATCTAGAGCCTCCATCATATGTGAAGCTGCTGTCTCCACTGTTAGAGTTCTCGCTTCCCTCTTCGTTGAAGTTAATCTCACTCGCTTGCACCTTCAACTTTTCCTCAGCTTGCTTTAAATAATTTTCATCTTGAGAAAGCTGATTTAGCACACCATCAATATCAATACGGTCCCCATATCGCTCTACATCCCAATTCGGACTTGTAGTAGAAGCATTCACAGATGATGCCGGAGTTGCTAGTGGAGCTAATAAAGATAAAGCTAGCGCACTGGTAGATAGAACAGATAGCCATTTTTTCTTATTCATTCACAAATCTCCTCTCTTATTTCTTATAAAAATAATATTGCGGAAATATCATAACATATTGAATATTGTGTCAATTGTCACGCAACCAAACTCACGTCGAATTTTCGACAATTTTTTTATAATTTACAAAAGTTTAATCTGTCTTATTTCCTATAGTTTCGAGTAAATTCGACATTCATTCTTTAAAACCTATATACTTACTAGGTTTTTATAACTATTTGATAGACAAGAATTTGCCCATACGAAAACCTTCCAATATGTGGGTGTAATGGAGAAATAATTAAAAAGAGAGACCCTTTTTGGCCCCTCTTTAAGAATGCTTTCCTTATATTTAATAAAATGGCTCCGGCTATGAGTCTCTCAAACTTCCGACTATTGACGACCTTTTTAAATTTACAAAGTCAAATCCCCGTACGCTATAGATTTAGCTTGGCTTGTTCCACTAAATCAAAATCCACTTGCGTTCACTTGTTTCATAAAGGGAGCAACATGCTCCCCCCTTCTTATTATATTGTCATAAAATTTTTTTGAGAATTTTCCCAAAAACTTGTTTATTATCTAAAAGCGCTATTCCAAGCAAAAAGAATAGACATGATAACACCAAATTTAAGAGTAAATAACGGGACCCATAAATATAGTATGGAAATATTTCTGATAACATCTGGTATGTTCCTGATAGGCTTGTATTTAGCATGCGTACAATAAGCACTGGTAGCAAAGTACAAAGTATTTGACTTAAAAGTAAATAGCCCAGTAAAGCAAGGATAAAGTTATTTGAGATGTCTCTGCTCTTTTTCCCTAATAATAAAGCAGGAAGTAATGAAACTAATAACCCTATGAGTCCACCTGATAAATATATGTTATGGTCAATGGGTTCACCAAGAAATAATTGATACGAAAAAACTCCTACTAAAAAACTAACTCCATAGAGTGAAATATAAACTGGAAATATTCTGATTAGGCGAAGTACATAATCTCTCATTTTGAACATCTCCTTATTATTTACTTATTATAAATCCTTTAACTTCCAATATACACCATTTGGATGGGTGTTTTCATCTTCTAGCTCAACAAAAAAAAGCCGTAAAGTGTTTGTACTTTACGGCTTTTCATTTGTATTTATATTGCATAGACCGAGGTTTACAAGCTAGAAACTTTAATGATTCCTAGTACAGATCACCACCCGAACTCTCTTTTCGCTCTCTCCCTCTCATCCCGCTCTCGCTGCTTTTGCATTTTTTGTTTCTCGTATTCACTAGTAGAGAGATTCATCTTAGCGAAGCGCTCGTTAGCTAACTGCCTTGCCTCCTCACATGTTTGGCAAATAGTCTTCCCGGACTCGGTAGTTTTAAATTTTTGCTGGCATACTCTGCAGCTATTTGTGTAGGATGGATTTCGTCTAGTTCGATTATATCCATTCCCGTACCGTTCATAAGAGTCATCCCATTGATTTCCCACGCTGTTCATCTCCCTGTGAAACAATTTTGTGAAACAAGAAAAACCGGGTGGTGACTGTCACTTTGCACTAGAGAATGCATCTAACAAAAACTTCGATACGTCGACGGTTTTGTTTCGGTATTCCTGTGGCGAGGAGAGGTACAGTTCTTCTTGAGCACGGGTGACGGCTACGTAGGCTAGGCGTCGTTCTTCTTCAAAGGCGTTATCTTCGAGCTGTTCCTTGTTTTCTTCGGGAATTAAGCGGTCCTGCTTGTCGTTTGCACTAAAGGCTGATGCATGGGGCAGGATTGTTTGACTGAATCCAATGACATATACGACTGGAAATTCTAATCCTTTCGCAGAATGAATCGTCATGAGCTGTATACAGTCAGCATTCGGTTCCTTACGAAGCTGTTCCATATTTTTATACTTATCGAGAATCTTATCAATAAAGGCAAGGTACTCTTCAATCGTATTAAACCTGGTTGCGGAAGCTTCTAACTCATCCATCGTTTCCCGAACCATCTCTTTCTGCTGTGTCAAAGTCTTCCGTTCATCACTCTCTAGATACTCATCATATTTCGGCTGTCCTTTACGAACCTCACGTATCGCATCCACTGGCTTTTTATCTTTTAACCCTTCGATGAATTCTATTCGATCATAAATTTTCTGCATTTGGAAAGGCTTTAAACTAGGTACCACTAAGAGAGACCTCAGCATATTTTTCTTTTGTTGACCAAGGGTGGCCTCTAGCACGTGTTGAACAGCCTTCTCCTTATTCAAATACATGCTCGGAGCGACACTTTCAATCGCCTCTATTAGATTCGGATTTTGGGATAAGCGCAAATGGTCAAGGACCGGTTTCACTAGAGGATGCTCATAGAACACCTTCTCATTCTTCGTCACAAACGGGATATCCCTTAATACGAGCTCATCAAAAATGTTCCGGCTATTATTATGTGTCCGATACAAGATTGCATAATCCTTATACTCTCTTTCTCGTAAACTCACATCTGCTTGAATATTATCAACAATTTGCACCGCTTCCTCTAACGTATCAGAAGGTCGCATATAAAATGGCGTCGTATGACTAGTTTTTGTCGCCGTCAATTGTTTACCAAGTCTATATTTATTATGTTTAATGATTTCATTGCCAAGCCCCACAATTGAATCCGTGCTTCGGTAATTCGTCCCTAAGGTAATCGTTTTTAAATTTGGGTACTCCTTTGATAGGTTTAAAATATACTTCGGCGTGGCATGACGGAAATTGTAAATGACCTGATCCTCATCCCCTACAAAAAACACATTTTGATCTGGGGCTTTCACAATCAATTTAATTAGCTCATGCTGAGCTTTATTCACGTCCTGATACTCATCAACCTGCACGTAGCGGATCGTACCTTGAATTCGTTCCAGCAAGGATTCATTCTCCTTAAGCAAGTAATACGACTCCATTAAGATATCATCAAAATCCATAAGATTTTTTGAATTTTTCACATGCTCATATTTCTCATAAATCCCCTGTATCTCACGTTCAATGGGCGTTTTCGCCAGTACATCCCCTGGTCTTTGTAAGTTTGCTTTAAAGGAGGAAATGCACGATAAAATCGTTTCTGGTTCATACGAATCATGAAGCCTTTCTTCCTTCAGTATCCCCTTCACCATGATTTCCTTCCACTTTTCATTGGAAAGGATTTGCTGGTCATACTTCATTTTACGAAGAATTCTGAGGAAAATAGAGTGGAAGGTGCCACTTACCATCTCTGTTGCCATCTTTCTTGAAATTCCAGGAAGTCGCTGAATTCGGCTAAGCATTTCCAATGCCGCTTTTCGCGTAAATGTCACTAGCATCATATTGTTTGGTCTGATGGTAGTATCATAGGTTAACAAATAACCAGCTCTAGACGTTAACACTCTAGTCTTTCCACTTCCAGCTCCCGCAATAATCAGATGTGGCCCTCTTGAAGCACGAACGGCTTCAAGCTGTGCACGGTTTAGAAATACCCCTTCCTTCTCTAATGCACGAAAATAATGATGATCAACCTCTTGATCTGAGACAAGATCCATCGTCGTTTGGTGAGTCACAATCTCGGAATATGGAATCGTCGTTCCCTTTGCTCCGATGGGTGTCGTACGATAATGTTGTCGATTTGCAATCTCCATGGTAGTTACACTCCTAAGCTGTTTTGTTCACGATATACTCTGTCTATTAGTATACCATTATCGCGATTCTTCCTTTACAATGAGTAGTAAGAAATTTATATGGGAGTGTCTGACATGTACAACTTTGAAAGCCTGATGGAGCATTTGTTGAATGGCAACACACAAGGAGCCTCTGCCATTATAAAATTCTGGGGGACACCTGATTTAACCGACAAAAAAGGGAATACACCCCTGATCATTTTCATGTCAAAGCTAGATAAAATAGAGATGATACAGTTTTTACTAGATAATGGTGCTGATTTCAATAAGAAGAACCATCAACAGGATAATCCGATACGTGTTGCCATTCGTTACGGCAATATGACAGCTGTGAAGCTCTTACTCGAAAAAGTAGATTCAAGTCAGCAATCCCAAATCGTAAAGCAGCTTTTCCAATCACCGATTGATGATGCAACGTTACTTCGCTATTATGAGAGTTATAGCCCAACTTATCAGCAGGAGCTAAACGAATTCTTAAAGCTATCGATTTTGAATAAAAAGCATGAAGCTACTCGTTATTTTGTAAGTCAGATACAAGACTTCGATCCTCAAATGCTAGAGAAAGCGCTAAAAATTTGTGATACATCTGCTGTTAATCTACTAAATGCTTACAATGAATTCGTTCCTGATAAGATAGTAGAACAACAGGCTACTTCCTTTGCGACTACCATTATTAGTGATGTTTTTCAACATGTAAAAAGTTCATTTGAAAAATTCCTAATGCCTCATCATAAACATGGAAGAAAATTTGATTTGCCTCCTGCAACGATGAAAGTAGCTGTAGACCATCATTGTTTTTCGTTTTTAGAAAGAGTCTTAGAATTGCGACAGGCAGGCAGTGTGGGCTCAACAATAGGAGAGGAATTTTTAATAAACGTCGTGAATTGTCGTTCAATCAATAATTCTCGTTATGCACATTATCTCTCCCTACTTCTGAAAGAAGTAACCCACCTATCACCTATAGTTGTGAAGCAGGCTATTTACCAGGTTAATTTTGTATTTTTAGAAAGTGCCTTTGAATTAAAACGTGAAGGGACACTTTCATTTGATATGACCGATGAATTGTTTATGGAAGCCATCAAAACAAAATCAGCAGAGGTCGATGAGCTCCTGCTTCGTCATAGCGATTCAATTTCCGAACAGGTTATTATAGTCGCCATTCAAAAAGAAAATATTCCGTTTTTAGAAAAAATAATTGCCCGAAAACGTAAAAATCCTTCATTCTTTTTTGTAAGCGATAAGATGCTCGAACAAACAATGGATTGTACCTATCACCGGGTTGCGATTCCAAATCTCTTCGTAAACGAGATGGATATCGTACCAAGTAACATGATTACGGCAGCTCTTCGTAAAGGGAATACCATCTTCTTGGAGCAGCTGTTTAAGCGGAAACAAAATGGAGATATCCAATTTCAACTAACCGATGAGCACCTTCTATCAGTTGCTGCCCATCGATATGACCGAATTACTTCTCTTATTTTAAATGAATTTGACGTTGTTTCAGAGAGTGCCATGCATGTAGCGATTGATCAATTTAACGAATTGTTTCTAAAGAATGTCCTATCCGCGAACAAGCACAGGCAAGACCCTATGTCCTATTTAATGAGAGTAAACCGTCAGTCACCGTTTGCGAATCGGGTTATCAAAGTGATTGAACACTATTGTCAATTTCAAAATGAAGACGAAATGTTTCTAGCATCTATACATAAAGGAGATGCGGAAGATTTTTTAACTCTTATGAATTCGAATGGTACAAAATTTATCACAATACCCGAGTACGGGGATCGTGCGCTTGAAGCCGTATTACAGCGCGGGGAAAATAAGCATTTCTCCGTGCTAAAACTATATAACAATGGTCTTGTCACTACCCCAGGATTTAGCGTCAATTTGTTGCTCCCGCTGTTAAGAGAATCAAAGAATCTCGTTTATTATTTAAAAACGAAGGGTGTACGATTATACTCGAAGGAAACCTTAGCAGGTATCTCGTTTGAAGGAAGACCAGAAACGATTAGAAATCTACATCTAACCGATCCGATTGTGTTAAAAAGAGATCCACAAAATGTGCATGACCGAAATGCGATTGGTGTCTATACATCTACTGGTAATTCTATTGGATGGATCCCAAGAGAAGTCGCCGTCTTTTTATCACCTGAGGTAGATAATGGACTTACTATTTCAAGTAAACTAACAGAGGTTCGTTGTGACGATTATTCAATGTTCGTTGAAATCCAACTGACAGTCTAGTAAAAAGGGACGGTGCTTTCTGAAGCACCGTCCTTTTTCCATCAAAAAATTGTAGAAATTACAGCTTACACAGATTAAAATTGAAAGGAAAATGATTCATCGAAACCGTCAATTTAATGGAGGTAGTTGTAAAGTTAAATCCAGATTCCCTGGATACAAAGCAAATCACTCATACTATCTTTTAACCAAATCTCTTCTCTTTTTTCAGAAATTTAAAAATATTAAAGAGGCTGATGAAAATTGACAGTAGAAACAACAAAGGAGCTCACGATTTTTAACCACTCGGGTAACAAGATAAAGACAGAGGATCGTGACATACAAATTATTGTTAGAATGGAAGAACCACTGATTGTTGTTTTAGGAAATGTACTAAGCGATGAAGAATGTGATGAGCTCATTCGATTATCGCAAGACAGAATGAAGCGTTCCAAGATTGGTTCCGTTCGGGAGGAAAACGAACTAAGAACAAGTAGTAGTACCTTCTTGCCAGAGGGAGAAAGTGATGTTGTAACAAGAGTGGAAAAACGTATCTCTCAAATTATGAATATCCCAGTTGAACATGGTGAAGGGCTACAGGTTTTGAATTATCAAATCAACCAAGAGTATAAAGCGCATTATGATTTCTTTACATCCAAGAGTAATGTAGTAAATAATCCTCGAATTAGCACACTCGTCATGTACCTCAATGACGTCGAGTATGGCGGAGAAACATATTTTCCTCACCTAAAATTGGCAGTGTCCCCTCAAAAAGGGATGGCGGTGTATTTCGAATACTTCTATGAGGATCAGGCGTTAAACGACCTAACATTGCATGGCGGAGCACCTGTTGTCATCGGAGATAAATGGGCAGCAACACAATGGATGAGGAGAAAACGATATAAATAAAACTGAGAGACGTTTCACTTTCTTTTTGAAAAGAAGTGATAAGTCTCTCTTTTTGTTTATTGGGTTGAATGATTTGTAGAGTATTTTTTCGAGGAAATAACAGAGGATGGTTTGTTAAGGTATTATGCAACCTTAACTATTTCTTCTCTTATATTTTTCAAATTCCTTATCAGTTCTAGTGGCCTTCTCCCACATCCTGCGACTTGAAGCGTATTATATCACGCTTTATTGTGATACTTGTTTAATCAGTTTGTGTTCGTGAAACATTCTTGTGAAACAAGAAAATACGGGTGGTGACTGTCACCAGCCACTCTTTAAATTCTTCTTCTTGCTCAAATTGTGGATAATGAGCTGATTTTTCAAAAAGAACAAATTCCTTTACCGGTGCTTTAAGTTCATCGAAGTACTCTTTTGCTTGATTTGTAGAGGTCATATAATCGTACTTACCCATCACAAAAAAGGTCGGTATTTCTAGTTCATCAACAAGTGATGGCAGATTATGACGCTTCTCTTCATCCATTAAAATTCCTTGAGTTTGCGAAACTCCTCTTACATAACGAACAACATCCAGTAAATTGTATTCAGGATTGAATAGGAATCCTGTATAGTAATCCAAGTTATCATCTATTAATCTAGCACCACCACCATATTTACGGACTACGTGTCTAGGGGTTATGCGTTCACCACCTTCAATGGAGTCCCTCAGATTCTTAAGCTTTTCCACATCTTTCTCGTTACCTGCAAGCGTTGCCTGTCTCAGTGTATATTCTAAGCTGTCAACTTCACTTTGAACTTTATCCGAAACCTGGCCGATTCCAATATAAGCAACAAATTTTTCCGGTGCTACTGCTGCTGCCTTCATGCCGATATAAGTACCGAATGAATGACCAATGAGTACTACCTTTTCTTGTGAAAACATATTTGTCACATAATCGGTTATGGCCAGTAAATCCTCGACATGTTGAGCGGTTGTGATGCCAGTGTAATCCTCGAAAAAGTGATACGACTTCCCACTTCCCCGCTGATCATAATGAACAATCGTGAAATGCTCTTCAAGCAAATCTTGATACTTTCTTACATATGGAATCTCAGAACAACCTGGTCCCCCGTGGACAAAGACGATAATCGGATTACGACGATCAACTCCTCTTATCATGACTTCAAGCTCCGTACCGTTAATCTCGGCCTGCTCTAATGTACTTACACTATATTCCCCTTCTATACTTGGGGTCCAGGTTGGAAGCACGAATCCTAGTAAGATTAATAGGGTGAGCATGATTAAATTAATTTTAATCAACCTTCGTATTTTTGTAGTCAAGATAAGACTCCTTTAAATTTTCTCTTAGTAAGATGGTAGATACATTGATTTTAACATCTATTTCCATTCATGAGTATTTTTGAAAATAAAAAAGAGGACTCTACACTCAAGCCCCCTCTATGGTTTACGACTATTCCTTTATCCCCTCTACCATCGACGCAATCTTATTAACCGTTTTCCAGTTTCGCACTGTTGCTGCTACACTTAGCTTTTGTAGATTGGTTGCCAGCTTGGAATTCCGAATGCTCTGGCCAAATAACAGGTAGATGTCCCTGCCGGCAAGATGATAGGATTCATATTCACTTTTGAAGGCATCCAGTCGATCAACATCTACTTGATTAGGAACATCCTCTAAAAAGGCTACGTACAGACTCTCTCCTACTGACGATAAATCAGCTTCTGAAATCTCCTCTTCAGAAAATGGACAGCCTACCTTTACTAACGCAAGCTCGTTTGCCGTTCTGATGATTACAGGTACCGAAAACCCAAACACGCGAAGGATTTCACTCTCTAACTTCTCTTGAAGCGCATCGGCATCTTCCTCTGATTCAAACACCACATTTCCGCTTTGAATATACGTTTGAACACTCTTTAAGCCAAGCGATTCGAGCAATTTCCTCAATTCATCCATCTTCATTTTATTTTTTCCACCAACATTAATCCCACGTAGTAGTGCAATGTAAATTGTCATTGGAATCTCCTTCCATTCTTTTATCTATAGTATAAAAGGTATTTCTCAAAAAATATAGAATCTAATAGTATAAGTTATCATATAAGGAGTGGGGCCATATGCTAGAAAGTATTCATCACATTGTTCTATTTTGTAAGGAAACTGAACTATCAAAGGAATGGTATGAGAAGGTAGGGTTTACATATGTAAATGGGTTTGATGGAATGCATTGGTTTAAGCTTGGCGGTACATACATCATGCTGCATCCATCTGATACAACGAATCCAGGCATGACGGCTATTCATGCTGGCGTACATAACGTGGAAGAAATGTTTCAGCATGTTGTAAGCCAGGGACTAGAACCCCTTGATCATCAGCAAGACAGCAAACGAATCGATGCACCAGTCGAGCGCCCTTGGGGAGATGTTGAATTTGAATTAGTAGACCCAGACGGGCATCAATGGGCGTTTACGCAGATTAAATAAAGGTGAATCTGTTCTACTTCCATAAAAATCATTCATCGAGGTGAATTCCTATGAATCTTCAATCGACTAACATTCATCTAAGACAATTTCAGTTATCAGATGCACAAAATTTACTAGACCTAAATCGAAAGAATCGAGTTGAGTTTGAAGCCATATCTCCAATGGTATATACAGACAGCTATTATACATTGGAAAATCATGAGCAGATGGTTGAAAAGTGGAGTAAAGATTACGAAGAGAAATCACGAATTACTTTTGGAATATTTATAAACAATACGAATCAGCTGATCGGTAGTATTGGACTTTATAAATTTGTTCCAGGTGATAAATATGTCTTAGGATATTCTTTGGATAGGGATCTGTATGGAAAAGGATATATGACCGAGGCAGTCCAGTTGATGGTAAAGTTTGCTTTTAAGCAAATAGGTGCTCATCGAATTGAGGCTGGAGTAATGCCACGAAACATCGGATCTGCTAAAGTACTAGAAAAAGTTGGATTTGTTAGAGAAGGTATTGCTCGTGAGTATTTAAAAATTCACGACACATGGGAAGACCATATTATGTATTCTTTGCTTGAAAAGGATCTTATCGGAAAAGCGTGATCGTGAAAGGACGAATTCTGACCTCCTATTTAGAAGGAGAAGGTTCGTCCTTTTTCTATTTGAGGGTGTACTACATTTATAAAAAAATATTTATGACGGCAGCTCTCTCAGACATTTCAAGGCGGATTTCCGCGTCAAATGTCTCTGATACCTCTTCTCTCAGACATTTTAAGTCAGATTATCAACCAAAATGTCCCAGACGGCACTTCTCTTGGAAATATAATAGTCTTATTAACAGATGAAAAGTCCGAGATATATCTATCTGATTTATAAGGTAGCTAAAACCTATTCCAATAACTATTTGCTGCATAATAAAAAATTAGGGGACGGTCCCAATAACCGTCCCCCTACCTATTCAAACCCTAAACACCCTGCCTAACACTTGATGCTCCGCCACGTACCCTCGATTTGATCTTTAACATGACGATGAACACTCCGTATACCATTAGGATCATTGCCATCATCTTATAGGCTACATAGATTGACCACTGCTCGGCTACATAACCAAACAATAAGCTGACTAAGATTGTCAGTGCATTGATTAAAAATGAATCAAGCGAGCTAATCGTTACACGATACTGATCTTCAATTCGATGATGAACGTAGCCTGCCGTTAAAGGTGAGACCAACTCCATCATAAAAATAGCAACTACAAGATATACAACATGCCACCACATTGTAGCTTCGCTATACAGATATATGCTAATAATGGAGATGCCGAGAATCATCCCAAAAGTAGTCACGTAGCCTAATTTTTCTCTTACCTTATAAGCCCATACCCCAGCTAATCCGCCAAATAGAGTAATCGTCAAGCTTATATAACCAAAGTGGCTAAGTGGTATCCCGATGTCTGGATAAATAATCGAGCTCATTTCATGGAGCTGACCATAGAGAATGGCTCCTATTATACTTCCGTATATCATAACCTGAAATAACCCAGGCTTGCTTCGAACAATTTTTACTGAAGTCATAATATGAAGGATAAAGCTGTTTAGCTTTGAGCCCTCATCTTCAGTTGGCTTATTTGATAGGGCAACCGGTTCATAAAGAGTAAGGCTCACTAGTGCGGCTAGAATAAGACCGAATAAGGAAAACCAATAGCTATATTCAAGACCGTAGTAATAAGCAACATATCCTCCAACAATCCCAGCTATCCCTGACGTCATATACTTTAAAAGGTTGACATACCCTTTAAACTTTTCAAACTCCGATTCTCTCTTTATTCCTTTTAGCGTCTCAAATAAAATACTGTCCATAATCCCTGACTTGAGACTTCCACCAATCGCTGCTAATAAAAAGGCAAGACTGAATACCGTAAAGCTGTATGCATAGATACTAATGAAAAATTCAAAGCAACAAAAGAATATCCCTAGAGATAACACATATTTCTTCTTCCACTTATCAGCCAGCACGCCAAACGGAACCTCAAGAATTAAACTGGTGGTGGAATAGATAATCAAAATATACTGCATTTCTAGAATGCTTAATCCTCTCTCAAGCGCAAATATCCTCTCAATTACATATGCCAGAATAAAGGACTGGCAACCTACAATCAAAAATATTTTGCTAATGTTTCTGTTTAAGCGAGCGTACAACATATTCCTTCTCCTCCATGATGTTAGTTTACTTTTCTCACTAACAACCTTTAGGGAGGAGGTCTAGCCTGATCAGTCGTGCTAGCTCTAGATTAACAGCTACCTTTATTTTGTACTGACATGTAAGTCACCTCTTTTTTAGACTTTTTCTTACTTACATATTATTCCTCTATTATTGTTATTTCCATCATTATTTTCGAAGTGGTTAAAAGCAAGCTCTATATAGCTCGTATTTAGGCAAGGCTTTGCTATTTCCATCCATAATACATTAAGAACTTATCAGGAATCCTGAGCTCAATTTGCTCTCGGAGGTCTTTATTTTTTCTTTAGTTACTTTCTTAAAAAGACTGATTTCCAATCCATAGGGTCCCAAAATTGGTAGTTATATGGTAAAATTTGTTTAGTTACTTTAATTTATAAATGGCAGTCCTTCATCCTCAGCTAAGTTAACTATATTCGAGCTTATGTCTGAATACTGAGAAATTACTAGGATAGCCATGATTATTAATACAGATTTAAAAACCTTCTTCACTTTAACTCCTCCAATATGAATTTGGACTCTAATTCTAAATAGGGCGAATTATAGCATTTTTTGTTACATTGTCATAGTAATTAACAATATAATATAAAGCTTCTTATATTTGGGAGGGTAAAATGGATACTATTCTATTGGGAAAGGAAATTAAAAGACTCAGAAAAAAACATAAAATATCTCAAAAGCAATTGGCAGATGGAATCTGTACACAACCTACTATTAGCGGTGTAGAAGCAGGAAAAGTTTATCCTAGTTTAGACATTTTATATTCTATATCTCTAAGGCTTAAAGTAAACCTAGACTATTTTATAAAAATTTTGTTAAATGAAACACAACACTATATAGAAGAAACTGTTAACCATATTGAGCACCTAATGAAGAACTTGGATTATCAAGATGCATTTGATATAAGTTCTTTTGAATTAAAGCAAAAGAGTAGAAATCTAGGTTACAGATTTGATCAGCTAATTAAATGGACATATATTGTTACAAGTTATAACTTAAAAAAAATGGACTGGGAACAATGTATTATTGGGTTAAATAACCTTATAGACCAGTCACATCCATTATTCGGTCAAGACTTTGAAGATATGAGAATTAAGAATAGTATCGCCATTATTTATGCAGAAAAAAAGGAGTATGATAAGAGTTTAAAAGAATATAATGAAATTCTATCATTTAAGGATTTCTTATACCATCAACCTAAGTTTTATATAAAAGTCCATTATAATATCTCTAAACTATATTTTTTAAAGGATTATTATTCAGAATCTCTTTATCATGTAAAAGAAGGAATAAAAATTTCCTTAGAAAATGAAGATATGTCTTCACTGGGTCAATTATACTTTCAGCAGGGACTATGTTTTGAAAGATTAAATTATGAGAATGATATAAAAGAGTGTTATAAGAAATCTTATTTGTTTTTTAAGCTTTTAAATCGTGAGAATTTTATTCAGATGGTTTTAGATAAAAAAGGGCAGTATTTAATTGACTAATTAGCAAAAGTGGGGGATATGAACTAAATCTTATGAAAAAAACCCTAATAAAAGATCACCTGTTTTGAGTGAACTTTTATTTAGGGTTTGTAAAATTTTGGTTCGCACTTTTTATAAAAGAGAAACTATTATTTTTTAGCTCTACCTAAAGACAATGTACCTGTCCCCGTGTCTTTGGATGATGGGGTAGTTCGTTTATTCGGCACTGGATAGCCCATTAAAGAAAGAAACCCCAGTGTATACCTAGGGTTTCCAAGAATAGTTAAAGCTTTTTAATCTCGTCAATTTCTTTCATTATTTTCTTTATCATTTTATCCATTTCTTCCTGTTGAAAAACACCGTCTTCTTTCCCTGCCAGAAAATACAATTTTAACCAATAAGCATTATCTCCCACATATGATTCTATTGCTTTTTGTATATTCTCTTTTGTTAACGTTCTAACAATAATGTCTGGAGGAGAAGCAGGTATATAGTCTATCTCTTCTTTATCCATATACCAATAATAATTGTTGGGAGTAGTAACCACCATTGTATAAGTCATTCCATCTTCCAAAGTTACAAAGACATCAAGGTTACCATTATATTTATCTAATTCATCAAAATATGTTGGATACTTTATTTCAATAATCTTCATTAGAATTTCCCCCTCACAACTATTTTCCGTATAATTCCCTTAGTACTATGATAACTGTGTCCTGATTATCTTTTGACGACTTTGCCAATATCTCAACTTCGGAAATAAACTCTAGCTCCATTAGCTCCTCTTAATTCATGTATACCCCCAAATCCTAAAGAATTATTTCCTTTACCTGGATTAAGATTGCCTTGTTGTAGTCTAGAAACTAAATCATCAGCTTCTTTTTGTAATCTTGTATTCTTCCCCATCTGCTCAGCTGCTTTTACTAATCTAGGGTCTTTATCTATTGATGATGTAACATTTAAATTAACCTTACCCTTACCAGACATCAAACCTAAAACTACCTTATCACCCATCTTAGCTAGCTTTAACACTGTATTAACTAGTTTTCCACCTGGCGTCAATCCAAGACCAGCAATCACCCTATCTAGTGTACTAGCATCTTCATCTAATAGAGTCTTAATATCGTCCCCTATGATAAAATCGAATCCCATTTTACCCATTTTTACTAGGGCATCTGATACTTTATCCCATGTAGATTCTTCGGATTGTACAATGTCTGCTAGTTTCCCCATGTCTATTTTATACAAAAAATCCATGTGGATTGTTACCACATGGAAAATAATGTGTAGATTTTTTTTTATTCATAAAATAAACCTTTATCGTCAACTCTGTCTGAGCTTTTCCCATGAACTGCTCAAACAGCAGAACGGCGTCTTTCATATCTGCTCCAAAAGCTCCGTCTTCTGCACCTGCATTAAATCCTAGTTTATTGAGAATGCGCTGAAGTCTCAACCATTTGAAAAATATAATTCAACTAAGTGGAAGACAATGCACCTGTCCTCGTGTCTTTCGACATTTTTTGTAGATAAAATTTATTAGTTAGTTACAGTCCTCACATTCAGTAAACTATGAGCTCTTAATAACTCAATATATATTTATAAGTATTAGTTTAAGTTAAATATGCTTCCTCATATGCATTTAAAAACTTATCAGGTAACCTTAACCTACAATATTGATCAACTTTTTCTAAACTCTTTATTATAGATTCTTCATCATTATTTAAGGATAAAAATTCTCCAAAAAACTTAGTTACTACATAACTATCTCCAACAATTATTCCGCCATTAAAATTTCCGTATTGACCTTCAAATCCACACTTAAATTGGAATGAATCATATAATAAACAAGAGATCTCTCTTTTTTCACTTTCTATCATATATTGCTTAGCTTTTTTACCAAAAAAGCTTTCTATTATTTTCAATAAGTCCCTAATATCCATATGGGCTCCTCCATATATTTTAGTATTTGCTAGCACTCATTGTTTCAACATCAAAATAATACCCTTTTGATTCCAAGTAATCTAATTCCCTCCCCAGAAAACCACGGTCATTAATTGGATTATGAGAGAATACAAATTTCTTTCCTTGTTTGATTCCTTCCTCAAGAAAAGGTTTATTAAATAATTCTAAAATATCATCGTTTGACAAATCGTATTGCTTTTTATTTTTTCAAATTCTGTCCCGAGGTCAAAATATGTTGAATTTTTACCTGCTCTAGCAATATATGAATCTGGATCCTGTTTACTCCAATTTATGTTGTAATATTTATTTTGTTTGAATTGCCCCAATTCTCTTACCGTTCTTTTCGTCAATAAGATATGTTATACCATTCCAGTTGCCAATTATTATTTGATTATTATTTTCTATAAAATTAGTATATGGGCAATCTTCATAGATTAAATCTGGTTCTTCAATTTGCCAGTAAATGTCCGTATCTTCTCTATTTATTGCATAAACATTTCTGTTATTGATCTTCCCAGAAGGTACAGCAAGAAGAACTAACACAAGATTTTTATATTCTTTTATAGACCTTATTGGATCATTAAAACTTAATGATTTTCCGTAAATAAATAGCTGATTTCCATCATAATTTATACTCATTTAATCACTCAACTTCCTTGTGTTCTGCCATATTGAAGGATCATCTAGTCTTTGTAATAATTCATATTGAATACCTCCACCTGGTCCAAACTTGTTTTCACCAGCTATACCTACTCTCATCCGCGTACCTTTAGGAATATACACATCTGTTATATAGTGTGGGGTTTCAGGTAGAGCAAATTTTTCCTTAATTTGTTCTGGAGTAAGTCCTTCAATCTCTTCCATTTTCATAACCCATGAACGCTCTCTATTATTTGAACCATGTACTCTTACAAATCGTATATCAGTTGTCGTTGTAAATTCTGCTACAAAAGTACCGGATTTATAAGGAGGTTCATAACCATCTGGGTATTTAGCATTTACATCGTTTGCAGAAACATGCTTAATGTCTTTACCTATACTCTTTATATTATTAGCAATTCCCTTCCCTATATCATCCAACACTTTCTCACTACCAATATCAGCAATATCCTTAAGCGTGCCGCCTAATTTTGTACCTAACTTCGCCAACAAGGCAGCTGAGCCAACACCCGCGGTTAGGACGGCCCCGATTGTAAATATTGCTTTTGTCAGGTGATGACCAAACTCTTTCGATTCTTTATAGGTAGCTGAGTCAAGATCTTTTCCGTGTTTCTTAATATACTCAAATGGCTCTACAAATTCTTCTTTTAAAGATTCCTTTAATCCATCTTGTATATCTTGAATTGTAATTTCACCAGAAACAATACTGCTTGTT
This sequence comes from Bacillus salitolerans, assembly GCF_042680805.1. Classification (NCBI taxonomy): domain Bacteria; kingdom Bacillati; phylum Bacillota; class Bacilli; order Caryophanales; family Bacillaceae; genus Bacillus; species Bacillus salitolerans. The sequence continues at coordinate 142,721 of NZ_JBHUEM010000055.1, read as the reverse complement.
AGCTTAGCAGTTTGATAGATCATATCGTCAAATGAATGTATAAGAGCAAAGGATTCTTTTACAGATGACCATAGTTCTTCTGCAATTCCATGCATGATTCCAATCGCATTAATTCCAGAGACCTTAAAGTTGCCTTCGTCTTCTGTTATATTTTCGTTTCGTTAAAAATCCTTCTAAATCTTTTTTGATGCGCCATCCCACAATACCATCAGCATTGTATCCAGAATAGGCTTCAAAAGACAATGTACCTGTCCCCGTGTCTCTTCATCAAAATTTAAGAAATACCGTCCATCTTCTTCACTGATCCCGATTCCATAGTCCGAGAATACTACCCTCATGATACCTCCATGATAAAAAGACAATGTACCTGTCCCCGTGTCTTTCCCCGTGTCTTTCCTCCACTTTATTTCACCTGTACTAGAAATTCCGAAGACATTATTTAGATACGTTACATTGCTAGGTATCTCAAGTAGAACAATGAGTGTATCTGATACCTCTTTTACAAACCGTATTGGGTATTCAAATTTAATACTTTGATTATTGATGATTAATTGATTTCCTTGTTTAGCAAATACTATGGTCAGTATTCTAGACTCTCCCTAAGGCTTTGGACATAAAAGAGTTTACTAGTCCCAATTTTTCCCATCTCATCCCTTTCATTAACTTTTGTACATCAAGTTGTTGGCTTCAATTTAAAAGTTGAAATTTGTTGTAGCTTTAATGATATCAACAACATAATCCTTTATTCTTCAGATACAAACAAACTATTTAAGAAGTCTAACAAAGAGTCTGCAACAAAAGACAAGGAACCCTTTTCTATATATTCAATTTCATAGTCCCAGAATAGGTTTGGTGCAGAGCCAGTTGTTCTTAAATCTAAACAAAGCTGATTATCGCCAGCAACACGTGCAATCGGTATCACACCTCTGGGAGTCTTTCATCAAGAGATTGGGATGTTTTTTCTACATCATAGAAATTAATTATTCTTTCTATGATATCTCCTACTCTAAATGCATTAGGAAACACATAAGCACCATTATTGTTTGTAATGAACTCTACATATTCGTTAGGAAAGGATACTTGAAGCTTACTTTCTAATTCTTTTACGATTTTCATATCAATGGATATACCATTTATTAATTCGACTGTCATTATGGTCCTCCAACTTCCCTACTATCCTTTATTTCAAGAGTAATAAAATCATATGTAATTTTAATAAACTCCTTAGCTAGGTCCTCATCTTCTAATTGAAAAGCATGAAAAATGAGTCCACTTCGTGGCTTATGCTTAATCTCCCAATAATTGTTTCTGCAACAGTCAAACGTTCGAAACCTTCTAACTTATCAATAATTATAGTTATCACATCCCTAACCCAACTTGATTTATTAAATCCTTAACATATTTACCCACACTAACAAACTCTTTTCACAATATATTTACTTGGAACGACATGTATCTCTTTTATCGATTTTAAAGGCCAGTTTAAGGGAAATGAGGCTAGCTCTCTAATATGAACTCTCGTTTCCTTCTAAGAAGTGGTGAACATGCTTGCAATTTATCTTCTGCAGTAAATTTGGCCATATAAAAACTGCACCTCCAATTGTTAGATGGTGTCTAACAATTGGGGGGCAGTTCAACATTAAATCAAGTTTTATTTATTCAAATTCTATGCTGAATCCTTTGTTCTTACTTTCCTCAACAATAGCCTTGATTAATCTGTCCCTATCTTCGTCTGAGACAATTAAATGTCTATTAGGCCCTTCCCAATGAGTCATCGAACTCTTGTAAGCAACAAAGCCGTTAACAATCAATTCACCTTCAATAACCATGCTTTTACCTTCAAAATCATCAACTTTAATGTACGACGAAGTTCCTGTAATTTTCATTGTTTGACATCACCTTTCGAATATAACTTTTTCGACTAACGTTTCAGGGTCGATTGTAGTTATTTTTGTGACATTCGGATTCTCCATTAAACTTGGCAGCTCAACATTCTCCCATATGTTACCTGGTCTTAAACTATTTCCAACTACTGCTCGCACTTCTCCTGATACTTGATTTGCATACTCACTAGAGATATCTTGCCATGCTTTAATCGACGATGGATCGTTAATATCCCATTTTGGCATTATTATACCTTTTGAATCAATCATTCCTTCAAGGGTCGTACCACCTTTTGCCTTCGCTATCTCTAATGCTTTCTCCGCTCCTCCAATACCATTACTTTTCCCTGACCAAAAAAATGCTGTATTGGGTTCTGTTTTAACTAAAGGTGATAATTTAGAAATATCTATCCCTTTATCAGATGCCTTACCAGTCTTCAAACCTAAAACTACCTTATCACCAATCTTAGCTAGCTTTAACCCTGTGTTAACTAGTTTTCCACCTGGTACAAAACCTAGGCCAGCAATCACCTTATCTAGTGTACTAGCATCTTCATCTAATAAAGTCTTAATATCGTCCCCTATGATAAAATCGAATCCCATTTTACCCATTTTTACTAGGGCATCTGATACTTTATCCCATGTAGATTCTTCGGATTGTACAACGTCTGCAAGTTTATTATACTCTTTTGTGGCTTGAAGTTTCTCTCTAATTTTACTTCCCGCTATTCCATCAGGTGTATAGCCATAACTATCCTCGAAGGCTTTAACCGCATCCTCCGTCTTCTTATCAAACTTCCCATTCACCTCAACATTGTCAAACCCGATTGATTTTAAAAGTGCTTGTAAGGTTTGAACCTGT